>CAADGU010000151.1 GCA_900696625.1 uncultured Chloroflexota bacterium | reverse complement strand
GTGGTTGTCAGAGGGGGGTGGTCAATTACCGGGGCCGCCTGCCGTAAATAGTGGTTGTAGGCATCTGTGGTCGCCGGGTCAGGGGCAATGGCTAATTCGGTTTGCAGGGCGGTAACACACGCTTTATAAACCCGTTGTACCCCGGCGCGGTCTCCGCTGCGGGCATGAAGGCGCATCAGGTGAATGTATGCAGTTTCGTCCAAAGGGTCCAGTTGAATCAGGCGCTGCTGGTAACGGATGGCTTCCGCAAAGGCAGAGGCCTGTTCACACAGCAAAGACAACTGCTCCAGGGCGCGGATAAAAGCCTGATGGAGTTCTTCCCGGATGGGGATGAGCCAGTCGGCGTAATCGCCGGGCAGTAGTTCACCTTTATAAAGGGAAACGGCCGTTTCTAGCCACCGCCTTTTTTCCCTATCATCCCCTGTCTGGCTGGCCTGGGTGAGCGCCTGTCGGAACGTCGTCACGTCCAGGGTAAAGGGTGCATCTGGTTGCCATTGGAGTGTCAGGGTGTCTGCCAATAAATACGCATCCGCATGGGGTAGGGCGTGGCGTAGCTGGTAATAGAGATTGCGTAGATTGGCGCGGGCATTGGCTTCGGGTACATCCGGCCAGAAACGGAAAGCGATGAGATGCCGGGGCTGGGGCGCATGGTGATGTAAGACCAGGTAGGCTAAGAGCGACTGAACACGACCAACGCTGACGCTCCGTATAGGTTCGCCATCACAAACCAGTGAAAAATCTCCTAGTAATTGAATGTGTAACACACCGGTCACGGCTGTTCTCCTCGCAAATCTCGCTCCTTTTCCAGCGGTGATTATAGCGAAAAACCTCTGGTTTCATTATTGGTTTTGTCATCTCTTTTGCAGGGAAAACGCATTTCTTGACGCCTGTTAAACGGTTTCCATTTTATTCTTCTGGCTATGACAACATTAACAGGGGGTAATGATATGACATCTAGAGAAGAGCAGCAGATTCATTTGTTTACCATTCGGCTGTGGCTTGATGCTGACGGGAGTGATCAGACGAGGTGGCGTGGCAAATTAGTTCATGTGCAAAGCGGCCATACCCGTTATTTCCAGGATTGGGCAGCACTGGTTCCCATTTTACGGGCAATGTTGCGGGCAGATCAAACACCCCATCAGGTTTCCACTTCCTTCACAGAGGACCCGCCCAATAACATGTGAATGTCCCCAAACGTTGGTTGCCGGGCGCGGTACAATCGCCTGAAACAGCAGGGACATCAATGAATTGGCTAATCGTGTTGGAAATTTATCGTCAATTCTGGATGATATTCTGGCGGAACTGCTGGCCGATAACAAGGATCTACTGATACACCACACCGTACTACCCCTGGTTTGTATAAAAAGATGCTGCGTGGCACGGCCGTACTGCCCACCGCCACACCAGAACCAACGCCTTCTGACTATTTCATTTATTTGCCGGTAGGTTTGCAGCAGGCCGCCACGGCGCATTCCCATTTGCTTTCCTTCGAGACCAGGGAAAAATAGGGGGCAAACTATCTGGACGAACTGTGATTCCCCCAAAGGCGAATCTGGAGAAAGATGCGGACATTGATCTTTATCAATGCTGCCCGCTATAATCGCGCCATGGCGGTGCAAGGCCCTACTCTGGCGCAGATTATCCAGCAAATCAGCCACATCCCCCTCTTTGCCCGGTTGGATGTCCCCTCTTTGCAAGAGTTGGCGCAGGCGTCGCGCTGGCGCGAATATGAAACGGGCGAAGTGGTGGTGTTGGAAGGTGAAGCCCACCCAAGCCTCTATTACCTGCAACATGGCTGGTTGAAGGTTGTCAAGGTATCCCCGAACGGCCGTGAACAAATCCTGCGCTTTCTGGAACCAGGCGACACCTTCAACGAAATTGGCGTCTTTGCCAACCAGCCCAATCCGGCCACCGCCATTGCCCTGGAACCGGCTGGCGTCTGGCTGATCCCCCGCACCGCGCTGCTGCGCCTGCTTCAGGAACAACCTGACTTTGGGCAGCACATCATTACCAACATGGCGGAGCGCATGTTGTATCTGGTCTCATTGGTCACAGACCTCTCGCTGCGCCCGGTGACAGGTCGCCTGGCCCGCCTGCTGCTTCAAGATGCCGTTGGGGATGTATTAGAACGGCCGCGCTGGTACACCCAGGCTGAATTGGCGGCGCGGCTGGGTACCGTGCCCGATGTGGTGCAGCGCGCCCTGCGCACATTGGAAAGTGACGGCTTTATCGCCGTAGATCGTCATCAGATTCACATTCTGAACCGGCCGGCCCTGGCCGAAATCGCCCTCTAACCCCTCTGAAAATAATCAAAGATTACGCGGATTACACAGATTAAAAATCCGCATTCTCCGCGCTCGTCCGTGTCCCATTTTCATTCATCTACGAACGTGCTGCCCATGAAGTCTCCTTCAGCGAACCTCTTTGGCAAAACCCGACAAAAGTCGGCGACGCTCCAGCGCTCACCGGATAAACTGTTGTTATTAGATGAGTGATTTGTTTTATGGGGCAAAAACCTCGAAAAGGAGTAGATAAGATGACGACCATTCAGATGCAACCGAATATACAGCTTGACCGGAATCAATGGGTACGACTGGGGGTAGCCACGGCCGTTCTCAGTGTCATTGCCGTTCTCATTATCCAGGTGGTAGCCATAACTATCTGGCCCGACATCGCTCTCTTCAAGCCATTGGACAGTTATGCCCGCACCGCCGTTTTTACGGCCGTGCCTGCCGTGGCCGCCACCGCCCTCTTTGCCTGGCTGGCCCGCCGCCGCACTGACCCCGTGCCCTCCTTTCTCAAAATCTCGGCTGTGGTGCTGGTACTCAGCATCATCCCTGACTACCTGCTGCCGGTGGAGTACAAAACCTTTTTAGCCAGCACCGTCACCGCCTTTCTACATGTGGTGGCCGCGGCCGTTATCGTCTCCGTCCTGGTCCTTGGCTACCGGCGGCAGCGTGGCGCTTAACCAGATGTAGTTGGCGGAGGCACACCATGACCACCTTGTCCCAACGCCTGCTGGTGTGTGGCCGGGTTGACCGGGTGGGCGGCGAAGTCGCCCGCGGTATGCCGGTGCTGGCGCAGGACGGCCGTCTGGTGGGCATCGTAGCGGCGGTGGTGCAGCGCGGGACAGCCCCGACCATCAGCCACATTTTATTGGGTCAGGCGCCGCCAACGGCCGTGTACCGCCTCATTCCGCTTGATTTGCTGGATCGGTTGGATGGTGATCGCCTCTGGCTGCGCGCCACGCGCCAGCAGATTGCCATGCTGCCAGCCCACCAGCCAGATGATAGGGCCAGGTGAGCGTATGCAGCAGGCCATTGTAGAGTTTGAATTGGATGAGGTGGGGGATTGGCGGGCCATCCTTGCTTGTGGACACAGACAGCACGTGCGGCACAACCCACCGCTGGTTAATCGGCCCTGGGTGCAAACGGCCGCCGGTCGCCAACGTTTTCTTGGTTATCTGTTGGATTGTAAGCTGTGTGACGAAGAACAGATGCCCCACAAAGAGTGAGCCGCTCATCAGCCAGTATTTAATCTGCCAAACCCGACAAAAGTCGGCGACGGCCGTTACCCAGACGCCTATACTACAGCCAGATACAACCACAGAAACCGAACGCATCCTGCGTGATTGGCCGCTGTAGGCAAAGGTCAGATTGGTTCAATCTTCAAGATTGCACCAATCGGCAAAAGGGTGACCACTGATGAATCTCTATTTACTGATGACGGCGATTTTTATCCTGATGGCGGCTTTAATGGCCGCCGATGCGGCGCTGGCCAGCTTTACGCTGGTGCCCTGGTTCAGTGGGCTGCGCTGGCTGCGGGTGCATTTAATTACGCTGGGGGCGATGACGGAAACGCTCTTTGGCTTACTGCCGGTCATTGTGGCCATTCGCGCCGGCCGGCCGCGACCGGCATTCCGCTGGGACATCTGGCTGACGCTAAATATCGGTTTGCTGACGCTGCTCATCGGTATTCCCATTGTCAACCAGGCGCTCATTTTTGTGGGCGGTACGCTCGTTTTCATCGCCACGACGCTGTTGATCATCCAGTTGCGCGGATTGTCGGCTCGGAAACAGGCAAACGCGGCTGAGGGGAACAGTGCCCATTACGGCCGTAAATTTTACATCGCCGGTCTCAGCTACTTTTTGCTGGGCATCATCGTGGGTACCGGGTTGTGGCTGGGTTGGAGCAACTGGCTCAGAATCAAGACACCCATTGAAGTCCACATCCACGCCAATAACTGGGGCTTTCTGAGCCTGGTATTTGCCGGGCTGTTGGTGGATATGTACCCGACATGGGCGGGACGGCCGTTGGCCTGGCCACGCAGCATCACCCCCATCTTCTGGATGTTGACCATCGGCGCGTTGGGGCTGGTGCTTGGCCCATGGGTCAAATCCAACTATTTTTCCGTGCCCGGCATCATCCTTTTTTTGACCGCCACCTTCTGGCTGCTGCTGAACGTCATCAAACCACTGTGGGGGGACCGGGAAGCCTGGTCGCAGCCGGGACTGTGGCATCTGGTCATCGCCTACTTCTGGATTTTAGCCCCGGTGCTGGTGGCGCCGTTGATTATCTTGGGCGTACCCGGCTTTCCCGGCGCCGGCATTGAGCAAAACGCGCCGCAGGCCCTCATCTACGGTTGGGTACTGCAATTTGGTTATGCCTTTATCCCTTACTTCTTTTACCGGCTGTTCCTGCCGCACGAACCGGCCCGGCTGGGGGGTAGTTGGTTCAGTCTGGTGATGGTCAATCTCGGCGGCTTCTTTTTGTGGGCCAGCATCTTTATCACCGATTACCAGGCGATGCTGCACGGTACAGCTTACCTGTTCTGGACGCTTTCCCTCATTCCCATCGTTCTGACCGTGTGGCGCATTGTGCGCGCTGGTCTGGCGCGCCTGGATGATGGCGTTGTTTCGCTGGAAATGAAATAGTGGCCGGTGGCTGGCGCCAGCCACCAGCCATTTACACCTTATACAGCACATCCATGTAACGTCTGAGCAGTTCACCGACGACGCCGCGCAGGGGAAGGGTGGCGGCCATTCCGTAAACAGGGGCCATGCCGCCTTCGGCCTGTGGTTGCGATTTGACGGTGTTCACGGCCGTGCGCAAATCTGCCAGAAATCGCTCGGCCACACCGGGTTGTGTATGGCGCAGCGTTACACACAAATGGATGCACGGCGGGTGGTGCAGCCCATTCAGGCTCCACTGCTGCCGGGTCATGTGGTCCAGAACGCGATAAATGTCCAGTTCGTCTGAGGTAAAGGCGTGTACAAAGAGGGAATGCCCCAACAGGCGCAGTTCAGGGATGGCGGCGATGCCGGCACGAAGGGCAACGGCCGTTTCCAGAATTTGCCGGGTCGCTTGCAGGTACCCCTCCTCCCCCAGCGACACCATAGCTGCCCAACAGGCGGCGCTTAGCGCCCCCGGACGGCTGCCGGCAAACGTGGGCGAAAAGTATAGACCACCCGGCCAATCGGTGGCCGTGAAGTATTGATACCGCCGCAGCGCCGCGCCCCGGTACAACACCACAGACGTTCCCTTCGCCGCATAGCCATACTTGTGCGTATCGGCAGACATGGAAGTGACGCCCGGCAGACGAAAGTCGAAAGGGGGCACATCATACCCCAGCCTGCCAGCCCAGGGCAGCACAAAACCACCCAGGCAGGCATCGGTGTGGAAACCAATGCCATGTTTGAGCGCCAGCGTAGACATCTCTTCAATGGGATCAATGATGCCGTGTGGAAATGAGGGGGCCGAACCAACGATGACGATGCTATTTTTGGTGATGGCGTGGGGCACGGCCGTCCAGTCGGCGCGGTAATTGTGGTCAACGGGAATACGTACCATCTTGATGTTGAAGTATTGGGCGGCTTTGTCAAAAGCGGCATGAGCGGTGACGGGCACGATCATCTCCGGATGGGTGATGCCCTTCTTATCTCTGGCCCAGTCCCGGTACGTTTTCATTGCCAGCAAGATACTCTCCGTGCCCCCAGATGAAACCGTACCACAAATCTCCTCGTCCACACCATAGCCGGGGCGGGTATGGCCCGCGCCCAACATATGCGCCGTCATGGAGACAATCTCTGCCTCAAACTTTGCCAGACTCGGCCACAGATCAGCGTGCAGGGGGTTGGTTTGTGAATGGAGCGCGTAGACCTGGTTGAGGAAGTGAATATGCTCTTCCTGGCCGTGATAGACGGCGCCAGAGACAAAACCATTACGCCAGCGCGCTTCTTCTTGCGCCTGGAGGGTTTGCATCTCGCTTAAAATGGCGTCATAGTCACGGCCGTGCGCCGGCATTTGCGCATACGTGGGCACGGTATCCCGGTAGGGCTTCAGGGAATGTTCCAGGTCGGCCATCAACGTCTCGTACTGCGCTTCGATGCGCCGGTTGATGGCCGGTATCGCCTTCAATTTTGGCTCTAATTTGGGTAACAGGCGGGTTTGCAAAGGGCGCAGCCATCCTTTCCATTTCATAATCAACCTCGGTTCAATTGCGTGTATATCTTTTTGTTTTGCCGGTAGATGGTTTCAAACGTGGCAAAAAGCTCATCATAAATCTGGCGGTTAGCCGGGTCTGGCTCATAGACCCGGACGATGGGCACCTGGGTGTTGATGTCGGCAAAGGTGGTGTACCCCAGGGCGACGGCCGTGAGCAGCCCCACACCGCGCACATTGGCCTCAATTGGGTCTTGCACCTGTTTGATGGTGCGGTTGAGGACATCGGCGTGAATCTGGCACCAGATGGCCGAATTGGCGCCGCCGCCGATCATGTGGATGTTGTTTAACGGCCGTTTGGCAAACTTTTCCACATATTGCAGCAGCCAGCGTGAATTGTAAGCCACCCCCTCAAAAACGGCGCGAATCAGGTGGGCGCGGGTGGTGCGTAAGGAAAGATTATAAAACCCGGCGCGCACCAGATGATCATCCACCGGCGTGCGTTCGCCATGCAGCCAGGGCGTGAAAATCACTTTCTCGCTGCCCACCGGCGCCTGCGCCACCATGGCGTCAAATATCGCATACATATTGCCCACCGGTCGGTCGCAGGCCAGGGCATCATCGGCATTCAGAATGTTGTCGCGTAAAAAGGCCAGGCAGGCGCCGGCCGTTTCCTGTTCATTAGCGATAAAGTATTTGCCGGGGATGGCCGATGGCAAAGAAGCCATATTGTGAAACAGATCGGTTTTTTTGAACGGCACGTGGCAGGTCAGCCAGGAAGAAGTGCCAATATACAGGTGGGGTTCGTAGTCGCGCACCGCCCCAGAGCCAATCGCCGCCGATTGAATATCCGGTGTGCCCATGATCACCGGGATGTGGGGCGGCAAGCCCAATTCCTGGGCTGCTTCTGCTTGCAGAGGGCCTAAAATGTCCACCGCCCGTTTCAGGTCAGGCAATTTATCCCGGTCCATCGTCGCATACTGGATCAGGGTGGGGTCATAGTGAATGTGATCAATGTCTCGATTATCCGTCAGCCAGTGCAGGGTAATGGCATCAACCGAAGAGGCAAACAGGCCGGTCAGCCGCAGATTGAGATAATCTTTTGGCTCCAGGAATTTATACGTTTGCCGGTATATCTCCGGGTAGTGGTGTTTGATGTACAGGATATGGGCGATGGAATCTTTGCCGGAACGGACGGGGATGCCGCCGGTCAGGCGCAGCCAGGTGAACAGCCGACGCAGGCCGTAGCCTTCAATCTTGATCTTCCCATTGGTAATGGCCTGGGCGTAGGGCGCGCCGCGTGAGTCCATCCAGATGATGGCGTTCATCAGGTGACGGCCGTGGCCATCCACCGCCACCGTGCCCGACCATTGACTGGTACAGCCTATGCCCTTTATGTTTGCCACCGCGTTGGGATGGTCGGCCAGAAGCTGGTGGGTGGTGGTTCTGACGGCCGTCCACCATTCTTCCGGGTCTTGTTCCGCGCCGCCGCCGGGCAAAATGTGGGTGGTAATCGTGCCTACCCGGCAATCGCGGACACGGCCGTGAACAGTCACCAGCGCCACCTTTGGCCCAGATGTGCCCAGGTCAATAGCCAATACCAGGTCTTTGTCTAACACCTTTTACCCCTTCGTAAATCGGGCATCCTTGCCCGATGAACACCCGGACAGGGATTAGCCCGTGTTCATCAAGCCAGAGGCGATGCCGTTGATGGTGAGGAAGATGGTGTGCAGCAGTTCCTGGGCGGTCTGGCTCTCTTGTTCTGCCAGGTAACGCAGTTTGCGCAGCAGCCCCACCTGGATGAAGTTTAGCGGGTCCACGTAGGGGTTGCGCTGGTGTACGGAACGCTGCAAGGTGGGGTCATTATCCAACAGTTCCCGCTGCCCGGTCACGCGCAAAATCCAGGCGACGGAACGGTCAAATTCGGCCTTAATCTCTCCGTAAATTTGTTCACGCACGGCCGTGTCGCTGACCAGGCTGGCGTAAAGGCGGGCAATGCCCATATCCGCTTTGGCCAGGGAGACCTGGGCATTGTCCAGCACCACCTGAAAGAAGGGCCAGTGGTGGTACATATCGGCCAGCAATTGGGCGTTGGCAGGGGTTTGGCCAAAGGTTTCCAGGGCTGCGCCCACGCCGTACCAGCCGGGCAGCACGTGGCGGCTTTGCATCCAGCTAAAACCCCAGGGAATGGCGCGCAGGCTGTCAAACGTGGCTTTGGCGGTGCGGCGCGACGGCCGTGAGCCAATCCGCATCTGGCTAATTTCGGCAATGGGTGTGGCCTGCTGCCAGTATTCCAGCAGCGCCGGCGTTTCGTATATCAACTGGCGATAGGCGCGGTAGGAGATGGCGGCCAGTTCATCCATGGCGGCTCGCCATTCTGGCTGCACACGGGGCAGCGCCCCGTGCCGGGGATCGGCGCTGGCCAGCAGGGTGGCATGGACCACTTGCTCCAGGTGGCGGCGGGCAATGGCCGGGTGGCCGTACCGCTCGTCTATCACTTCGCCCTGTTCGGTGATGCGGATACGGCCGTTGACACTGCCCGGCGGCTGCGCCAAAATGGCCCGGTTGGCCGGGCCGCCGCCGCGCGCAATGGTGCCGCCACGGCCGTGAAAGAGCATGATTTCCACCTCATGCGCCCGGCAAGTTTCCGCCAGCGTCTCCTGCGCCTGGTACAGTTCCCAGTTGGCGGCCATATAACCGGCGTCTTTGTTGCTGTCTGAATAGCCGATCATAATGGTTTGCTGGCGACCGGCGCGGGCCAGGTGGGGGGCATAGGCCGGGTGTGTGAAGAGGTGGGTCATTACTTCGGGGGCGCGGCGCAAATCGTCGCGGGTTTCAAAGAGAGGCACAAAGGTCAACCCTTCTTGCTCGTTGTCCGGTTGCAGGCAGAGGCCGTGCCATTTGGCTAAAAGCAGCGGGGCCAGGATGTCTTCCGGGCCGTGTGTCATACTGACGATGTATTGGCCGAGGATTTCACGGCCGTAAAAATCCACCCCTCGTTTGAGAATGCGGAATAGCTGCAATGTCTCGTCTGCTTCCGGCGAGAGTTCGGTGAGCATGGTCAGGTCAGGGTTGGGTTGGGCCAACAGGTCAGAGAGAGCGGCGGCCCGATCATGCCCATCCAGCGCGCCAAAGCCATTGTACAGCCCCAATTTTTGCAGCAGTTCATCCAACACGGCCGTGTTGTAATCGCTGTATTGGCGGATGTCCAGGGCGGCCACATGCAGACCAAACACCTGTGCCTGCCGCCGGAAGTTGGCCAGGGCATCGTGGGCAATATCTTCCAGGCCGGTTTGGTGCAAGGTCTGGTTCATCAGGTCGAGCGGCCGTAACAAATCGTCCTTGCTCTTCATGTGCAAGGGGCGGTTACTCAACCCTTTGAGTCTGGATACCATATCGCCGCGTGAGGCGTAGGCCAGGTCTTCGGCCAGTGTAGCCGACCAGAGGCGGTATGGCTCGTTGGGGTAGCGGTCGGCCAGGAAAGCCAGATGGGTGGATTGGTTTTTGACTTCGGTGAGGGCGGCTAAAAATTCGGCTGGGATGGGCATCAGGGTGTCTGACAGGGAGAGGGAGCGGTTCAGATGTACGGCCGTGCCCCGGTGTTTTTCTACGGCCAACCCCCGATGCAGGCGCAAGGTTTCGGCGGTGACATCGGCGGTGACGTTGGGATTGCCGTCGCGGTCGCCGCCAATCCAGGAGCCAAAGGTGAGGAATTGGCGCGGCGGTTTGAGGCCGGGGTAATTTTCGCTCACGGCCGTGACCATCGCTGCATACACATCGGGAATGATTTGCCAGATGGTGTTATCTACGTAATACAGCCCGGTTTTTACTTCATCGGTGACGGTGATGACGGCCGTGCGCGTGCGATTGGTTAGCCAGAGGGAGGTGACTTCGGCGCGGATGTGCGCCAGCAGTTTTTCTTCTTCCACCGGCAGCAGTTCGCGCATGTGCAGTTCCGTCAGGGCGTGGCTGATGCGGCGCAGTTTGGAAAGCACGGTGCGGCGTTTCGCCTGGGTGGGGTGGGCGGTGAAAACGAGTTCCAGGCGCAGCTTGTCCAGCAATTTGCCCATTTCGTATTCGTCAACCCCCAGTTGGCGCAGTTCGGCAATGGCGGCGGCGATAGATTCTTTGAGCGGTTGAGGGTGGGCGGCGCGTTCCCGTTCCCGCAGCACCCGCACCCGGTTGATCTCTTCGGCCAGGTTCACCAGTTCAAAATAGGTGGCAAAAGCGCGGGATACCAGTTCGGCCTGGGTCATGGTGAAACCGGCGACAAGGGATTCCAGACGGCCGTCAATATCCATCTGGGGGTCAACACGCCGCGCCTTGGTCAGCGCCCGGTGGCGCTCTACCAGTTCAAAAATCTCAATACCAGCCTGGTGGCGAATGACGCGCCCCAAAATGTCACCCAACAGGTGGATGTCTTCGCTCAGTTGTTTGCGGGTGTCAGTTGTGGGCATGGGGCCTCTTTCGTGAACCGTAACCCGTTTTCCGTAATCCGAATCAGCTACGGATGATGGTTCACGGATTACGGATGATGGTTTACTGATTAGCGGACACAAAGTTTTCGTAGTGGTAAAACGCGGCAATAACGAGGGCGTGGGTAATACGGCCGTTACGGATGAGGCTGGGGATGTCTGACAGGGGGATTTCTTCAATGGCAATGTCTTCGGCGCCGTCAAACTCCGGTTTTTGCACCTGGCGCGCGCCCAGGGCCAGGAAGGTGTGCAGTTGGTTGTTCAGAAAGGCAGGATTGGGGTCTACGCTGCCCAGGTAGATGATGTGGTCGGCGATGTAGCCGGTTTCTTCCAACAGTTCGCGCCGGGCGGCTTCGCCGGGGGTGTCGTCGGCGCCGTCCACGATGCCGCCGGGGATTTCCAGGCAAACGGTTTCACGGCCGTGACGAAATTGATGCACCATTACCACCTTGTCATCCGGCGTCAGGGGAATCACGTTCACCCAATCGGCCGCTTCCAGCACATAAAACTGGTGGACATGTCCGGTACGCGGCGAGCGGCGCGTATCTTTGCGGGAGCGAAAAATGCGGTAGTCCCCCAGAATTTCGCTGTTGAGCTTTTCCCAATCTTTGACCATGATGTTTCACCTGATAAGCTAAACGCCACCGGCCGAAGGTGGAAACAGGCTGACTTTGTCGCCGGGGCGGAGGGAGGCATCCGGTGGTACGGCCGTGCCGTTTACCGCCACCGCATTCACCAACCCATCGGGGATACCCAATGCCTGCGCCAGGGAAACGGCCGTGTCGCCGGCGGTTAACTGCCAGACAAACGGCTGGTGCGCCGCACCGGTCGCCCCCTCTGGCCGATACCGGCGCAATTGGCCGTATAATTTTACCTCAATGTCTATGGGGGAGGGCATTTTGTATTTTAGGAGATTGAGAGATCAGGAGAGGGGGAGATTAATTCTCCCCCTCTCCTGATCTTTCAATCTCTACTCTTCTTCTGGCACCGGCCGAATACCCAGGTAAATTTTTGGCCCGCCGACGGTGCGCAAAATAGTGTCTACCGGGCGTTTCACTTTGTCGGCTATTTCACGGACGGTCATGGGCCGGTTGGCATTCGCCAGCAGCACACAAAATACCGCATCCACCAGTGACATACGCTCGGCAAAATCATCCGGCAGTTGGTTAAAGTAGGTTTGCACCATAAATTCAAAGCCATCTACCGTTACTACTTCACCCGTTTCCTCATCTACCAGATCAACTTGATCGCTGCTGCTGTCCATCTCCACCTCGGCCTCTATGGATAGCCGGGAAAAGAGGTAGGTCTTCAAGTCCAGTTCAGACTTCTGCCACCATTCATAATCAATGGTGAACGGGGTATCGGCCGTAACCCGTTTTAAGGACAAACCTTTGATTTGGGGACGTGGATTGCTACTCAAAATCTATGACTCCTGCCAGCGGCTTTTATCAAACTGCCAGTAATGGTCGCCGACCGGTTGGAAAGCGGGATGACGCACCAGTTCAGCAAATAGCGGGCCGGGTGGGACGCGGCGAATCATGTTCAGGGCGCTATATAATGTTTTGGCGTGTACGGTGTTTTGGGGGTTGAGTTGGGCTAATTGGGGAAATATCTCGGCCAGCAAGGAAGCCACGGTGCGCTGCTGGCTTTCGGCGCGCCGCCACAGGGCGTCAATGGCGGCGATGGTGTCTGTGCCCACAATCATCAAATCGTCATAACCGCAGCTCACGGCGCGGCGTTTGAGTTCAAACTGGATGCGGTGGTCTACGGCCGTTGCCAGACGTACCCATTCGCGCTGTGGTCGCCGCCGGTCGTACCCCAGGCTGAGGACGCCCGGTTCTGGGCCGGGCTGCAAATGCACAAAACCGCCAATGGGGATTTCATTTTTGTTATACCACTCTTCCAGGCCAAAGACGTAACGGCCGTTGCGCACCACCCAGGCCTGAATTTCCTCATGCGTCTCATCATCTACCAGCAGCACCCGTTGGCGGGCGGAATTGCTGGCGGGGAATAACGGCCGTATGCGCGAGCTCAAGGGAATTGTGCCCATCAGCCGGTGGGGGAAGAGCAGCGTAAACACCACCAACTGTTTTGTTTGCGGTGACTCCCCCTCTGACCATTCGTCATCCAGTTCCCGTTCCAGCAAAATCAACTGTGGACTGAGCAAGGCACGATCATAGGGGATGGGGTCGTAACGCAAGCGGTCAGGGATTTGTTGTACCCCCTCCGGTTCCAGACGGCGCAGAAACCAGGCCACCTGGCCGCGTGGGGCCACTTCGTCAAAACGGCCGTCTTGCAGCAGGGCATAATTCAGGGAAAAGATCAGCACTTCCTGGCGCACCCCGGCATCCATATCCAGATGGGGCACAATTTGTTCTGTACCCAGCGGGCCGCCATCAAACATTTCCAACACGGCCTCGGCCAGGTGTAAATGGCCTATGTTCACTTCGGCCATTAACCCCTTCACAAACCACTGCTGCCCCAGTTGCACAAATTCAGCCCGTTTGCTCAATTCTGCGCCCAGTTTGGCGGCAATGGTTTCTCCCTGCTCGGCGATGACCTGCTCTACATTGACATCTACCAGGCTGGTCAGGGTATCGCCATCGCTGGCATTCAGGATGTGGTCGGTTTTCAGTGCGGCGGCAAATTCGCGCTCTTTGCCATCAAGGGTGACGCCAATTACCCGGAAGGGGCCGAGTTGGGGATTACGGCCGTCACGCACGGCCGTGATCGTGCCGCTGGCAAATTGCAGCGCCGGGAATACCAGTTCATCGCCTACGGCATAGCTGTTTTGGGGTTGGTAGACGGCGCGACCGGAAAGCAGCTTTTTGATGCGCATATGCTCGTTAGCTACCCGAAAACGGATAATGATTTGAGCCAGGTCAACGGCCGTTTGCGGCCGTTCAACCTCCAGAAAATGGTTATAAATTTGCTCAATATCAGCCTCGGCCAGAGTAAAACTCGGACCCCAGTATTCGGCTGTTTGTATGCGGGGTTGAATCACTACAATCTCCTCTCAACAGGGGTGACGTTTTTGTGAGGGATGCCATTCCCTTTCGATTTACGCTTAACACGCTGAGATGGAATCGCTATCACGAGGGAGAATTATACCAATGGCGTGAGATCGTTGCCAGTACCCGTAATCCGTAATCCGTAATCCCATGTCCGGCATCGGGCTTCGGTTCACGGTTCACGGTTCACGGAAACCCCATCTCCACCCACTGTACCGGATTAACCGGCACGCCATTCACGCGCACGTCCCAATGCAGGTGAGGACCGGTGGAAAGGCCGGTGGAACCGCCAGCACCGATGGGTTGCCCGGTAGTCACGGCCGTGCCCGGCGCTACAAACATTTCAGACAGATGAAAATAGGCGGTCATCACCCCCAACCCATGATCGAGAACGACGGTGTTGCCCCGCAGTTGCAGCGGCGCGGCAAACACGACCACGCCATTGGCCGGGGCCAGGATGGGTGTGCCCACGCCCCCGGCAAAATCCACGCCGGTATGGAAAATCTCGATGGGGCCGCCGTTGTAGGAACGGCCGTCGCCGTACCCGGCCGTCACCACCGTCGTCGTCACCGGATATTGAAACAGCCCCTCCCATGCAGCACTATCGGCTGTCTGGTTATAAATCGTCGCCAAAAATTCGTCTTCTTGCTGGCGGACCTGGGGTTCTAACAAAGCGCTTTGCTCTTCAGGAACAGGGATTTGTTGTATACCAAAACCAGAGGAAAAGATTGGGATTTCTTGTTGGAAGGGTGTCCAGGGGCGGCTGCCAGAACCGGCTAATTGCAATGTATACCGGCCCGGTTCGGTGAAGGCGTCTATGCCGGCCAGGGCCACATACCCCTGCTCATAGGGGAAAAAGCGCAGCGGCTGCCCGGCCAGGCTGCCGCTGGGGGCGCCATCCAACAGGTTTTGCACATAAATGGAGACGGTGCTGCCCTGTTGCAGAGCCAACGGCCGTACCTGCACCTGCACCCATTCACCGGGCAGATCGTGGTAGACGGCCGTGCCCGGAATGCGCAGCCGTTGGCCGGGGAAGAGGTAATAGGGATAAACCAGGCCATTGACAGCGGCAATCTCCGCCGGGGAAAGCTGGTATTGCGCGGCAATGGTCAGCAGAGATTCCCCGGTCGCCACTACATGGGGTGTTCCCGTTACCGGCTGCGGCTGCGCCGATCCGGTGCGGCTGACCACCGTTAAACGCTGACCAATCGGCAGTGGGGACATCCGGTTGAGCAGCCGGTTCGTGGCCATAATCTCGTCCGGCGTAGTGTTAAACAAGGTGGCAATGTGTGCCAGCGTATCCCCCGCCTGCACCGTATGAGCCGTGACCACCGCTTCCCCCTCGCCGCCGGGGATGAGCAGTTCCTGCCCAATAGACAGGGCATCGGCATTGCTCAAATTGTTCACCGCCAGCAAAGCCTCCACCGTCACGCCATAGCTGTTGGCAATAAAAGTCAGATTCTCCCCTTCCTGAACGGTATGCACCAGAGGAATGATCGGCTCGCCGGACGGCGCGCCATCTGGCGAGGGCGTTGGCGTCGCTTCCTGCGCCCAGACCCGCAGCGGCAGCAAAACGGCCATCATACCGGCAACAACGGCGAGCCAATACCAGGCAAGGCCCTTCGCGTTTCTTCGCGTGTTTCGCGGATTTTTCAGGCAATTCATTACGCTTCGCACACCTGGAACTGAATATGGTCTCCCACCTGTACCTGGGTCAGAATGGCCGGGTGGCCTTCAATAACATAGCGGGCGGGGGCCGGCGGCACATACGATGGCCGCCAGGGTTTGGCCAGCACGGTACCTACCACTTCCCCGGCGTCATTCACCCAAATGACGCCCAGGTCAAAAAAGACAAAAAACATGTGGATGGCGGTGTTGACTTTGCTGTCGGCTTTGTACACCAGCACCAGACCATCGGTCTGGCCCAGCTGCCGCCGGAAGGTAAAACCGCGCAGGTTGCTGAGGAAACTATCACACCACTTCGCTGCCGGAATCAACGTCTGCCCACTTTCCACATGCAGGATATTTCTTGGTTTCATCGGGCGGAAGTATAGTGACAGGGTGACAGGGTGGCAAGGTGATGTGATTTGGTGCTTAAGTGTTCAGGTGTCCAGGTGATCTCTCAGTCTCTTAATCTCCTAATCTCCTCGTAAATCTTTCGCGCTTCCGCAAAGTGAAAGGTGGGGGTGTTAACCCAAAATTCGGCCAGAAAGCGGTTGCCAAACTGCTGCTCGTAGACCCAGGCTTGCAGATACATCTCCAGTTTGTCGGCGTCATGTACCAGGCGGGCAACGGCCGTTTCGTTGGCGTGCAATTCTTCCCACAGGATCATCCAATCAGCGGCAAACGGCGTCTTTGCCAGCATTTCCGCCAGCGCCCCCCGTTCCACGTCCGTTTTGATGCCGGGCGGCAGGTAACGCCAGGCCGGCGTGGGAATGTCGGTGGTCAATGCTTCAGGTAGATCATGCAGCGCCGCCAGCGCCAGCAGCTTGCCCAGGTCAATGGCTTCGTCCACCAGCTGCGCCAGCGTCAGCGCGGTGAAAACCACGCCAAAGCTGTGCGCGGCCACGCTTTCCGCGTCCGGCACGCCGCGCTGCCCCCAGCCGGTGCGCGCGGTGCGTTTCAGTTGGTTGGCGTGGAGCAGGGTTTGGGTAACGGCCGTTACGTTCATCAAATTTCTCCGTTTGTAGTAGGCGATTTATCGCCGTCCGACGCCGTTGAAACGGCTACTACAAACTTTTCACCCCGCCATTATCCCCGATCTGTGCAAGTTGGGCACGATAGTTTCAGAGGTCACGGCCGTACCCCGCAACGCTTTGAAAGGTTTTGGCTGCCTGCGGGCCAGCTGGGGATTGCCGGTTACTGCCGTGCTGCTTATACTGTACCTATGACCACGCCGGATTACGCGCCATACGTCGAATATGCCCGCCGGCAGGCGGCCCATCGCCAGCAGCAGGCGGCCGCCCGCTACCAGCAGGCCTGGGAAGTGGCCCGGCAAATTGCCGACTTCTTACGGCGCGAGTACCAACCCACGCGCATTATTGCCTTTGGCTCTCTGGTTAAACCCGAAATTTTTGGTCTTCATTCAGATATTGACATTGCCGTTGTGGGTATCCCCTGGCCGATCTATCTGCGGGCGTGGAATGCAGTCGAAGAGTTGTTCCCCACCTTCAAGATAGACCTGATTGACCTGGCTATCGTTTCTGATCGCATGCGCCAGCGCATTGCAGAGGAGGGCAAGGAGCTATGATTCCCGGCCATCTTTTGCTGGCGCAACGCATACGGGACGAGATCGTGGAACTGGAACGCAGCGTCCATCGGGTTGGCCGCGCCTGGGAAGCGGCAAAAAAGGCTCAGGACGACCAGGATATGTTCATAGACTCGGCCGCGCTCAACCTGCACGGCTTCTACGCCGGCCTGGAACGCCTGCTGGAATTCACCGCCTACCAACTGGAAGATGGCCCGCCAAAAGGGCCTGCCTGGCATAAAGACCTGCTGCGCCAGATGAGTACGGCCGTGCCCGGCATCAGACCACCAATGCTTACGCCAGCGACAGTGGAAACACTTGATGAATTTCGACGTTTCCGACATGTGGTACACCATATTTACGCGGAACATCTCGATCCTGAGCGGATTGGCAAACTGGCGCAGCAGTTGTCAGCCCTTTGGGGAAAACTAAAGGCGGAATTGGAAACGTTTGTCGCCTTTTTAGAAAACGTCAGCCGGGCAGACGATATGATGTAATACGGGGGGCGCAGAACCAGGGAAATGGAACGACAACTCTCTCCTCTAGGCCTTTTGCTGCCTGGCATGACGGCCGTACTCCCAAGGCTTTGTTAACGGCCGTACCCTCCCCCACCGTCAACAATTCCCGCTAACAGCACGCAGTAAGGTTTGTAGTAGGCGGAGCTATCGCCCAGTAGGGCCGAGGCCACTTCCGCGATCAGTTCAAATTCGTTGCAACGGTCTGCGACCCTACGGCCGTACCCCTTCTTCCCGCCCTGGCTGAACTTCCATGCCCAACTCCCCCGGCATGATTTTCTCAGCCACGGCGCTAAAGGCCGCCGCCACACTCATATCCGTCACTGTCTGGCTCATCATCGTCTCTGCACCACCAGTGGTGGGCACCGTTTCCACAGCCTGGTTGCGCCACAGATTGCCGACCAACTGACCTTCAAACCAGACGCCGCCGCCGGAATCGCCGGGCACGACCGGTGTCCCATCCACCGTTTGCAGCAGGTAAGCCGGTATACCTTCACGTTCGGTCACGGCCGTCACCCGCGCCACCACCACTTCCACCACCTCATATCCAGGCTGGTACCGGGTCAGGAATACCTGGCTGCCCACTGCCAGTTCACGGCCGTTGCCCATCACCCCTAATGGGAGCGGCAGTTCTGGCGGTGCGGCCAGCAGCAAGGTACCCTGATCCCGGTAGTGGAGAAGATTCCGAAAGACTGCACCGCTGATCTCCACCAGCAGCACGCCATTCGCATTGTAAAATTGGGCTGTCTCCGCCGTTGCCAGCAGGTCGCCCCAGTGGTCATGGGTGACAATAAAAAGCTGACTATCTAGCTGCACCAGCGTGCCCAATCCCCGCGCTATCATTTCCTGGGTGTGCCACGTACCGTTGTTTTCAACCAGCACGGCATTGCCGGTTTCATCTCGCAGCGACGCGTGCAGCCGGATCTGCACTGTCGCCGCCAGAAGCTGTTGGCGTTCCGCTTCCGCTAGATTACCCGGCTGGGCGTATACATCTGGCTTAAACCAATAAAACCCAACCGCTACCAGTGCCACCATCACGAACAAGAAAAAGCGTTTCATCATTCACCTCTGCTGCGGCCGGTCTCCCGACCGTGCCACCCGCCAAAATTTCTTGTTCGCAGTTTCGTTGGCAGACATCAACCGGCCGTCGCGCCGCCGTCAACAGAGGTGAATTGAGCGTCAACGTTCCGTCAACATATGCTACAATCTGCCCATGTCCGAGTTGTCGCTTGCGCTAATGGGGTCATTTGTGGCGACGCTAGACGGCCGTGCCCTCACTCACTTCCGTGCCAAAACGGCTCAAGCGTTGCTGGTCTACCTGGCTTGCCAGCCAGAAGCACATTCGCGAGAACAGTTGATGGCTTTGCTCTGGCCAAACGTACTCCACACCTCCGCTCAACAAAATCTGCGACAGTGTTTGTATCAGTTACGTCACATTGTTTCTGCATTGCCAGCCATACATGGAAATGGTGTTGTGCCGTTATTGCTGGCTGATCGGCAGAGGATACAGGTGAACCCGGACGGCCGTTATCACCTGGACATTCACACCTTCAACCAGTTACTCAAACAAGACGAATCCCACTGGCCGGAAGCGGCCGCCCTCTATCGCGGTGACTTTCTGGCTGACTTTTATTTGCCAGACAGCGCCCCGTTTGCAGAGTGGGTAAATGCTCGCCGTGCCGACTTGCAGCGGCAGATGCTGAAGTCGCTGGAGAAGCTGACCTCTCTAGCCCTCC
>CAADGU010000150.1 GCA_900696625.1 uncultured Chloroflexota bacterium | reverse complement strand
GGGGCGCGGGTGCGCTTGACCAATCCCTGCGCTACCAGATGGCTAACGGTGCCGGACATGGTGGGCAGACTGACACCGCTGAATTCGGCCAGTTCGCTCAGGTTGCAAGAGCGTTCTGCCAGCGCCCCCATCACGCCCAACTGCGCGGGTACAAGCTGGCTGTGCTGTTTGCGCAGTTCTGCCGCCACCAGCCGCATCACGGCGGGGATGGTGCGAATAATTTCAGTGGCTGCAACAGTAGTTTCAGACATATAGACAGCGTAAGTGCCAGGCACAGGGCAGTTTGGCTCTGGAAATTGCGGGCCGTTTTGCCCTTTGCCTGGCACTTTGTAAATATACTTAGCCAACCAAATGGTTAGGTAGGCTAATTGTATGCCCCCCTAAGTAGTTGTCAATCATTTTGTGAAAAATAGTACAGATGGGTGAGGAAATATTTATCTGTCAACTAACCTCTTGACAAATACCAGAAGTGGCGTAGAAAGGGTGCGTGTGGATGGTAAGCACGGCCGTAATCGCCACCCGCTACAGTCCACACAACGTTAACAGGGCAAGATTAGCGCATGGGCGGGATAACAAAATCCCGTTGACGAGGTGAAGGTTTCTCATCGCAAGGTGAGACTAACCGGAGTTCAGAGCCTGAGGGTTTCAGAAAACCCTTAGGCTCTGAACTCCGGGAAAATCGAAAGATCAGCGGATGCCTTCCAGAGCGGTCACACTCTGAATCAATGCCCCTTCAACAGAAGCCATTCCACAAACCGGCGTGGGCAACCCGCCGACAAAAGGAATGGCAAGTGACCGGTTTATAGTGTGAAGTGAGCAGTAAACAGTAAGCAGTGAGCGGTTGATACCACTGCTTACTGTTTACCGCTCACCGCTCACTGCTTACATCGAAGGGGCGTCCCCACGAAACACACAATCGAGGGTCGCCAAACAAATTGTGGCACGTTGCACGTTGCAGGTGAGGCTTTCACTTGCCACTTGCAACCGGCCACCTTCAAAAACGGAGGTTTATCATGTGTGGTATCGTTGGGTATATGGGGGCGCGGGAAGCGTCCACCGTGGTGTTGGGTGGCCTGAAACGGCTGGAGTACCGGGGGTATGATTCCGCCGGGGTGGCGGTGCTGGCCCAAAATGGCAAAATTGAACTGCGCCGGGATGTGGGCAAGTTGGGTAATCTGGAAGTTATGATGGCCCAATCGCCCTTACATGGGCATATTGGCATTGGGCACACACGCTGGGCCACACATGGGCAGCCCAGCCAGCGCAATGCCCACCCGCATGTGAGTATGAACGGCCGTGTCGTCCTGGTTCACAATGGCATCGTCGAAAATTATGTGGAACTACGCGACGAACTGATGGCCGAGGGGGTGCGCTTTGACTCCGAGACGGACACGGAAGTGATCGTGCAGATGGTGGAGCGGTATCTGGAAAGTGGGTTGGCGTTTGACACGGCCGTGCGCCACACCTTGCGCCAACTTCGCGGAGCCAACGCCGTTGTCGTGATGAGCGTGGATCACCCGGACACCCTTATCTGCGCCCGCCTGGGCAATGCCGGGGGCATCACATTGGGCGTGGGGCAAGATGAAATGTTCATCGCCTCAGACATCCCTGCCATTCTGGAATTTACGCGCCAGATGGTTTTCCTGGAAAGCCGCCAGATGGCGCGTGTCACCCGGCAGGGATACACCGTCACCGATCTGGAGGGGAACGCCATCACCCCGGAAATCCATACTATCGCCTGGGACCCGGTGAGCGCGGCCAAAGGGGAGTTCAAACATTTCATGCAAAAAGAGATTTTTGAGCAGCCGCAGGCGATCATCAACACGCTGCGGGGGCGGGTGGACTTTGAGACCGGGCACATCACCTTGCCGGAGATGAACCTGACGCCGGAACTGGCAAAACGGCTGAAGAAAATTTTCATTGTGGCCTGCGGCACCAGTTATTACGCCGGGCTGGTGGGCAAATTTATGATCGAGTCCATTGCCCGCGTGCCGGTGGAGGTGGAGTATGCTTCGGAGTTTCGCTATTATGAGCCGATATTAGATGGGGACACGGCCGTACTGGCCATCACCCAATCCGGGGAAACGGCCGATACCCTGGCTGCCAGCGAACAGGCCAAAGCGTCGGGCGCGATTTTGTGGAGCATTGTCAACGCCTTTGGCAGCCAATCCATGCGCATTTCCGATGGTTACATTGCCATGCAAGCCGGGCCGGAAATTGGCGTGGCCAGCACCAAAGCGTTTACCACTTCCATCGTAGACCTGTATTTGCTTGGCTGTGTGTTGGGGGAACTGCGCGGCACGGTTTCACCGGCGCGTTTGCGCCAACTGGCTGCTGACCTGGCCCACCTGCCAGACCTGGCGGGGCGGGTGCTGGATCACGACCCGGAATATGAGGAACTGGCGCACCACTTTTTTAAGGCGACCGATTTTCTCTTTCTGGGGCGGGGCATCAATTACCCGGTGGCGCTGGAAGGAGCGCTGAAGCTGAAGGAGATCAGCTACATCCACGCCGAGGGCTACCCGGCGGGGGAGATGAAACACGGCCCCATTGCCCTGATTGACGAGACGATGCCGGTGGTAGCTATTGCCACCAAGGACCCGCTTTATGAAAAGATGATCAGCCAGATTCAGCAGGCAAAGGCGCGGGGCGGCACGGTGATTGCCCTGGCGACGGAGGGGGACACGGCCGTGTCTGCCGAAGCCGACCACGTGATTTACGTGCCGGAAACGCCGCCGTTATTGGCCCCCGTCGTCAACACCATCCCCATGCAGTTGCTCAGCTACCACACGGCCGTGCGCCGTGGCTGCGACGTAGACCAACCGCGCAACCTGGCCAAAAGCGTGACGGTGGAATAACGGCGGTTCGTCGGACGTTGCCTGAACGTAGCCTGATCATTCTCGCCCGGCCTGTGCCCCTTTGGTACACTTGCGCCCATGTTTGAGCAGAAACGGACTCCCCTCGTCGTGGGCGCTTTAGCCCTGATTCTTGTCTTGTTGGCGGTAGCCATTGGCTGGCGCGTGGTGCGCGGCGATGATAGTCTGCTGCGTAACGTCAACGTTGCCGCCAGCGAAATTAGCCCCAACGCGGATGGCGTGGATGATGTCACCACCATCAGTTACCGCCTGTCGCGCAACGGCCATGTCTCCATCTACTTTGAAAATGAAAACGGCGACCGCTTTTATTTCCGCGAAGAAAAATCACGCGGCGCGGGTGATTACCGTGTGGCCTTTAGCGGCATTGTGGACGGGTTTATCCTGCCCGATGACCAGATACAGGGGCAAATTCTCAGCCGTTTGTTGCCGGATGGTTTGTACACCTGGACGGTCGAAGCCACCGACGAACGGGGCGTTACCGAGCGGCAGCAGGGGCAAATTACCATCCGCGATGGCGACCCGGAACTGCCCGACATGCGCAATTTCACCCTGGACCGAACCATCTTTACGCCGAACCGGGACGGTATTGATGACCGCCTGCGGGCGCAGTTTTTCCTGACCAAAGATGTGGCCGACCTGCGTGTCTTTTTGCTGATGCCCGATGGCGCTGAGCAGCCCGTTTTGGAGTATGAGCAAAACGTACCGGCGCGTTCGGCCGGCTGGCACTATTACGACTATGCCGGGGGCGTAGACGAGGGCGCCACGCCGCCGCCTGATGGCACGTATCCTATTGTCGCCATTGCCCGTGACGAGGAGGGGCAGGTGGTACGGGTGGAGAGTGCGTTCACCATCCAATATGGCGGTGTGCCCCGCGCCCACATTTTCCCGCCGCCCACAGGCGATACGGTAAGCTGGAATGTCACGGCCGTTACCATTTGCGACACCCTCTATTTCACCCTCACTGTGGAAAATTACGGCACGACTCCCATCCGTACCAGCGGCCCACCTCCGGGAACTGTCTACGATTCGGACTGGAACTACAACACCCTGGGCTGGTTCACCGAGTCCGGCGCATTTCGGGTAGGCATCGGCTATGAAAACGAAATCACCAATTACCCCTACCGCTGGGCGGTGGGCAGCCCGGAAGATTTAACGGAGATTGACGGGCAATATTACCTGATGCCCGGCGACCGCGCCGTGGTGACCGGCGGCATTCGTCTGACCAACGTCTTTGGCGTGCGCAACCCGCAGCCGGTGTGGGCCGGTCTCATCCACGAAGATGTGGAGGTCTCCCAATTCAACTCCCGCGTAGACCCGGCGGCCATCCTGGTGGATGCGCCGGATGAAGGCCACATGCCCACCTGCGAATCCCGCGATCTGCCCCTGCGCCCTCAAGAAGAGTAGTTGTAGAAGTTCAACTTCTCAGGGAAGTTGAACTTCTGATCTCACTTAATTGCCTGTGGCTGCAAACCAGGCGCCACCTGGATTGGTAACAAAGATGATCGGCGCAATGCATGGTTGGGGCAGCGCCACCACTGCCTCTATTTTGGCATTACCACCGCCCTGAGAAGCCGGGCCGGTAGTTGCCGGGAAGGTTCCGGTCGCTACATTCAGTACGCCGCCATCCCCTGTCAGGCAGCTTACAATTGCCGCAAAGTTAGCGATGGGGTTACTGCCGGCGTTAGGGCCGGCCGCCAGAACCAGTCCTTGCACGTTTATTTCCAACCGCCCGTCCGTCTTAAGTTCTCCCTTCGCCGAAGTGAGCGTCCAGGGCAGCCCACCACCGTTGATGCCCCGGATAGGATTGGTGGCCCCGGTGAAGGCCTGTGTATTGCCAACCATCGTATCAAATTCCAGAATTTTAGGCTGTCTGGCTGAGGCAACCGAGCTTTGCCACCCGAAAAATAAACCGGCCAAAGCCAGCAGCGTGGCCGCAACGAATAGTTTTCTTATTTTCATGAACATGTTGGTTTTCTCCTTATTTGATCTGGTAAATGGTGTAACGGGAAATTCATTGTTTTACGTTTACTTCAAGCCACTGTATACCTCCATTCGCTGCCTTTACCCGGACAGCCGGGGCAATGTATCGTCACTTATGGGATAGATACGCAAGGATTTCGGGATTGGATGAGTTTTGCCGGCGTCTAGCGAATTTCGTGACCAGCTCATCCAAACGGCCGTACCCTGCGTATGATCGGGTGATGATCGTGCTTGGCGAGAACTTTCCGGCCACAGTAGAATCCCCGTCATGCTTTGCTCCGAATCAGGGACAGGATTTTGCCGTGGATTTTACGCAGGCTGCTGATGCTGCCCTTCTGCAGCACATGGCGCGTGGCCAGGAGGCGGCGCTGGCCGAGTTGTATGACCGCTACGGCCGTCTGGTGTATAGCGTGGCTTATGGGGTCGTTGGCAGCAGCCAGGCGGCCGAAGAAATTACGTTGGATGTGTTTACCCGTGTCTGGGAAAAAGGCCACACCTACGATGCCGGCAAGAGCCAGGTGCGTACCTGGCTTACCCGTCTGGCGCGTAACCGGGCCATAGATGTGCTGCGGCGAGAACAGGTGCGGCCAGAAAAGGACAGCGTGAGTTGGGGGGAAGTGACGGCCGTGCCCCTCACCGACAGCCAAAACCCGGAAACACAAACTGCCCTGATGATGCAGCGCGAACAGGTACACCGCGCGTTGGCCGCCTTACCGGACGACCAGCGGCAGGCATTGGCATTAGCGTACTTTGGCGGCATGAGCCACAGTGAGATTGCCGCTCATCTAGGCGAACCGCTGGGCACTGTCAAGGGGCGTATTCGCGCCGCTATGATCCGGCTGCGGGCGGTACTAAAAGAGACATAAGGGGAGTCCAAAATTAACTTTAGATATCATGAACGAGACGACACATAGCGACATCAAAGATCTCCTGCCAGCCTATGCGCTGGGTAGCCTGGACGCAGCAGAAACGGCGCGTGTAGCGGCGCATGTGGAAGCCTGCCCTGCCTGCCGGGAAGAACTGGCTGCTTATGAAGTCGTCACCGACATGCTGGCAACGGCCGTGCCCCTGGCCTCTCCCCCACCGGCGCTAAGAACCAGATTGATGTCCCGCACGCAAACGGCCGTTGCCCCGCAACCAACCCGCCGCCAATCCATAAAAGAGCATTTGCGCCGGTGGTGGCATCCTCCCTATTGGCGGCCGGCCCTGGCTCTGGTTGTGCTTGCTCTGGCCGTCACCACCCTCGTCATATGGCAGCAGAATCGTCCGGTGACTCCTTCTCAATTCACCCTCACCGCCACCGAGCATGCACCGGAAGCCACTGGCGTCATTACCATCGCCGCTGATGGCACGGCTACCCTGTCCATCGCCAATCTGCCGCCGCTGACGGCCGAACAGCAGTATCAGTTGTGGCTCATCCGGGATGGCCAGCGCGACAGCGGCGCGGTCTTTTCCGTGAACGCCGATGGCTCTGCCCAGGTTACAATTCAGGCGGCACGGCCGTTTACCAGCTACCAGGCCTTTGGCATCACCATTGAACCGGCCGGCGGCAGCCCCGGTCCTACCGGCGACCGCGTGTTAGGCTTTAACCTGTAGATTCCCCCTCTTTTCATCCACTTCCTGTTTTTATCCGTATGGTTGAACGTACCGGGATTTTGATTTTCCGGTAAACCGATTCACACCAAAACCATAAGGAGAAAGCAAGCTATGAAAAGATTTGCCCTGTTATGTCCCCTGCTGTTTGTATTGTTATTGACCCTGGCCGCGTGTGGCGGGCAATCCCCCACATCAACACCGCCCCCAACG
>CAADGU010000149.1 GCA_900696625.1 uncultured Chloroflexota bacterium | reverse complement strand
TACGAAAGCCGCGTCAAAGAAGCGTTGCAGCGCGTGGGGCTGGATCAGACGCATTGGCACACCCCCACCCATCTGCTCAGCGGCGGACAGAAGAAGTTGGTACAGTTAGCCAAACTGATGACGCAGCAGCCGACCCTTTTGCTGCTGGACGAACCGGACAACCACCTGGACGTGCCCGCTAAAGAGCATCTGGAAAAGGTGCTTAACCAGTATGCCGGCTGCGTGATTATCATTTCCCACGACCGGTATTTGTTGGATGAAGTGGCCACGCATATTGCCGAAATGGAGAACGGCCGTCTCACCCTCTACCCCGGCAACTACACCGCCTACACTACCGAGCGCGAACTGCGCCGCCTGCGCCAGCAGCAGATGTACCAGGCACAGCAGAAGGAGATTGCCCGCATCGAGGCGGCTATTGCCCGCTTTGAACTGTGGGCTTCCATTGTGGTGGATGAACGGCACATCCGCCAGGCGCGCAGCCGCCAAAAGATGCTCGACCGCATGGACAAGGTGGAGAAAGTGACGGATGCGCGGCGCATGACGTTGAACCTGACCGGCTGGCGCGGCAGCAACAAGGTACTCGAACTGGAAAAAGTGGCGCTGACCTTGCCCGATAACCGCATCCTCTGGCGCAGTCTCAATCTCACCCTGTGGCATGGCGAACGGGTGGGGCTGGTTGGTCCCAACGGCGCCGGCAAATCCATGCTGCTGCGGCAGCTATTAGACCCGGAAAGTGTGCCCCAGGGCGTCATCAAAATTGGCCCCAGCAACAAAATTGGCTACTATGCCCAGGAGCAGGAAACGCTCAATTACAACAACACCCTGCTCACCGAAATCCGCCACACCGCCCCGTTGAGTGAAGGGGATGCGGTCGCCTTTCTGCACAAATTCCTGTTCACCTATAACCAGATTCGCGCCCCCATTCACAATCTCAGCGGCGGCGAGCGCAGCCGCTTGCAGTTGGCAAAGCTGGTGCTGACCCGGCCCAATTTGCTGCTGCTGGACGAACCGACCAACAATCTGGACATCGCCTCGATTGAGGTACTGGAACAAACACTGGATGAGTTTGTCGGCGCGGTGCTGGTTATCTCCCATGACCGCTACTTTTTGGACAAGGTGGTAGATCGGGTGGTGGAATTGCAGGACGGCCGTTTCACCGAGTATACCGGTGGCTACACCGATTACGCCGTCGCCACCCGCGAGTCGTGATGTAAAAGTGTGACCGATTTCGGAGAGTTGGCGGCTGTCGGCTAAAGCCTCCCCTCCGGGTGTTTATTCTTTGCGTTCCTTCGCGTTCTTCGCGGATCAGAACTGGCGGCTCCATTCGCTGGGCCAGCGTTCGATGACGACTTTGGTCTGGGTGTAGAACTCGACGCCGTGCCGCCCCTGGGCGTGCAGGTCGCCGTAGAAGCTCTCGTTCCAACCGCTGAAAGGGAAGAAGGCCATGGGCGCGGCCACGCCAATGTTGATACCGATGTTACCGGCGTCGGCGGCGTAGCGGAAGTGGCGGGCGGTGGCGCCGCTGCCGGTGAAAATACAGGCCATATGTTGCCATAGGCACGGCCGTTCACCACCGCCATTGCCTCGTCTATATCCCGTACCGGCGCCAGGCTGAGTACCGGGCCAAAAATCTCCGTGCGGGCCAGTTCGCTCTGGGGATGGACGCCATTGAGGACGGTGGGGAAGACGAAGTAGCCCTCTTCGTAGCCGGAGACGTGGCGGGCACGGCCGTCTACCAACACCTGCGCCCCTTCCTGCTCCCCCAACCCAATCAACTGCTCAATGCGGCTTTTGCTCGCCGGGCTAATCACCGGCCCCATTTGCACACCCGTGTCCAGACCATAGCCCACTTTGCGGCTGGCGGCGGTATCGGCGATGGCTTCGGTGAAGGTAGGTTGGGCGTGGCCGACGGTGATAGCCACCGATGCCGCCAGGCAGCGCTGCCCGGCGCAGCCAAAGGCGGAATCGGCCATGATGCGCACGGCCGTGTCCATATCCGCATCGGGCATAATGACCACCGGGTTTTTGGCCCCACCCTGGCATTGCACGCGCTTGCCGTTGACCGCGGCACGGCCGTAGATGTACTGCGCCACCGGCGTAGACCCCACAAAACTGATGGCCCGCACCGCCGGATGATCTAGCAGCGCGTCTACCACTTCCTTGCCGCCATTCACCAGTTGCAAGACACCCGGCGGCAGGTCAAGCTGCGCCACCAGATCAAAAAATCGCTGCGTGGACATAGGCACGCGCTCGCTCGGTTTGAGGATGAAGCAGTTGCCGGTGGCGATGGCGTAGGGCAGGAACCAGAGCGGGATCATCAGCGGAAAGTTGAAGGGGGTGATGGCCGCCACCACGCCCAACGGCTGGCGAAACATGTGTTCATCAATACCGGGGGCAATATCTTCGTTGTTGTACCCTTGCATCAGGGAGGGGGCGCCGCAGGCGACCTCCACATTTTCAATGCCACGCCGGATTTCACCCACGCTTTCGGCGTAGGTCTTGCCACACTCATTGGTGATAATCCGCGCCAGTTCATCCAGGTGTTCTTCCAACAGCACCTTGAGTTTGAAGAGATATTGGATGCGGTCGCCGGCCGGGGTGCGCCGCCAATCGGGGAAGGCAG
>CAADGU010000148.1 GCA_900696625.1 uncultured Chloroflexota bacterium | reverse complement strand
GGTGTTGGGGGGATGGGAGCAGATTAGACGGCTCATTGACGACAATCAGTAAGCCGGAAACGTGCAGCGTGCAACGTAAAGTGTTCCCGTTTTACGCATGAACCCATTCGCACTATACTTGCGGCCATGACTCGACTTACGTGGCAATCCATCACCTTACAGTTGCGTATCCCGTTCCGCATCGCCTACGGGGTCAGCGAGACACGCCAGGCGTTCTGGCTGCGGCTGGCGGAAGACGCCGGCTGGGGGGAGGGCACAATTCCTTCGTATTACCACATCAGCGATGCTGAGATGATTGCCTATTGGGAAACGGCCGCCGCCCGCACGGAGCCATTCCCCGATGAGCCGGCCGATATTCCCGCATGGGTGGGCGAGGCTGGGCCGGCGCCGGCGCGCTGCGCCCTGGATCTGGCGCTACATGACCGGATCGGCCGTTTGCAGGGGCGGCCGCTCTACCAACTGTTGGGTTTGCCCCGGCCGCCGGAGCTGCTTACCTCCTTTACCCTGAGCCTGGATACGCCGGTAATCATGGCGCAGCAGGCGGCGCAGGCGGCCGATTTCCCGGTCCTCAAATTGAAGCTGGGCGGCGAGGATGACGTGGCGTGCGTAGCGGCCGTGCGCGCTGCCCGCCCGGACGCCCGTTTGCGCGTTGACGCCAATGCGGCCTGGTCACCGGAAGAAGCGGTGCGGCGGGTGGCAGCGCTGCTGCCCTATGGCCTGGAACTGGTAGAGCAGCCAACGGCCAAAGAGGACATCGAAGGCATGGGCTATGTACAGGCGCGGATAAACGTGCCGGTAGTGGCGGATGAATCAGTGCAAACGCTGGCGGATGTGGAGCGGCTGGCAGCCGCCGGGGTGCAGGGGATTAACCTGAAGCTAATGAAGGTGGGCGGATTGACTCCTGGGCTGCAAATGCTGCGGCGGGCGCGCCAATTGGGGCTGCGGGTGATGTTGGGCTGCATGGTGGAAACATCGCTGGGCACGACGGCGATGGCTCACCTGGCCGGGCTGGCAGATTGGCTGGACCTGGATGCACCGCTGCTGATTGGCAATGATCCGTTTGTGGGGGTGACGTTTGATCGGAACGGCCGTATGGCTGTGCCCGACCTGCCGGGGATTGGCGTCCGGCGAACAGCGGATTCCGCGTAGTCGTTCGTATCCCGGACAACCATATGATGCGCGCCGAAATCAAAGTCCTTGATCACGCTGGAGAAAGCAGCGTTCGTCATCGTCCTCGCCTGCTCTGCCCTTACGTATCATCCGGCATTTGGGGGAAGATGGATTGCCCGGACACGGCCGTGGCCAGCAAATCCTCTAAAAACACCCCCTCCTCAAAAATGATTTCTTTCCAACCGGGCCGCAGCCGATCCAGCAAGACGGCCTGGGCCATGCCGGTGTAATAGAAACGGCCGTCCCCCACATCATCCGCCATCCGCCCAATTTGGTCTATTTCTTGCGACCAGCGGGTGGGGAATCCACTATATTCGTCAAAATCACCATCATCGGCCAGCGATGGATGAGATTGGTAATCAGAGTTGGACGCCTGCCGCCAGATTTCTAGCTCCACGTAGCGGGCCAGACCTTCCAGCCATTCGCGCTGCCGTTCAAAATCAATCTGAGCGTCAGTCAAGCCGGCGTCCTGGCGGCGCTGCTGCCGTTGGGCCAGGAATTGGGTGGCGAGTACGGCCGTTTCCTCCACTGTTTCCGCTTTCAAAGCCGCCGCCAACAAATCCAGTTCCGCCTGCCAGGCCGCCTGTAAACCGGCATCCGGCCACGGATAGGCCGCTTCCGCCGCCAGCGCCCCCTCTGCCGCCGCCAGTCGTTCCGGTACGGCCGTGCCCTGAAAAGCATGAAACGACTCATGCGCCAGCAGGCTGATGTAGCCATCGCTGCCGCGCACCAGCAGACGATTTACCAGCCGGAAAGGGACAATGGCGGCCAGGGGTGCGGGCAAATCTTGCCGTATCTGCTGGCGCAAACCAATAGCCGTCCACTCTTTGGTGGTCATGCTGGCCGCCCACCGCTCGCCGACGACGACGGTGAATGCCTGCGGCGTCTCGCCGGTAGCCGGTAAGGTTTGCCGGTAGTAGGGCTGCCCATCAAAATCATCATCGGATACGGGCTGCCAGGGGCCGCCACGCGCTGTCATTTGCGGCACTTTTAGCCAGCCGTCCGGCGGGCTGGTCTCCGGGTAATGCACCAGAAAAGCGGTGGCTTCGTTATACACCACTATCGGGCTGTCCTGTTCGCCCCAACCGGGCCAGACCTGCTCCCCCAATACCGCCCGCACCTGCAAAAACTCCGCCAGCAGCGCCTTTTGATTCTCACTCAGATAGTCCACCTGTTCGGAGTGATCAGGCAGGCCGATATTGCTCAGGGCAGACACGGCCGTAGCCAATAAACAAAGCCCCACCAGTCCCACAACGACAAACAGCAACGGCCGTCGGCATCCTTTTGCTTTTGTGTGCATATCACCCCTTACAGGTTGCGCCTACATAAAGTCAAAACTCTCTTCTTGCAGCCATTCCAGACATTGCGCCAGCCGCGCCAGCCGGGCGGCGGCCATTTGCCGGGCGACGGGCAGGGTGAAACGATCTTGTATCAACTCCCGCCGCTTCAAGACGGCCCGGCAGGCGGATTCCATATCCTTTGGCCCACGGCCGTACTCTCGCACCAGGCCAATGATGCCCAGAAAGTCCAAAAAATCGGCCTCGCGCAGCAGCAGGGCTTCGGTGGACTGCACCGGGCGGAAGTCGCGGTAGTCATGGTATTCGATGGTTTCCAGGATAATGGCAACGGCCGTGTCTGGCAAATCCATACGCGGCAAAATCAGCGTCTCGGCCACCTGGCGGCTGCGTAAAGCATGTTCCACGCCCGGCTGTTGAAAGCGCGGGTAGGCGCCCCAATCGTGCAAATAGGTGGCAATGGTCACGGCCGTTTCGTCATACACCAGCCCTTCGCCAATCAACGCAATCAACTGTAACACCCGCCGCACATGAGACAGTTTCCAGGCGTCCCCTTCCACGCGCGTCATCTCCATCACATCCGCCAGCGTCAGGTCTCTTTCTGGCACAAACTTTTCCATCACCATGATTTTCCTTCCTTGAATTAATCCGCTGCATCCGTGAAAATCCGTGTCCTATCCTCCCCCTTCGGCGCGGCTGCGCAGGGTCAGCAGCATCTTGCGTTCCATGAGGAACTGGATGAAGTAGGTCAGCTTGATGGGCAGTTCCGGCTTGATCGCCATGTTGGAGCGCAGCAGCAGGCGCGTGGAGCCATCGGCCTGGGGAACCAGCACAAGCTGCCAGGTGTCAATGCACGGCTCCTCTGCTTTGCCCTCCATGCCGAAGCACAACAAAACCGCCTCGTTTTCCAGTAACTGCTTCACATACAGTCCGGGGCCGGGATTCAGCACATACTCTTTGGGCGTAAAGCGCCAGAAATCGCCCGCCTGCACATTCTGGTATTCGGGCACGATCTGGTCAGTGGTATGGACGTTCAGGCCAAAGAGGTTTTCCAGCCAGTCATAGCTGTACATGCCACCCCGGTCAACGCCGATTTGCAGCAGCCAGGGGTAAATGGCTGCCGGCGGCGCTTGAATGGTGATGCCTTTGGTGGAACGCAAATTGGCATTGGGCACGATGTCATCGCCGGGCAGGGTGGCCTCGATTTCGGCGTCAGTGGCCCCCCACGTTTTCATCCAGGGCCAGAGGATGAGCAGGTACACGGCCGTCACCACCGCCCACACACCGACAATCATCAACAAAATACGCCAGACACGGCCGTGACGCCGATTTACTGGCAATTCTGTAGTCATAGGCAAAGGTTGGGTTGTCATGGAAATTGCCTCCGAAAAAGTTTGTAGTCGGCACTTCAGTGCCGTCAAATGGCGATAAATCGCCTACTACAAACAAGGGTAAGGGATAGGGGGTACGGCCGTCCTCTAACCAAAGTTATGTTACAGGTTATAGAAGTTGCCTCTTGACCTGGCCCGGCGAATACAACCGGGTTCCCAAACTGCTGGAGATGTGCAACGCCTTAGGCCGCACCGTCAACAAGCAAAACCTGGAACCAAACTGGGACAACGAAATGACTACCTACGAAATCTGGCACGCGGACGAAACAATGTCCATCTGCTGGCCCGTCCGTGCCTTCGCCCCGGTTGTAGCACAAACAAAGTTTTCAGAGTGGTTCAATCTGCAAAATTGAACCACTCTCTATTGACCAAGACAATTGACCGTTGTTTCTCTTTAGGCTACCATGCCTTTATGAAAGTCAGAGACATCATCAAACTCATTGAAGCTGACGGGTGGTAGCTGGTAAAAACCGAGGGCAGCCATCGCCAACACAAACACCCACAAAAGAGAGGCAAGGTCACAGTGGCCGGAAAACCAGGAGATGATGTTCGCAAAGGTACGCTGAATAGCATTCTGAAACAGGCCGAACTCAAAAACGATCCAGATCAGGGTGCAGAGGTTTGAATGATGAGCGCAGAAGATAGATATTTAATTGCAGTGGAGAAGAGTGAAACGGGATATTCAGCCTATTCCCCAGACGTGCCAGGCTGTATTGCTACTGGCGAAACAATTGAAGAGACTATGGCGAACATGAGGTCGGCCCTCATTTTTCACCTGCAAGGTTTGCTCGAAGATGGTGACGTAATCCCAGGAGCTAGAGGCATCGAATCTTATCTGGACGCGGAACGAGATTCGGCCGGTGAAAAATATTTCCTGACACATATCGCTATCAGCAGCGTTGCCCCTGCAGATATTGATCTTGTCCCTACCACTTGAACAGCTGTTATGCCGCTGCCAGGTGTTCATAAACGGCTGTGCTTCCACGAGTACGGCCGTTTTGTTTTCTGCTAAACAATCAACAGCCAGGTGGCATAGGGCACAAAGGCCAGCAGCGCCAGCACGGGATGGCGACGGCTTCCGGTATTCTGGCTGTCCCAGCGAAATAGATACCAGGCCAGGATGAAGGCCGTCAGGCCGCCCACAAACAGCGTCAGCAGGCCACCCCAGGCGTAAAAATCGGCCGTGCCGCCCATGGCCAGGCTGTTGAAGGCATTCATGGCGTAGGTGGAGGGCAGCAGCAAGGCCACCTTCGCTGCCACCGGCGGCAGCATACTGTAAGGCAGCATCACGCCACCGATGATCATGGAGGGTAGGAAGATGACCTGCGAATACAGCACCGTCAGCCGCGCATTGGGAGAGATGACGCCGATGAGAATACCCAGACCGGACAGAGCTACGGCCGTGCCCACCACAATCAGCGCAAACACCGGCAAATTCACCGGCAGCGGCGCGTCAAAAAAGATGGGGGCGGTGATGGTGATAATCGTCGCCACCACCAGGATGTGCAGAATAGTGGAGAGCGCCGGAATCAACAGGATGTTCAAAGCGGGCACGCCGTTAATTTTGTAGCTGCGGAAGATGCCCGCCTCCCGCGCCTGCACCAGCGGGTCAGGCAGCCCCAGCAGCGTGGAAGCCAAAATGCCAAAGGTAATCATGGAGGGGATGATGGTTGCCTGAAAGAGCGGATTGATGCCGGGCATGATCAGGCTCATCATCACATACAAGCCCAACGGGAAGAGGTAGTTCATCAGCAGCAAATTTTTGTTGCGGATGCCGGTGCGAAATTCAAAAGCAAAGTGGCTGGTAAAAGCGGTCATTGGGTTCCTCCATTAGTCAATTCCAGGAAGCGGTCTTCTAATGACGGCCGTTCCACCCGCAAATCGAGCAGTTCATCCCCCTCGGCTTCAATGGTGCTGATCAGCGCGGCGACCGTCTGGCCGATATTGGTGCTGAAGTAAATGGCGTATTCCTCCTTCACCAACTGTTGGTTGACCGCCGGGAATGTGTGGTGGTTGTTCAACAAAAAAGCGGCACGGGTATTGACCGAAATTTTGGTCAGACCCGCACCCGTGGCCGTAATCGCCAGCGGTGTATCCACCGTCACCAGCCTGCCTTGCAACAAAATGGCCACCCGGTCAGACATCGCTTCCGCCTCGGCCATGTCGTGCGTGGCCAGGATGATGGTCGTGCCCTTTTCTTTCAACTCGCGCATCAGGCTGTGCAGTTCCACCCGCGAGGCCACATCCAGCCCGGCGGTGGGTTCATCCAGGAACACAACCGGCGGCTCGTGGGCCACAGCCAGCGCCAGCGCCAGCCGCCGCTGCTGCCCGGTAGAGAGTCCCTGGAATTCCACGTTTCGCTTTTCTTTCAGCCCCAATCGATCCAGCAGATCAAAACGGGGGGCGACGCCGTGATAGGCGCAGAACAGCTTCATCGCTTCGTCGGCGGTGATGCTGGCGGGCAGTCCGCCGGACTGCAACTGCACGCCAATGGCGTTGCGCAGCTTACCCGGTTCGGCCGCCGGGTCTATACCCGCTACCCGCAAAACGCCGCCGTCGGGTGGGCGCAGCCCTTCCAGGCTTTCCAACGTGCTGGTTTTGCCTGCGCCGTTGGGGCCAAGCAGGCCGAAAATTTCGCCCCGGTAGACGGTGAAGCTGATGTCGTCTACGGCCGTGAACGCCCCATACCGTTTACTAAAATTCTTGACTTCAATCATTGCTTCGGACATCATATTCTCTCCATTGACATATGGCCCCGGTCAGGCAGACCGGCGCCTGCCGTACTGGCAGGCGCCGGTTTGATGCTTATGGCGTACTGGCAACGTTGAAACTGATGTCCAGTTCAGCCAACAGTTTATGGCCGCTATCAAAAGCCCACACGGTCCAGGTGTAGCTGCCCGGTTTTAAGGGGGGCGTTACGGCTAACGATGTTTCGGTCGTCGTCTGGTCAAGCACAACGACGGGCGGGAAAGCGGCAGCGTCTACGACGACGACCTGATACGTGATTGCGCCGGGGTAACTTTGCCATTGTAGCACCGGTTCCGGACTGACGGCGGCGCCGTCCGCCGGGGCGACCGGTTCCAGAACATCCTTGACATAGAAGGCGCTGTTGAGTTGGGCGAGAACGGCCGTTTCCGCATCTTGCGCGAATACCGTCCAACTGTAATGACCGGGAGCCAACGGCTGCTCCACCGCCAGCAGGGGTTCGCTGACGGTCTGGTCAATGACGACTTGCGGCGGGAAGGCCACATCATCCAACACGATGACGTGATAGTTGACCGCGCCGGGGAATGTTTCCCACTGCAAGACGGGTTGGCTGTCTACCGATGCCTCGTTTTCCGGCCAGATGGGTTGCAGGGTAGGCACGGCCGTTGTTCCGGCCACCGACAGCGAATTAATCAAGGCGTCCAGCGCCGCCAAATCCGGCGTAAAAGCAGATGTCGGCTGCTCATCAAGCAAGGTTAACGTTTGCGCCAGATACCCTTGCCAATCTTGCATCAATGTCTCCCATTCCGCCTGGCTTAACTGCGACGAGTCGGGCAAAGCAGGCAGAGTGACGGGGAAGTAGGCGGCTACATAGGTCGCGCCATCATCCGTAAGCCCCTGGAACGTGTAAAACAAATCCTGGTTGCTGATCGGAACCGGCCCCTGGCTCAATTGCGTCAGGTAGCGGATGCCCTGCCCCTCGGCAAAGGACAGATATTCGGCCTGGGCGCGCAGCGTTTGCACGGCGTTGCTGGGCGGCAGCATGGTCAGCCCCAACTGTTCCGCGCCCTCGTTTGGTGGGAAAGTCTCAAAGGTAGACGTGTCTGGCTGGTCGGCCAAAAGCTGCTGCAAAGCGGCCACGATGGGCTGCACTTCTTCGTTTAATCCGGCCGTGGGGTAGATATGAATCTGACCCTCGGGCGGCAGATACTGGCCTAATGGCATGTGTTCCTGCGGGCCGCTGTTGTAGGCAAAGGTGAAGACCATATGTTCCGGCGGCGCCCACATCATGCCTGGTCCTGCTTCGGCCGGCCGCGCCGGAACCAACTCCGGCCAGACGCTGTCGCCGGTTGCCTGGTCAAAGGTAAACGTCGCGCCGAGGAAGTTCACGTCTTGACGGCCGTTTTCACCCAGGAAAATCGTGGTGTCCAGTTGATTGCCCCACAGGCCATGCGCCCCCACCTGGAACAAAGCCGACGGCGCGGAACCGGTTAGCTGGTTGAAGGAGAGATCTATCAGGTACAAAGCGGGAAGCTGGCCCAGGCCAAAGGGGATGCTGCCGCTGAGCTGGTTGTCGCGCAGCCTGAGACTGGCCAGCGCCGTGGCGTTGGCCAGCGATTCGGGAATAACCCCGCTCAGCTGGTTGTAGGAGAGATCAAGAGTATGCAAGGCATGGAGTTTACCCAACTCCTGCGGAATGGGGCCGCTGAGCTGGTTGTAGGGCAGCATCAGCCATTGCAACCCGGTCAGATTGCCCAGGGTCGTGGGCAGGAAACCGCCAATCTGGTTATTGGACAAGTCGAGGTCAACCAGGTTAACCAGACGGCCGATTTCTGCCGGAATCTTCCCCACAATGGCATTGTTGTGCAGGTCCAGCACACGCAGCCGGAGCAGATCGCTCAGGGCGGCGGGCAGTTGGCCTTGCAGGTTGTTGTAGTAAAGGCCCAGGGTGTCCACATGGCCGTCGGCGCAGGCGACACCATACCAGCTGCAAGGGGTGTTTGTTTGCAACCAGCCGGTCTGGTCAGCCCACTTTGCTCCTTCTGTGGCCTCGTAAAAGGCCACCAACGCCTGACACTCGGCGGCGGGGATTTCGGTGACGGCCGTGCAAGAAAAGCCTTCATCGGTAATAGTGATAGGGGGGGTGGTGGGGACAACGGCCGTTTCTACAACCGTCTCTACAACTCCTGCCACGACCTCGCCCGCAGCCGGTCCTGCTTCCGTTTGGGTTGGCCCGTTGCAGCCAGCCAAAAGCAGGATGATGAACAATATCATGATCATTTTTACAGATATACGAGACATCTTTGCCTCCCAGGCAGATACCATCATCCACCTTATTTCAAGTTAAGTTTGGGTATAGTTTAAGAGGGAAGCGGAACGGCCGTCCTCTATCCAAAGTTAGGCTCGTGGTTATATCTTGCCGGAAGCGGGCAAAATCACCGTTAAGGCTGTGGGCTAAAGCCAATTTCATCCAGATAGACCGCCCCATCTGCGTTGCCCGCGAACAGAAAGCGAATGGCTACGAGTTGGTCCGGCCGGAATGCCGGATTAACCGACTGAAAGGCGCTTAAGGGCAGGGTGTAGGTTTGTAAGACCACCTCCTCCGGCGTGATGTTGTCGGGGAAACCGTTCAGGCCGTACAGCCACGCCGCTTTGACCAGGTGGGCGGGTAGGGTGGGCATGATCGGGGCAAAGTCGCTGAGGGGCAGGCGGGTGGTCGCGCCATGGGGCGAGCCAACGGCCGTTTCCAATTCCACCACGATCTCCCCCACCGCCGGTTCACCGGGCACGCTCGCCAGCGCAAAGGTGAGCGCGGCCTCTGGCGTCAGACCCCAGGCGGCGGTTTTTTCGGCGGGCAGCGTGATTTCGTAAACAGGCTGTGAGCCGGCGTCCCAGGCCAGATGCAGCACCTTGTTGCCCTGTGTACCCTGCCCATCGCGCAGCTTCAACGCTTCCACTTTGGCGATAGTCATGTTCTGAGCAGAGGCTTCCGCCCCGTTCACGTCTGTGGCCGCTAAGGTGGCGCTGCCGTTGTTGGTGTCCACGCGGATGAACGGCTCTTCTTGAAATTGGGTGGCGATGAGCGTGTCCGGCAGCCAGCCAACCGTTGTGCCCGGATTGGCAAATACGGCGCGGTAGCCGGTTTCCTCTTTCAATGCGGCGTTGAGGAAACTGGTGATGAGGACCTTCGCGGCTTGCTGCTGCTCTTCGGCCGTCAGCAAGGGCGCGCGGTTGAGCAGCCAGGAGTTGTAAAACCCGCGATCCTCCACACCCCATCCAGTGTTGAACTGGCCGTGATTGGCCTGGTAAACATAGGCCAGCGCCTTAAAGCCGCCCGGATTGTCATTCAGGCGGGCGCGGTTGTACTGTGGCTGCCCGTAGAGCATAAAGGTGTCGCTGTCGTGGCCGCCCGCCAGCAGCAGGTAGTTGGCCGCATCCAGGGTGGGTTTGCGCCCGCCCGGCCCGCCATAAGCGTCCGACGGCGCGATGCTGACCACGCCGCGAATGCCAAAACCGAAGTCGTCAGGAGTGGACACATTCGATACCGGGGCCATCGGCTGCCGGTTCAAATACTCGGCCCAGGCCACCGCCTCGCCGCCCCGCGAATGGCCGATAAGGGCAATGTGATCCATGTCCACCTGACCGCTGAACGGGTTGCCCGGTGTTTCGTGCCACGTTTGCCACTGCGCCAGATGTTGCAACAGCAGCCAGGCGCGCAGCGGCATTTCCTCAAATTTGCCATCAAAGAAAACCAGGCCGTTGGTGAAATTTTGGTCTACGGAGACGGCGATGTATCCCTGGCTGGCCAGATGTTCACCCAGGTAAGCGTAGCCGGGGTCGGAGAAGTCGCTCATGGGATGGTTGCCATGCACGATGAGGACGAGCGGGAATGGCCCATCGCCTTCCGGGTACCAAACCGTGCCGTTGAGCGGCAGTTGTGTGAAATCGAAACCCCAATACCAGCGGAAGTAGGCATTGACCGGGTTACTGTAACCGGCAAAGATGGCCGAGCCATCTACAACGGGGGTGGTCAAATCAGCCTCAGCGCCAAATTCGGGACGACGGCCGTCCACGCCGCTGCCATAGGTGAGGGTTTGCACGGCATAGGGGCCGGGTTGGCCGGGATTTTCCAGGGCGAGGGTGGGGGTCACGGCCGTGTCCGGCAGCATCGCCACATACCCATCAAACCCCGGCTGGATTACCCAGACGGTAAAGGCCAGGATGAGCAAAATGGGGATAGTGAGGAGGGCGATTTGGGCGGGGCGGGAACGGCCGTCCAGCCGCGCCAGCGCCACCATCATCACCGTAAATCCGGTCAGCACAATGGCGATCTCGCCCGTCACCGGCAGGTTGAGCGATTGGAAAAAGCTGTCTGGCCAGAGCATATCCCCGGCAATGTAGAGGAATACACCCAAAATCCGGCCAATGGGCACGGGCGGCACGGTTTGTAACGCTCGCCGTCCCCAGGCAAAATGCAGCAAACGAAACAGCCCACCCAACACTTTCCACACCAAAATGGCGATCCCTTCCCCGGCAAAGACAATGGCAAAACCGAGAAAGCCCAACACGGCCGCGCTCACCAGGCGCGGCAGGCCAAAGTCAAATTCCAGCCCCATCAGCGCGGAGACAACAATGGCCCCCACCATCAAGCCATTGGCAAAACTACGGAGGGCGATGAGCCAGGTGGACGGCCGTTGCGGAACCACTGCCGCGGGGGCCGCATTATCAACGAGAGGGATAGCAGGCACAGTCATCAGAAAAATCTCCAGTGATGCGTGATGCGTGAGGTCACGCTGTCACGCATCACGTTTGTTTTATGAAGCATAGCGGACACCCACCTGCTCTGTCCCCTAACTTTGGTTACGTTCATAAACCATAACCGCAATCGTATCCAAAGTTAGAGGCGGGCACGGCCGTTTTCTGCCACACTGGATGAAAACCCGCTCGTAGTAGGCACTTTAGTGCCGTCAGAAGGCGATGAATCGCCTACTACGAATTTTTTTTCAGGGAGAGACAAGTGGAGGTTGGTGATGAAACAACTGATAGTCCAAACAATAGATATGACCTGGCGGGTGCTGGTGGTGGGTATTGGTTACACCCTGGCGTTAATTTTGAGCGGAGTAGTATTGGGAATGATGGGTTTGTTGGCGGCAGACACGAACACGGAGGCTGCGCCGGTTTTTATGTGGATGTTTTTGGGCAGTCTGGTCATGGGTCTGATGCTCGGTCTGGTGGCGCGGCGGCTGCCCGCTTCGGCGGCTCGTCACGTACTCATCTGGACGGTGCTGCTTTTTGCCAATATCAGTGCGGTCATCATTGAAGGGTACTTCTTCGTGCCCGACCTGGTGTCTAACGTTTGGGTGACTGTGGCGCAGCAGTTTTTGCCTTGTCTGGTCACGGCCGTACTCGTCTACATCCTCTTTGCGCCCCGCCCCGCCACAACGCCCCCCCTCACCATTCATCGCCCCTGGTATCACTGGTTGTGGCGATTTGTAATCAGCGCTGCCACCTACCTGGCGGCGTACTGGGTGTTTGGGGCGATTAACTTTGCGTTGGTAACACGGCCGTATTACGAAGCGCAAGGGTCGCCGCTGGCCGTGCCCGATCCGCAAATTACGCTGCAAGCGGAACTGATTCGGGCTTTCTTGATCGTGCTTTCCGTCCTGCCATTTCTGTTGACAGCACAGATGCCCATCCGCCGTCTGGCCGTGTGGAGTGGCCTGCTACTGTTTGTCATTGGCGGCATTGTGCCCCTGACCTGGCAGGCGGGCACATTGGCGCTGCCGCTGCTGCTGGCCAGCGCGGTGGAGATCTTCTGCCAGAACTTCACCACCGGTGTGGTGGCGGCGCTGTTATTAGCCTGGCCGACGGCCGTGACCGTCCTTCCACGTCTCCATCCGGCCTGATTGATAAGGAAGCTGTGCCATGCAAACCCAACCAACGGTTTCACCACCTATCCATGTAAAGGAAACGGCCGTACACCGGATCAGCGACAATAGGCTGCTGCTGCTCATCAGCGTGGGCGTCGTCCTGTTCCACATTTTCACCAACAACCAATATGGTTTTCATCGTGACGAGTTGGACATTCTGATGAATGCCCGCCAGCTAGACTGGGGCTACGTGGCCTACCCGCCGCTGACCCCATTTTTAGCCCGCCTGGAATTGATGCTTTTTGGTACGTCGCTGGTGGGGCTGCGATTCTTACCCGCGCTGGCGCAGGGTGTGGTCGTCATCCTGGTAGGCTTGATGGCCCGCGATTTTGGCGGCGGACGACTGGCGCAAGTAGTGGCCGCGCTGGCGGTAGCCATTGCGCCGATGGCGCTTACCGCCGGGATGTTGATCCAATACCTTTCCTTTGACTACCTCTGGTGGGTGCTGCTGGCCTTTTTTGTGGTGCGTCTGCTGCGCACGGAGGAGCCACGCTGGTGGTTGGGCATCGGCACGGCCGTTGGTCTGGGCATGATGACCAAGTATACGATGATCTTTTTTATCGCCGGGCTGGTGGTGGCTGTGTTGATCACCTCGTCCCGCCGTTATTTGCGTTCACCCTGGCTGTGGGCGGGCGTAGGCATCGCGCTGCTCCTGTTTCTGCCCAACCTGCTCTGGCAAATCCAGCATGACTTTATCTCCCTGGACTTTCTGAGCGCCATTCATGCCCGCGATATTGAATGGGGCCGTACCGACAACTTCTTGACCGAACAGCTTTATATCGCCGTCAATCCTTTCACCCTGCCGCTGTGGGTGGCCGGGCTGCTCTTTTTCTTTTTCGCTCCGGCAGGGAAACGGTTCCGCCCGCTGGCCTGGATGTTTGTGACGACGTTTGTGCTGCTGTGGCTGACGCGCGGCCGTTCTTATTACGTAGGGCCAGCCTACCCCATGCTACTGGCGGCGGGGGCGGCCTGGATAGAAAGCTGGCTGCACACCCTCGCGCCGCATGGGACGTGGTGGGTAAAGGCGGGGTTGGCGGCCATGCTGCTGCTGGGTGGCGTGGTGGCCGTGCTGCTCATCAAACCGGTTGTGCCCATCAACTCGCCGCTGTGGGAGGTGGTGGTGGAGATCAGCGATACCAACTCGGAAATGGTGGGCTGGTCGGACCTGGCACAGCAGGTAGCCGAAATTTACGCCAGCTTACCGGCCGAACAGCGGGCGACGACGGCTATTTTGGCCGGAAATTATGGGGAGGCAGGCGCGCTGGATTTGTACGGGCCGGACTATGGCCTGCCGCCAGTCATCAGCGGCTCAAACAGCCTGTGGGCGCGTGGCTACGGCGACCCGCCCCCAGAAACGGTGATTGTGGTTGGTTTTGAAGCCGGTTATGCGCGGCGCTTTTTTGCCTCCTGCCAGCCGGTCGGCCTTGTCACCAACCAGTATGGTGTGAAAAACGAAGAGACCACGCACCACACGACCATTTTTGTTTGCCAACGGCCGTGGCAATCCTGGCCCGAAATGTGGGCAAAGATGCAATGGTTTCAGTAAACAATCAATAGATCGAAGCGGAGTTCGCATCCTCAGATGCGAACCGGTGAGCATCTGAGGATGCCCACTCCTCCCATTTCGATCTACTGACAAAAGGAGAATCAAAATGTTCACTAATAACTATGTGCGATTGTTCTGGCAGTGGTTAACCATCCCCCTGGTGGTTTTGCTGCTGCTCTTACTGCCGCTTTCAGCCTGTTCAACTACCGGCGGGACAGCTACGCAGCCTGATCCCACAGCCACGTCCGCGCCGGTGGCAACGGCCGAACCAATGGCAACGGCCGTGCCCGCCACCAATGGTTCGCCGCAAATTTCTCTGGACACCAGCGGCATCGCTGCTGGCTTCACTGCGGAGACGGTTACACCTGCTGTGGATGGCCCCTACTGGGAAGTGCTGCCGCAATACACACAGCTTACCTTGCAGAACTATCCCATCAGCGATCATCTGATGACGCCGCAGATTTTCATTTACCCTGTAGAGGAGCTGAAGGCAGTCAATGAAGGCACCGTACCGATTGTCACTTCGCTGCAAACTTTGATCCAGTCGCCGCAGGAGATCACTCTCATGCCCTTCTTGCCGTTGTACAACGCCCAACAGGTTATGCACACACACCTACAATACCTGGACTTTCAGAATGGACAGGGGCTGCGCTACCTGACCCAATATGACCAGGCCTTCATACCCATCAACAACTATGAGTTGATCTACACCTACCAGGGTTTGACCAGCGATGGAAAGTATTATGTGGCCGCCGTACTGCCGGTACACCATCCCAGCCTGCCCGAAGATGCCACCGTTACCGGGAACGAACCGCCCGAATTCACCAGCGATTTCCCCACCTATCTGCAAAATGTTGTTGCCTCCCTGAATCCACAAGCCGCCAACACCTTCACCCCGGATTTAACCCAGTTGGACGCCATGATGAGTTCGCTGGAAATCAAGTAGCAGGAAAAGAGGCATCTGTCACTTTTGGAAGTGACAGCTACCCAAAAGATCTGGAAAAAGAAAAGATGGCCACAAACACACCAGTTACACGAGAGTATTTTATAAAACGGCTGACGGAGTTATGCCTCAAAAGCGGGTTGGCAGGCTTGCCAAAGGACGAGGTGAGCCTGCATATCTTGTTGCAGAGCGCCATCATGATGATGGGCCAGCCAGATCATCTCACCGAAAAGGAAGTGAACACCAAACTGGAAGTCTGGGTAAAAGAAGTTGCCCAAAGCAACAGCGTTGATCGCGTTTCCCTGCGCCGTGAGTTGGTGGACAGGGGGTACCTCAGCCGCAGCGCCGATGGTGCAGCGTATCAAATAGTCCGGCCCGGCCCGCG
>CAADGU010000147.1 GCA_900696625.1 uncultured Chloroflexota bacterium | reverse complement strand
ATTACAGGATGGGCATTTAAGGGCTTGCATTTGGGTCATTGTTTCTCCTTTGTACGGTGGCTGGTTGCTTATTGCTGGTGGCTTGTTACGGTTATGGTTACCGGCCACCACCCTTTTAGCCAGCGGTGTGTTGAATCATTGGTCAAATCGTACCGCCGTTATAGACGGCTTGTCAATAAAAATGTCAAACGGCAGCCGGTATCCTGACCGCACTACCTGGGATTAGTCTAGTGTACGGCCGTCCGAAACCCGTCCGAAAAGCATTTGGCGCAAGAATCGGGTGGAGAATCCAACGCGGCTTTGTTACAGTATAGCCATCATCATTTGACCGGAGGATTCACTCATGTTTGCTCAGGCAACGGCCGATTACGCCCTTGTAGAAAAAGCGATTTATTACCTGGAAGAAAATTACCAAAACCAGCCGGCGCTGGCCGATGTGGCCGCCCATGTAGGGTTAAGCGAATTTCATTTCCAGCGGCTGTTCAGCCGGTGGGCGGGCATCAGCCCTAAACGTTTTGGGCAATACCTGACCATGCAACACGCCAAACAAGTGTTGGCGGAATCACAAAACGTGTTGGAAGCGGCCTATGCTGCCGGGCTTTCTGGGCCGGGACGTTTGCACGATCTCTTTGTCACGCATGAAGCGGTAACGCCAGGCGAGTACAAAGCCAGGGGCGCGGGCCTGACCATTCGTTATGGCTTTCATGCCACGCCCTTTGGCGAGGCGCTGCTGGCGGAGACGGAACGGGGTATTTGTGGCCTGTCATTTATCACCGGCAACGGCCGTGCCGCTGCTATTGCCGATCTGGCCCACGCCTGGCCCCAGGCCACGTTGGTGGAAGATGACGCGGGCACGGCCACGGCCGTGAGCCAAATATTCTCTCCTGCTGACCGGCAAGCGCCGCTGCCCGTGTATCTAAAGGGCACCAACTTTCAAATACAGGTGTGGATGGCGCTGCTGCGGGTGCCGCCGGGCGCATTGGTGACGTATGGCACGTTGGCGCGGGCAGCGGGGCAAGAAAAGGCGGTGCGGGCGGTGGGCACGGCCGTTGGCCATAACCCCATCGCTTACCTCATCCCCTGCCACCGCGTCATCCAAAAAAGCGGCAACCTGGGCGGCTACCATTGGGGCCTTACCCGCAAAAAGGCGCTCATCGGCTGGGAAGCGGCGCATATGCTGATGGGGTGAGCAGATGATGGGGTGAACGCTCCATCACCTGCTCACCCCACCTCCAAATATGACCTGGCACCGGTCACTTGCCACCGGCTACTTTTATGCTATCTTTCAGCCAATAGACCGGCGGGTCTATTAACACTTGAACACTTAAACACCTGAACACTTAAACGCTTAAACACCTGAAAACATGACCCATGAACGACGTCCCCTCCATCCCCCGTGACCCGGAAGCCACCAAATCCCGCATCCTGGATGCGGCGCTGGATGTTTTTGCCAATAAGGGGTACCACGATGCCCGGCTAGACGAAATTGTCGAGGAGTCACATACCTCCAAAGGTGCCATTTATTTCCATTTTCCCAATAAAGAACGGCTGTTTCTGGCGCTGGTGGATCAGTTTGCCGACCTGCTGGAACGGCGCGTGACCGAGGCCATCACGCAGCAAGAAGCAGGGATGGCTCGTGTGCGCGTGGCGTTGGAAACCTGCCTGGATACGTTCGGCCGTTACCGGCGGCCGGCCAAACTGCTGTTGGTGCAGGCGGTGGGGTTGGGCGCTGCCTTTGAAAACAAGCGCAATGAAATCAACAACCGTTTTGCCCGGCTGATTGAAACCTATTTACAGGAGGCCATCGCTGTGGGCGATATTGCCCCGGTAGATACGGAAGTGGTGGCCTATGCCTGGATGGGGGCCATGTATGGCGTTATCATTCGTTGGGTTTACACCGGCGAACCGGAACCGCCACGTATTTTGCAGACGCTGCTGCCGGTGTTGCTGCGCAGTGTGGGGTTTGAAGAAGATGGAGATTGAGAGGCCTGTCCTGAGCGAAGTCGAAGGATTGGGAGATTGGGAGATTGGGAGATTAGTGGGTGAACTGCCAAGCTCTGACACGCAATTTCGGCTTATTAGCGTTGCGATAGCTGCGCCGGGGGTTACGGCCGTCACCTTTTTGCATCATGCGCAGGGGCGGGAACGCTTCTTCTGGCAGGCGGCGCATGACGAAGTGGCGTTGGCCGGGTTTGGCGTGGCGGCTGATTTACGCGCCTGGGGAGTGGAACGTTTTCAATCTATCGAACAGCAGGCCAGAGCCTTATTTCACGGCGCAATTTTTGAAGATGGTGGGCAGTGTTTGGCTGCGCCCCGGCTGTTTGGTGGGTTTGCTTTTGCCGATGATTTTGTACCGGATAATACCTGGGCGGCCTTTCACCCGGCGCAGTTTATATTGCCCCATTATCAACTGGCGCAGGTGGGTGCAGAAAGCTGGTTGACCATCAATGCGGTGGTCACGGCCGTTGAAGATGTGGCTGAGGTGCTACCGGCGCTGCGTGAGGCGCTGCCGGTGCGATTGGCATTGTTACAAGACGAATCTCCCGCTGCGCCACCTGATGTGGCTCTGCAACAGATGGACTACCCGATGCCCTATGCGGTTTGGGCCGAGATGATTGAACGGGCAACGGCCGTGATGCGCGCCGGTACATTCAATAAAGTTGTCCTGTCACGGGTCTGTGAACTGCGTTTTGATGGGCCGGTGGATGTGGCCGGGGCGCTGGCTTATCTGAACCGAACCTACCCGGATTGTTACCGCTTCTTGTTTGAACCGTTGCCATATCACGCCTTTTATGGGGCCACGCCGGAGTTGTTGGTGCAGGTAGACGGCCGTGACCTGCACACCATGTCCCTGGCCGGTTCCATTCGCCGTGGGCGCACTGCCGCCGAAGACGAGGCGCTGTCTCAAGAACTGCTAACCAGCCAGAAAGATTTGTATGAACATGCCGTGGTCGCCGATTCGATTCGGCGGCGGTTAGCGCCGGTGGTATCGGCTGTTGAGATGCCCCCACAGCCGGACGTGCTGCGGTTGGGGTATATCCAGCATTTGCATACGCCGGTGTACGGCCGTTTGCCCAAACCAATCGGCGTCCTGCCCCTATTAGAAATTTTACACCCTACACCGGCGTTAGGCGGCACACCCCGTCACCTGGCGCTGCCTTACATCACCCAGGCCGAACCGGTGCCGCGTGGCTGGTATGCCGCCCCGGTGGGTTGGCTCGATCATCGCCTGGATGGCGCGTTTGCGGTGGGCATCCGCTCGGCCATTGCCCAGGACCGGCGCGTCTGGTTACATGCCGGCGCCGGCATCGTCGCCGATTCACAGCCACAAAAAGAGTGGGATGAGACAGCCCTAAAGTTCCGCCCCATGCTCAATGCCCTGGAAATTGCCCAGACAGAGTGAGTTCATCGCTGTTTTGCGACATACCGGCGTCTTGAACGTACCGGGCGGTGTATAGTGACAAAAGGAGAGAAACATGTGTTGTTTGGTAACGATCCTGCTGTTTTTAGGCCCCCGTTTTGCCCTTGTTGCCTGGTATCTGATGGAACCTGCCCGCTTCAGTAACGCCATCAATTCGTTGTTGTTGTCCTGCTGTGGTTTCTTCTTCCTGCCCTGGACCATGCTGGCTTATCTGGCGGTCTGGTCTGCCGAATTAGGCGTGACCGGCTTTGGCTGGGTCATTGTTGCCTTTGGCTTCTTCATAGACATCAGCGCCTATTCCGGCGGCGGCTATGGCAACCGTAAACGGGTCGAACGTTACTTATGAGGGTTGGCTCCTGACAACCCTCTATAAGTAACGCTCTATAAGTAACGCTGCAAAATGCGGCGGGCGGCCGACCATTTATGTACTTCATCCGGCCCGTCATAAATGCGGGCCGCGCGTTCGTGGCGATACCACCAGGCGATGGGTGTATCGTCTGTCATGCCCAGGCCGCCATGCACTTGCAGGGCGCGGTCTAGCACCTGTTGTAACACGCCCGCCACGTGGAACTTAATTAACGAAATGTCATCACGGGCGGCATATTGGCCGTGTTTGTCAATTTTTTGCGCCGTGTCCATGACCATGAGCGTGGCCGCATTGAGGGCGGCGCGGCTTTCGGCAATCCAGCCCTGAATCGTACCCTGGTCGGCCAGGGTTTTGCCGGGGGCAATCTGGCGGCGCAGGGAATACGTACACATCAGGTCAAAGGCGCGTTCGGCAATGCCCAACCAGCGCATACAGTGGTGAATACGGCCCGGCCCCAGCCGTTCCTGGGCAATGGCAAAACCGGCGCCTTCTGCGCCTAAACAGTTGCTTAGCGGCACGCGCACTTCGTGGTAGCGCACTTCGGCGTGGCTGGCCCAACCGCTGCCTGCTTCGCCCATGATGGAGATGTTGCGTACCAGTTCAAAACCGGGCGTGTCCAGGGGCACGATGATCTGGCTGGCGCGCAGGTGTTTATTTTCGGCGTGGGGGTTGGTGATGGCCATGACGACGGCAAAGGCTGCGCCATCGGCCGAGGAGGTGAACCATTTGTGGCCGTCTATGATGTAGCTGTCGCCTTCGCGCACGGCCGTTGTGCCCATCATCACCGGGTTAGAGCCAGCAAACTCTGGCTCTGTCATGGAAAAGCAGCTGCGAATTTCGCCGCGCAGCAGGGGCATCAGGAAGCGTTCTTTTTGTTCGGCCGTACCATGTTCGATCAGAATTTCCATGTTACCCGCGTCGGGGGCCTGGCAGTTGAAGGTGTAATGGCCGATGGGGGTGCGCCCCAACTCCCGGCTGACCAGCCCGTGTTCAAACAGCGTCAGCCCCAGGCCGCCGTACTCCTTCGGAATTTGCGGCAGCCACAGCCCCAACTTTTGCACCTGCTGTCGTTTTTCGGCCAGCACCGGCTCCAGGGTGGTAAACTCCTTGCCCAGAAAATCGGCTTCCAGGGGAATTAGCTCCTCATCCACAAAGCGGCGGATAGTGTCTAATGTTTTTTGCATTTCAGGGGAAACTTCAAACATGGGTAAACTCCATAAGGGAGGAGATGAGGAGATTGAGAGATGAGGAGATTGCCCAATCTCTCAATCTCCTCATCTCTCAATCTCCATCTTCTTTAACTCATCTCGCATCAAGTCCACCTGGTGTGGTTTGTCCACATCCATGCCGGCTTCGGCGTGGGGGTTGAGCAGTATCTTGACCGGGAAGCCGGTCAGCCGTTGCGCGGTGGCCTCGATGTCGGTTAGCGTCACCCGGCGGAACAGCAGCTTGAGTAACATGCGCAGCCCCACAATGCGGGCAATTTTCCAGGCGTGTTTGCGGGCGTTTGCGGCCGTTTCCAGGAGTTCTTGCTCTTTGCCTAATTGTGTGGTCAGGATGGCTACATCTCCCCCGGCTATTTCCAGCCCTTTGAGTTTGACGTAGGTGCGGCTGGAGTGGGGGAATCGCTTCTCCATCGTTTCTCTGGTGACGAAGTTGTAATAAACGCCATAGTCAAAAGGGCGGCAGGTGTCTATCAGGTCGTCAATGATGGCGCCGCTCAGCAGGGGCACATCGCCCGAAGCGCCCAAGACGTGGGTGGTTTGTGGTTTGTTTTGGATGATCCAATCGAGGCCGGCCGTACCATTTTTAACCAGACTGCCATGATCGGGCAGGTGGATGACGGGGCGTTTGAAGCGCATGCCCATGTCACTGCCCAGACCAACGATGATGACATCTTCGATGTATTTGGATTCCTGTACGGCATCTACTACGCGCTCCAAAAGGGTACGGCCGTGCATGTCCAACAAGGCTTTGGGCTTTCCCTGGGTATACACATAAATGGGGTCGTCTGGCCCCGGCAGCCCCCCGGCGATAATAACGCAGTCCATAATTCCTCGGTAATCGGTAATCGGTAATCGGT
>CAADGU010000146.1 GCA_900696625.1 uncultured Chloroflexota bacterium | reverse complement strand
GTGTAGCGCAGGGCGTCGCGGGTGTCTTCCAGGCGAATCTGGTTCATGTGCGGGCAGCGCACGGAGCAGAGGCGCAGCATCTCTTTGTCCGGGTGGGCGGCCATAATGTTGTCGCCCATGGCACATTCGGTGAGCAGCAGGTAGCTGGGGGCATTGCTCTGCTCCACAAAGCGGATGAGGGCGGTGGTGCTGCCGGAAAAGTCGCTGGCGGAGACCACTTCCGGGCTACATTCCGGGTGAGCCAGGATGAGCGTGTCGGGATGGTCATGGCGCACCGCTTCAATGTCGGCGACGGTGAATTTCTCATCCACTTCGCAACGGCCGTGCCAGCCAATCATTTGCACGTCCAATGTCGTCTCCCCGTTGGTTTTGCCGTTCTTGCTGGGGAAGATGATATGTTTGCCCGTCTCCTGGGCCACATTCCGCGCCAGGTATTCATCGGGCAGGAAGATGATGGTGTCCACATTAAGCGATTCCACCACCGCTTTGGCGTTGCCGGAGGTGCAGCAAATGTCCGTCTCCGCTTTCACATCGGCGTAGGTGTTGATGTAGGTGACGACGGGCACGCCGGGAAAACGTGCTTTCAAATCACGCACGTCCTGGGCAGTGATGCTGGCGGCCAATGAGCAGCCCGCTTTTTGCGAGGGGATGAGTACCGTCTTGGTCGGGTTCAGGATTTTGGCCGTCTCGGCCATAAATTCCACGCCGCAAAAGACGATGATGTCCGCGTCTGTCTGGGCGGCGCGGCGGCTGAGTTCCAGGGAGTCGCCGGTGAAGTCGGGCACGGAGTGGAACAGCGCCGGTTCCATGTAGTTGTGCCCCAAAATGACGGCGTTGCGCTCCTTTTTTAACTGGTTGATTTCGTAAGCGATTTTGGCTTTGTATTCAATCTCAAAGTCCGGGGCGATGCGCTGCAATTTAGTTTGCATGTGGGTGAGTAATTGGTCGTAAGTCATGGTTTTCCTCGTTCGTAGTAGGCGATTTATCGCCTTTTGACGGCGATAAATCGCCTACTACGAACCTTTATTCAAGTTCCAAACTAATATCCAATGCCCGCACGGAATGGGTGAGGGCGCCGATGGAAATAAAGTCCACGCCGGTTGCGGCGATGGCGCGGATGGTTTCTAAATTGACGTTGCCGGAGGCTTCCAAAGGGATGCGCCCGGCTGTGAAATTCACCGCCTCACGCATTTCATCCAGGCTCATGTTGTCCAGCATGATGCGGTCTACGGGCAGGGTCACGGCCGTAGCCAACTGCGCCAGCGTCGTCACCTCAATTTCAACGGGTACGGTGGGGGCATAGGTTCTAACGCGCTGCACGGCCGTTGCCAGGTCCCCCTGTACAGCGGCAATGTGGTTATCCATGATTAGCGCCATATCAAACAGGCCAAAGCGGTGGTTTTGGCCGCCGCCCATTTGCACGGCCAGCTTGTCACTGGCGCGCAAGCCGGGCGCGGTTTTGCGCGTGTCCAGGATAATGGCTTTGGTACCGGATACGGCGTCTACAAATTGGCGCGTCAGCGTGGCAATGCCAGACATGCGCTGCAAAAAGTTGAGCGCCGTCCGTTCGCCGCTGAGCAGGGCGCGGGCGGGGCCGACAATGGTGGCGATGCGTTGGCCGGGGGTCACGGGTTCGCCGTCCTGCAAGTGGGGTGTGAACGTTGTGCGTTCGTCCACCAGGGCAAACACCTGCCGCGCCACTTCCAGCCCGGCGATGATACCATTTGCTTTGGCAATGAAACGGCCGTACATCATCCTATCCTCGGCCACAATTGCCAGGGTGGTCACATCGCCGCTGCCCCTATCTTCGGCCAGAGCGGTGCGAATAGCTTGTTCAATGTGTAGGTGCAGCTTCAAATGGTTACCTCTCTGCGATTGGTTCAATCGCAGAGATTGAACCAGTCTGATTAAGTGTATTTATAACACTAAAAGTTGTGGCAAACTTTAACACAAAGCTGACTTATCGTCAATAATACACTTACTCTCTATTCACACAACATGGGGGTAAACTGTCACCCCCTTTTTTGTCTGGACTGTCGTATAATCCTGGTAGTCATGCAGGTGTGCCTGCGCTTAACCTTAATAAAGAAGAAATAGAAGGAGGAAACCATGTTTCGTCGAATCATAGGTATCGTGATGTTGGTCTTGGGGTTGGTGGGGCTGGCCATCAGTTTTGCCGGAGTCTATTTTGGCCGTCAATTGGTAGATGACTTCTTTGGTGGCATAGATGAGACGTTGACGCTGACACTGGAGAGTCTGGACACGGCCGTAGACAGCCTGGAGCTAACAAAAGAGACCCTGGGTGACGTGAATAGTGGTTTGGAAACGGTGGAGGGGGCCGTGTTGAACGTCAGTAAAACAATTACCGATACACGGCCCATCGTAGACCAGATTGGCGTGGTGGTGAGTGAGAACACGCCCGATACGATAGAGGCCGTCCAGGCAGCCATCCCCAACATTGCCGCCGTTGCCGGCAGTATTGACCAGACGCTCATCACCCTGAATGAGTTTAAGATTGAAGAGGAGTTTGCCGGCTTTGCGTTAAACTATGATTTAGGCATCAACTACCAGCCGACGACGCCTTTTGACCAGACGTTTGTTGACCTGGGGAACAGCCTGGATGGGCTGCCGGAAAATCTGCGCTCTGTGGGACCAAATCTGGCGACCACGAACGAAAATCTGGCCGCCATCAGCCTCAGTGTCAGCGCCATTTCGGGGGATATTGCCACGATTAACGGCCGTGTCGCCGAAGTGCCTGCCCTCATTGACCAATACATTGACATTGTGAACCAGATTTCCAACGCTATCGAACAAATTCAGACCCAGGTCATTCAGCAGCAAGAGTTGGTCAAAACCGTGGTCACCTTTGTCCTGGTCTGGTGGGGGCTGCCGCAACTGGCGCTGGTGATGATCGGCTGGGATTTCCTCTTCGGGCGGCGCGGCGCGACGGCTGCCGAAATCAAGAAAGATGTCATGGAAGATTTGCAGGACGAAATTGAGGAGATCAAGGAAGAGATGGCGGACGACGAGTGACGAGTGACGTGTGACGAGTGACGTGTGACGTGTGACGAGTGACGAGTGACGGGTGACGTGTGGCGAGGGACGAGTGACGTGTGACGTGTGACGAGTGACGAGTGACGGGTGACGTGTGAATCCTCTCTGGTCACTCGTCACGTATCACGCATCACGCATCACTCGTCACGTATCACTCGTCACGTATCACGCATCACGTATCACGCATCACGTATCACGCATCACGTATCACTCGTCACGTATCACTCGTCACGCATCACTCGTCACGCATCACCTCTGCTCCACCAAATCCAATTACCCAATTACCCAATTCCCCCATGCGTATCTTCCGCTACGACCAATACACCTACCCGCTGCCGGACACCCATCGTTTTCCGGCGAGTAAGTACCAACTGTTACGGCAGGCGGTTGAAGAGGCGGGCATTGTGCCACCGCAAAACCTCATCCAGCCCACACCGGCGACATTTGAGCATCTCACGCTGGCGCATGACCCGGACTATATCGAGCGAGTCATACGAGGCACGCTCAGCGCGGCCGAACAGCGACAGATTGGCCTGCCCTGGTCGCCAGAACTGGCGCAGCGGGTGCAGTATTCGGTGGGGGCCACGATTGGGGCCAGCCGGGCGGCGTTGAAAGACGGCGTTGGCGTCTCGTTGGGCGGGGGTACACACCATGCCCGGTGGGCGGAAGGGCAGGGATATTGTCTGTTTAATGACACGGCCGTTGCCGCCCGCGTCTTACAGTCAGAAGGATTGGTACGGCAGGTGGCGGTCATTGATTGTGACGTGCATCAGGGCAACGGCACCGCCGACATCACCAACGGCGATGACTCCATCTTCACCTTCTCCATTCACGGCGAAAGTAACTTTCCCTTCCGTAAAATTCCCGGCAACCTGGATATTGGCCTGCCCGATGGCACGGGCGACGCTGACTATCTGGCGGCTTTGCAAGGCGGTCTGGAAACCACCCTGGCGACACAGCCAGATATTGCCTACTTTTTGGCCGGAGCCGATGTACATGTGAATGACCGGTTGGGCAAACTGGCCCTCAGTAGCGCGGGCATCGCTGCCCGCGACCGTCTCGTCCTGCAAAGCTGCCGTGTGCGCGGTATTCCGGTGGTGGTGACCATGGCGGGCGGCTACGGCCGTGACATTCACCAAACCGTCGCTATTCAATTACAAACCGTACAGCTCTGCCGGGAGTGGGAAATTAACCCTGGAGAAAAGTAATCAAACCATTACCAACGGCCGTGCGTGCGCAATTTCACGTTGACCAATCGGCCGAACTTGATGTGTAAAAAGAGAAGTAACGGCTACCGTTTCACCATCAAGGCTTACAAATTCAACTTCAAACCCTTTGTTACTGTCGTGAACCAGGACGACAGTGCCCATATCACCCGCTCTCAGGCCATATTCCGGCAAATCAACAGTCAAGATAACACGGTCAAGTTCTTCGATCATACCTGTCTCCGTAAAGGGTAAGCCGTTACCAGATGCGGCGCGTCTGTTCCATCTTCAATGAACCAAACCACCCGAACGAAGGGTGTACGGCCGTCTGGCGTATTCAGAGTCCCCTCTATCACATAGCGTTTACCAAATGGTGAATCTTCCACTTTTGTAACATCGTGTTGTTGGGCATGTTCTTGTAAAGCCTGTGCCAGCTTTTCCCATTCAGTGATGGTAAATCCAAAACGGGTAAAGAACTGCGCTTTCGGACGACCGTCTTCATGGGTGAACGACAGAAGATACTCCGTTATTTTTGCCTGAGATATCTGTGCCTGATCACCATTTGGTAACTTCATGCCGTATTATACCACCAATCGATCTGCCCCGACTGGGCCATTTCTGGTATCATAACGCCAACCTTTCCGTGCAACCGTTGACCAGGAGAACCCACCATGAGCTTGCCGGCCTTACGCGACCTGCTGAACCAACACTTCAATGACGCTGAACTGCGCCAGCTTTGTTTTGACCTGGGCATCGAATACGAAAACCTGCCCGGCCCAAAGACCCGCATCGGCAAGGCCCAGGCGCTGGTGGAACATTGTTTGCGTCACGGCCGT
>CAADGU010000145.1 GCA_900696625.1 uncultured Chloroflexota bacterium | reverse complement strand
CCTCCTCCAATCCCTGCTCACTTTCCTGGTCATGCTGCTGCCGGTCGTGGTCATCGCCGGTTGGTGGTATTGGCGCAACATCCGGCTCTATGGCGACTTTCTGGGCTGGAACGCTTTTATTGCCGTCCTGGGCCAACGAGCCAATCCGGCGTCGCTGTTCCAATTGTGGAGCGAACGACATGGTTTTCTCATGTCCTACTGGGGCCTGTTTGGCGGCGTGAATGTGCCCATGCCGGCGTGGATTTATGCGTTGTTGAATGGCGTGTTGGTGGTGAGCGTGGTGGGGTTTGTGGTGTATACGATCCAGAGACTAAAAGATTGGGAGATTGAGAGATTGGCCAATCTCTCAATCTCCCAATCTCTCAATCTCCTGCTCGCCAATCTCCTCCGTTTCGTCGAACACTTTTTCGCCCTCATCGTCTGCCTGCTCTTTTCAGCGGCGGTGGTGGTGGGGCTGATTCAGTGGGCGACGACGACCTGGTCTTCGCAGGGGCGGCTGGTGTTTACGGCACTGTCTACGCTGACGACGCTGCTGGTGGTGGGGCTGGTAGGCTGGCTGCCACGCCGCCCGGCAGTGTGGGTCGTGGCCGGGTTAAGCAGTTTTATGTTTGTGGTGGCGGCAGTCGCTCCATTTTTGTGGATACGGCCGTCCTACCAGCCACCCCGTTATGAGCCACCATCCGTGCCAACGGCCGTCACCTTTGGCGATGGTCTGAAGCTGGTGGGGTACGAATGGTCGCCCACGGCCGTCTCTCCCGGCGAAACAGTCTGGGTCACGCTAGAATGGGAAGTGATGCAGCCATTAGCCCACAACTGGAGCATTTTTGTACACCTGAATGACCCGGTGCTGGAACGGCCCATCGCCCAACGAGACATGTTTCATGGCCAGGGTTTACGCCCCACTTCGCTGTTGTCGCCAGGTGAACGCATTGTCACCCACCATGCGCTGGTTGTGCCAGACACGGCCGTTGCCCCCATTGACCTGGAATTGACTGTTGGCCTCTACGATTATGCCACCTGCCCGGCATGTGAACGCCTGCCCGTAACCGACGGCCATGGCCTGCCGGTGGGAGAACATGCCGTGCTGCTGGCGTCTGTGCCGCTCACGGCCGTGCCCGGCGCAATTCCCAACCCCATTTCGGTCAACTTTGAAAAGGGATTCACCCTGGTCGGCTATGAACTCAATCCCCGCCGCACAACGGCAGGCGAAACGGTTGAGCTAACGCTGTACTGGCAGTTGAGCCAGCCCGCAACGGCCGATTACACCATCTTTGCCCAGGTGGTAGACCAGGACACCACCCGTTGGGCAGCCCAAGATTTGGCTGTACCTACCTCTCAATGGCCGGTAGGTACGGCCCAGCCCGTGCCCCTGACGCTCACGCTCAACCCGGAAACGCCCGCCGACGTGTATCCCCTCATCATTGGCTTGTACACCCTTTCGGAAACCGGTGAATTTCAACGATTGCAGCGCATTACGCCGGACGGCCGTCCTACCGACAACTTTCTGCAACTGACCTTGTTACGAGTGGATTGATGGAACGAAATACAGATCACGCATCACGCATCACGCATCACACATCACGAAACACCTTGCTCTTAGCGGTGCTGGTGGCCATCACGGCCGTGTTCGGCGGGCTGCTGCTGGCGTATGGTGGACCGTTGGCAGCATTGGCCTTATTGTTGGCCGGGGTAGCCGTTGTGGTGGTGCTGCGCAATATCGAACTGGGCTTTTGGGGCGTCATGGCCGTTGTCTGCCTGCTGCCCTTTGCCACCCTGCCCATTGACATTGGTCTGACGCCCACGTTCCTTGACCTGGCATTGGCCGCCGTTATTGGCGTCTGGGCTTTAGGGCTGGTCACGGGTAAACAGCGCACCATCATCACCACCCCCATCACCCTGCCCCTGCTTATCTTTATCATCATTGCCCTGTTTGCCTTCATTTTTGGGCTGAGCAATGGGCCACTCATCCCCACGCTGCTGCGTAAATTTGCCGAACTGATTTTGAGCCTGCTTTTTGTCTTTGTGGTCATTGATTACTGCCGCACCTGGGAACAGTTGGAGCGGCTGGTGAAGGTGCTGCTGTTGGCCGGGGCCGGCGCGGCGCTGCTGGCAATTGGCCTCTGGCTGCTGCCGGAAGACACCACAAATGATCTATTGAACGTGCTGACACGGGTTGGCTACCCTGGCGGTTGGGTAGTGCGTTACATCGAAGAAAACCCGGAGCTTTCAGAACGGGCCATCGGCACTTCCGTAGACCCCAATGTGTTAGGCGGGCTGCTGCTGATGTTGGGGGCGTTGGCGGGGCCGCAGTTGGTGGCCAAACGGCCGTTATTCTCCCGCTGGCTCACCTATCTCGTCGTCGGCTCCATTTTTCTGGCATTGATCCTGACATTTTCGCGGGGGGCGCTGGTGGGGCTGGTGGCCGGGTTGGGTTTTGTGGCGTTGGCCCGTTACCGGCGGCTGCTGCCGTACATGGTCGTCATCGGCCTGTTCTTTTTGCTGCTGCCGCCGGCCCAAACCTACATCGCTCGCTTTGTGGAAGGGGTGCAGGGGCAAGACCTGGCCACCCAAATGCGCTTTGGTGAATATAAAGATGCCCTCATCCTGGTGCAGCGATATCCCGTCTTTGGCGTCGGTTTTGCCGGGACGCCAGATATTGACATTTACCTGGGGGTAGCCAACGTGTACCTGACCATTGCCCAAACGATGGGGCTGGTGGGGCTGCTGGCCTTTTTTGCGGTGTTGGGCACGTTGTTTGCCTATGCTTTTTTCAACCGGGGGCCGATAAAGGCCGACGGCCGTAAAGACCCCGTCTGGTTGGGCTTACACGCAGCCATCATCGGCGGGCTGGTCGCCGGTTTGTTTGATCATTACCTGTTTAACCTGGAATTTCACCACGCCGTCACCGCCTTCTGGCTGCTGGTAGGCCTGGCAGCCGCGGCCACGCGGCTGGGAGGCGAGGATGAGCAGGCAAGCGGGTGAAAGGGTGATGAGGTGATCAATTACCCAATTACCCAATTACCCAATTACCCCTACTGCTTACACGGCAGCATAACCATAAACGTTGCCCCTTCGCCGGGCACGCTTTCCACGGCAATCGAACCCCCGTGCCGTTCCACAATTTTGCGGCAAATAGCCAGGCCAACACCAGAGCCTTCATAGGTGATACGGCCGTGCAGCCGCTCAAAAATCTCAAAAATTCGCTCCTGGTACTGCGCCTCAATGCCAATGCCATTGTCCTTAAAGAAAATCTGGCACATCTCTTGGCCGGCGTGGGTGACATGCTGGCTGTAAATCTGAATGACCGGTGGCCTGTGTGGGTCAATAAATTTCAGAGCATTGCCCACCAGATTTTGCAGCAGTTGTCTCATCTGGGTCGGGTCAGCTTCTATTGCGGGCAAACTGCCCACCATCATCGTGGCGCCTGTTTGCTCAATGCGCACTTCCAGGTCAGACAAGACATCTTGCATAATGTGTGGCAAGGAAACAAAACGAAACGGCTGGCGGTGGGTGGTCACGCGGGAATAAGCCAACAAATCCAAAATCAGTTCCTGCATCCGGGCCGCGGCCGACTGCATCCGCTGGAGATAATCCCTACCGCGTTCATCCAATACAGTCTGGTATTTTTCCTCCAACCGGCTGCCAAAAGTGGTAATTTTGCGCAGCGGCTCCTGCAAATCGTGGGAAGCGATATAGGCAAAGTTTTCTAATTCATGGTTACTGCGTTCCAGTTCTTGAGAATATAGTTGCAATGACTTCTGGACTTGTTCCCGTTCGTTGATCTCCCTGGTAAGCTGCTGGTTTGCGGACGTTAACTCGGTGGTGCGCCGGGTCACCTCTTGCTCTAAATGGGCGGCCTGCTCCTGTAACGCCATATACAAACGGGCATTTTCCACAGCCAGGGCCACCTGGTTCACCATCGAAACCAGCAAACGCTGTGTATCTTCATTGAACCGGTAGGGCGTGGTGTGATTTTGCAGAGAAACGACGCCAATCACACGGCCGTTGACCACCATCGGCGCCCCCAACCAGGATTTTGAACGGACGCCGCCAATGACCTCCAACCCTAACTCCTGCACTTTTTCTGCCACGTGCGCCGGGATGAGCAACGGCCGTTCCGTGCGCACAATATACTCAACCAACCCATTCCCAAAGGGACGCCGCCGGTCATACCACAGAAATTTCCCATCGGTCACATCCAGCACAATCACTAACCCCCCTGTTTCATAATCGTCCGGTTCATAAAAGGCCACATACAGGTTAGTAGTATCAATCAGCCGGGCGGCATACTGCACAAAGGTCGTCAACAACGGTTCAATGCCCTGTGTCGAACTGAGCGAGCGGCTCATCTCGTTGAGGATGGTCAATTCTTCAGCGCGCCGCGCCAACAACCGGAACGCGCGCGCATTTTGGATGGCAATGGCAAATTGGGCCGCCAGCGTCTTGTGGATGCGCACATCCTCTTCGGTAAAACGGTCGCGCTCCCTGGCCTGCACGTCCAAAATACCAATCAATTGATCCCCCACAACCATCGGTAAACACAATTCGGCCTGCGTTTCTGGCAGCAGCGGGTGCGGCATAAAGTCGGGATGAAGGTCAACATCATTCACCACCATCGTGATTTTTTCGCGGGCCACGCGGGCACAAATGGAAGGCTGCTGCTGTAAGTGGATAGGGGGCACGGGCGAATGGATGCTGAGCATGTCATTATCGCCCATCACCGGCAGCAGATTCTCACCGGTTTCATCCAACAGGGCGATATTGACGTGGTACAGGCCAAACTGCTCTTTGGTACGCACCAGGGCAAATTGTAAGAGTTGGTCGAGGTCCAGGATGCCGGAAACGGCCGTGCTGATCTGGGCGATGGTCTCCAGTTCAATCACGCGCTGGGTTAAAGCATCTTTTTCAGTAGCCAACGATTTCTCAGACAATATCGTCATACCTCATGACTATTATCCGCAAAGAATGCGAAGGGCGCGAAGATTTATCAGGCATCATTCGCGCAGTTCGTGGCTCGTTTCACCGAAAAGGGAAGCTATAATTTTGCCAGAAAGACATCCGTCAAGTGGGGATGGTTGTGGGCGTATTTGATCAGCCCATCCATCAGCCAGGGATACTGCAGCAGCCAGCGCTGGATCAAATAAGAGCGCCGCATGACAGGCCACAAAGCCGCCTGGCAGGCTCGTTCATACCCGTGCAACATCTGGCGTGAAAAATCCCCTTGCTGCAATGCCTGGTGCGCCGTTTGCGCCGCCAGCAGCGCCGACAGCATACCATTCTCAATGCCGCCCCCGGTCAGCGGATCAATCAACCAGCCAGCATCTCCCAGCAGCAGCGCCCCGTCAAAAGCGCGCTGCAACCGCTTTTGTGAACCAAAGTTAAGCTGCCAGGTCGCCACATCATGCAAACGGCCGTCGCCCCGTATACGCTCTTTCATAAAAGGCAGCGCCAAAAATTTCTCTAGCAGTTGTTCCAGACTAAAATGTTGTTGGCGGAACTTATCCAGACGCATCCCCAGACCAATGTTGGCTTTGTTCGCGTCCATGGGGAAAATCCAGGCATAACCCGGCAAAATTTCCTGATGCAAAATAAACTCCACCTGGTGCGGCAGCACCTCTAGCTCCTCCATATAAGCCCGCAGCGCCACCGCTCGATGCACATCTGGCGGGCGCTGCGGCTGCAAGGCCCGGCTGATAACTGAAGTGGCGCCATCGGCGGCCAACACCAATCTGGCCCGAATGTCCAGCAAGCCATCTGCCCCATGTACTTTTACCCCGTGTACCTGCCCATTTTCCACGATGGGTTCTGTGACGCGAGCCTGGAAAAATTCAGCGCCCGCCTGCACCGCTTGCTCTTGCAGCAGGGCGTCAAATTGCAAACGCGGGATAACGTGCGCCTTACCCCCTTGTTTGCCCGTTTTCATCCTACTTTCGTAAACATGCCCGGCGGGTGACACCAGGCAAACTCTATCTATCGGATAAAAATCCGCCTGATCAAACTGCTCTTTCAGCCCTAAATCATAAAGTATTTCGGTGACGCCCATGGGAATGCCATCGCCGCAGGGTTTGTCACGGGGAAACATTTGCCGGTCAATGAGCAGCACGTCGTGCCCCTGTTGGCTTAAGGCAATGGCCGCCGTACTCCCTGCCGGCCCGGCCCCAACGATGACGATTTCTCTTTGTTTCATATCACCTCATGTCACTTTCTTCGGTCCCAATGCCATTGATTTTGCCGGGAATGATTTAACCAGATTAGTACCATCGTTTCAACTTAGCCGAAAAACAGCGGGAGGGGAGGCTTTAGCCGACTTCGGCTAAAGCCTCCCCTCCGTCGTAAATTAAACCGACCGACAGAACTTGTGACAAATGTCACAATCGGAAAATGACAATCCTCCCTCACCTTTTTGGGGTGATCGGCTTACACTTCGGGCATCTATTCGGATAAGCGAATACATGGATGGAAACCATCATGATCAACCCTACCCTTGAAGAACTCAGTCTGCTGCACGCCAACATCTGCCAGGCGTTGGGCGACCCTAAACGCATCTTGATTCTCTACGCGCTGGATGAGGAACCCCGCCACGTCACCGCCCTGGCAGAGGCACTGAACATGCCACAACCCACCGTGTCGCGCCACCTGGGTGTGCTGCGGGATCGGGGGTTGGTACAAACGGAGCGCAACGGCACGGCCGTCACCTACACGCTCACCGACGGCCGTATCATCGAAGTCCTCAACGCCATGCGCCAGATTCTCCGCTCTGTTCTGGAGCAGCAATCTGGCATTCTGGTAACAATGTAAATTGAGTAATTG
>CAADGU010000144.1 GCA_900696625.1 uncultured Chloroflexota bacterium | reverse complement strand
TGTCTGGTCGTCGCCGCCCGTAAGAACGTGACGGCCGTCAGCCGAAAAAGCCACGCTCTGCACCGGGCCGCTATGTCCCTCAAACTGGCGCACTTCGGCGCCGGTCATTACGTCCCACAGACGGGCTGTGCCATCTTCGCCGCCGGTCAAGGCCAGACGGCCGTCCGGGGAAATAACGCCGGCAAACACGTTTCCTACGTGCCCTTCAAGGGGAATGGCTGTCTGGTCTAACTGCATGGGAATCAGGTAGGCAACGCCGTTGCTACCGGCCGCCAGAGCCAGCGAACCGTCTGCCGAAAAAGTGAGGCTGTTGGCAGTAGCTCCTTGTAGCGGGATTTGTTGGACTAACTCGGAAGGCTCGATATTCCACAGGCGAACCATGCCTACACCCTGCTCGGTGAGGACGTACTGCCCATTGGGGGAAACGGCCGCAGCCGTTTGGAAGACAGTATGGCTGCCAACGAAATTAAGGAGGGTTTGTGGCTCCGTTGCCCGGTCTACAGGCCACAAGCGGGCTGTGCGATCCTCGCTGACCGTTAACAACAGGCTGCCATCGGGCGAAAAAGAGGCGAGTGTCGTACCCGTATGCCCAAGAACCTGCGATACTTCCTGACCAGTAGCGATGTCCCAGAGCCTTACCGTATTGTCTGCGCTGCCCGAAGCCATGAAGCGGCCATCAGGCGAGAATTCGGCTGAAAGCACTTCGTCTGTATGGCCCACAAAACGGCGCAGTTCTGCGCCAGTGGCTACATCCCAGAGGCGGGCTGTCTGGTCGGCGCTGGCTGTCAGAAAGTAACGGCCGTCTGGAGAAAATATAACGTAAGTTAGGTAATCTGTATGGCCGGAAAATAACCGAACTTCTTCACCGCTTTCTCTGTCCCACAAGCGAGCAGTATGGTCGGTGCCGCCAGAGGCAAGGTGGCGGCCATCTGGCGAAAACCTAGCCGAAGTGACCGTGTCTGTATGGCCCACAAACTGGCGCATTTCGGCCCCGGTGGCCAGATTCCACAAATAGATAACTGGCCCAGCGGCCGTCAGGGCGTAGCGACCATCCGGAGAGAGATCAACTGCCCAAACGTTGTCATCATGCGTAAAGCGGCGCAGCTCGGCGGTCGTCTCCGTATCCCACAGACGGGCCGTGCCATCTGCGCTACTGGTGAGAAAGGTACGGCCGTCTGGCGAGAATATGGCTTCCCACACAAGCCCGGCGTGGCCGGTGTACTGGCGCACCTCTTCCCCTGTTTGCGCCTGCCACAGCCGGACAGTGCCGTCGAGACTACTGGTGAGAACAAAACGGCCGTCTGGTGAAATTTCCCCCAGGGATACAAAATCTGTATGGCCTATATATTGCTGGCGGGCGAAGCCACGCCCTAATGCGTTTTGCAATGCCGCATCTGCTTCCGGTGAATAACCTAAATTCAGACTGCGCAGCGCCAATAGAGCGGGTAAAGTCCCTTCTTCTCCCCGGTCTAGCGCCAGTTGCGCCTGAGCGGCCAGGCGGGTGCGCTCGGAAGTGGTGAAATTACGTTGAGCCGTATTCCAAAGCGCCAGCGCAATCAAGGTGGCAATCGCAAATACACCAACCAGGGCCAGCAGAAAACGGCGTGAACGGCGCTCCAATGCCCGTTCATGCGCCTGCCGGGCGGCTTCGGCCGCATGGCGTTGCCGTCGTTCCTCCAGACTGGCTTCAATAAAGGCACGTTCTTGCCGGGTGAGGGCCACATCGGTATTGTCAGCCCAGCCGGCAAACTGATCCAGCCGGGAGCCGCGCAAAAGGAAACTGGCATCCCGGTGGGCAACGATCCACTCTGTGGCAGCCTGGGCCAACATCCGCTGCAAACGCACATCGGCGCGGCTTTCATTCAACCACTCTCGCAGGCGCGGCCACTCGCGCAGCAATGCCTCATGCGCCACTTCTACCGTCGGTTCGCGGGTGATCGGGTCTCGGTCGAAGGTGAGCTGGCGGTAACGGCCGAATTCGGTCATCGGTAATCCGTAATCCGTATTCCGTAATCCGTATTCCGTCGGATTACGGTTTACGGAATACGGTTCACGGATAACGGATAACGACTCCAATTCAGATAATCGCACACGCCGCCGCGTATCCTCCACTCCTTCGCCCAGCGTTACCAGACGCAGAAAAAGCTGGCGGGCCGCTTCCTGCCCGGCGGCGTCAAAACTGGCAAACAGTTCCTCAGCTCGCTCGGCCAAAGCCCCGGAGGCACCGCCTAAGGCCCGGTAGGCGGCCAGAGTCATCACATTGTCTTGCCGCTCCTCGAACAGTTCCGTCAGGGCATATTGCAGTAAGGGCAGTGTGCCGGGCTGATTGGTCACATCGGCAACCATCGCCGCCAGCACCTCTTCCTCCAGGCCCACGCCCACCCGCCGCGCCGGTTCCTGAATGGCCCAGGTCAACTCATCCTGGCTCAACGGCAAGATGATTTCGGTGTGCTGTTTGAACAGATCGGCCAGGGGTTGGATTTGCAACGGCCGATCATAAAAGTCGGCGCGCAGGGTAACAACGACACGCAGAGGAGTTTGCGGTGCATTCAGTGCCGCCAGCAAACTATTGAGGAAATGGCGGCGGCGATTCTCGTCTTCGACCAGGGTGAATAGCTCTTCAAACTGGTCAATGACCAGCAATAACTGGCTGTTTTCCCGGTCTGGCAAAATGCGGCGCAAGGTGCGCAGCAGGCCGCGTTCATCTTTTTGCAATGGCTCCAACAGGCTGGGCGGTGGGTCTACGGCAATGGGCAGCAGCGCCAGTTCTAACTCTTCCAAGGGGTGCGTACCCGGCGTCATTTCGGCCACAAACCATTGGTCAGCGCCGGGGATGGCTTCCTGACGTAGGGCGGGGATGAGACCGGCTTTCACCAGGCTGGATTTGCCGCTGCCGCTGGGGCCAACGATGGCCAGAAAACGGCCGTCCACCAACCGCGATACCAACTGTTGCACCAGGCTTTCACGGCCGTAAAAATCATCGGCGTCGGCTTCCTGGAAGGCGCGTAGCCCTTTGTACGGGTTGCTGATTTTCAGTGTCGCGGGTACAGCCGTGACGCGACTGAAGTCGCTACTACGAACACCTCCCTGAACAGCGCGGCGAAAGGCTTCGGCCAGGGCTAACGCATCCGGGTAGCGGTCGGACGGCCGTTTGGCGGTGGCCTGTTGAATCACGTCATCCAGTTGTGGCGGCAGACCGGGGCGGCTGGCGGCCAGCAGGGGCAATGGCTCCTGCAAATGTTTTTGAATACGCAGGGCAAAGGGGGTGTTGGCAAACGGCCGTTCCCCGGCCAACACCTCATACAACACCGCGCCCAGGCTGTACAGGTCAGACTGGGGCGTCACCGGCTCGTTGCGCAACTGCTCCGGCGAGATGTAATCGGGTGTACCGACGATGCCGCCTTCAGATGTCAGTTGCCACTCGTGCGTCAAATCTTTGGCAATACCAAAATCGGAGAGATACGCATTACCCGCTTCGTCAAAGAGGATATTGGCCGGTTTGATGTCCCGGTGGACGACGCCTTGCCGGTGAGCGGCCGTCAGCGCCGAAGCCACCTGCTCCACCATTTTGACGGCCGTTTCCGCCGCCCAGGGGCCATGTTGCAACGCCACCAGCAAATTACCGCCGCGCAGCAAGCGCATTACCAGATAAGCACCTTCGGGGTCGCGCCAGTAATCGTACAGGGGCACGATGTAGGGGTGTTCCAACCGGGCGATGGTTTGGGCTTCGGCCTCAAAGCGGCGGATGAATTGCGGGTCGTTGGCATATTTGCGGCGAATGACCTTGACAGCCACTTCGCGGCCAACCGTTGGCTGCACGGCACGATAAATGGTGCCATATGCGCCTTCGCCAATCTCTTCTTTCAATTCGTAACCATGCACACCCTGGGCCTGGGGTATATCAAAGCGTAAATCCCCGGCCTGGATTTTGTGGTAGAGGTCGGTGGTACGGCTGGTGGGGGCCATGCCGAGTTCGTCGGCCAGCAGGCGTTGGCAGCGTTCGTAGAGAGACAGGGCTTCGGCTGGACGGCCGTCCAACGCCAGAATCTCCATCAGTTGCCGGTAAGCGCTTTCCCGCAAATCATCCAGTTCCAACTGACGTTCGGCGTAGGCACGGGCTTGTGGAAAGGCTTTTTGGCGGGTGGCAATGGTGGTCAGCGTTTCCAGGGCATCTAACGCATGACGGCGATAGGTGTGCCGTTTGCTCTCGGCCCACGCTTCAAACTCGTTGCTGTCATCCAGGTAGAAGTCGGTCAGAAAATTCCCGGTATACATGGCGACAGCCTGTTCTAGCTGTTGGCGGCAGAGGTGGCAGGTTAGCAACTCAATATGGGC
>CAADGU010000143.1 GCA_900696625.1 uncultured Chloroflexota bacterium | reverse complement strand
GGCCGGCTTCATACCAATGGCAGCCTGGATACGATCTTTGATCCAGGGGCGGATGGTGTGGTCAACACCCTGGCAGTGCAGGTAGACGGTAAGATCGTGGTAGGTGGCAGCTTCACCGAATTGGGTGGGCAGCCGCGGCTGCGCATCGGCCGACTTCATGCCGACGGCAACGTAGATACAACCTTTAATCCGGGGGTGAACGAGAGGGTTGATGCTCTGGTGGTGCAGCCAGATGGCAAGGTCGTGGTCGGGGGAGTGTTTACCGAATTGGGTGGGCAAATGCGGCAGCGCATCGGCCGCCTTTCCAGCGCCACAGCCGCACTGCAAAAGCTGGAAGTGACCGGCGGGGGCACAGGAATTACCTGGCAGCGCAGCGGCGCTGCCCCCGAAGTGGGGCGTGTCATCTTTGAATGGTCTACTAACGGCGTGATTTACTCGCCACTGGGCATTGGGACGCGCACCAGTGACGGCTGGCGGCTCACCGGACTGTCCTTACCCCAAGAACAGAATTTGACCATTCGTGCCCGTGGCTACAACGATATTTCTGTGGTGGAGTCGGTGCGTCTGGTCTACCTGCGGCCCCCGGAAATGTTGAACCTATACCTGCCGGTTATCGTGAAAGCCGGCAACTAACTGGAGGAATGATGCCCATTCAACCCAACTTTTTAGAACGCACCGCCTTTTTCACGCTGAATGCCGCCCCAGGGCCAATGCTCGATCTGGCCGGGGCGCTGGCGCTTCAGGCGGTGAACACGGCCGTACAACTCAACATTTTTACGACATTAGCCGAACGGCCGTCTACCCCCACCGAACTGGCGCAAACCCTGAACTGCCAGGAGCGCGGTCTGGAGAAACTGCTGGCGGCACTGGCAGCGATTGGCTACGTGGTGGAACGGGACGGCCGTTACCACAACAGCGCCATGACCAACAAATGGTTTCTGCATGGCGAGATGCTGGACATGAAGGCCGCCCTGCTGATCTTTGACACCTTTTTTCGGGAACTGTGGCCCCATGCCCCAGAGGTGGTGCGGAGTGGGGAACGGCCGTATAACTTCTACGACTTCACCGCCAGCACGCCCGGCCTCAGCCACGCCCACCAGACAATGATGCAGAGCAACGCCAATCTGGTGGGGACAACTATTGTGAAAAAGGTGGCGCTGCCGGAAACCGCCAGCCGTTTGCTGGATGTGGGCGGTGGGCACGGCCAGTTCACCATTCACTTTTGCCAGGCGCACCCCCGGCTAACGGCCACCATCATGGACAGCGAAGCCGCCCTGGAAACGGCGCAGCAAAATCTGGATGCGGCCCACCTGAACGACCGGATAGACCTGTACGCCGCCGATTTGTGGCATGCAGCCTGGGGCACGGAGTGGGACGCCATCCTGCTCTTTAACCTGCTGCACCATTACGACCTGGAAACCAATCACAAGCTGCTGCAAAAAGCGCACGCCGCGCTGAAGCCGGGCGGCAAGGTGGCGATTTTCGACCAGGTGGCGGGCAAGCAGTTTGGCTCGGCCACCAACGCCATCGTGCAGTTGGTGGGGTTGATGTATTACCTGTTTGCCGACGGCCGTATCTTCACCCGCAACGAATTAACCGATCTGCTTACCAATACCGGCTTTAAGAACATTCAATTTCACCCTATGCGTCAGGCCCCCGGCAGCAGTCTGCTGGTGGCAGAAAAATAATAGTTGGCGTAGGGGCGTACCCTTGTGGTCGCCCTCTGTGGGGCAGGCACAAGGCACTGCCCCTACGTCAACCCACAGGAGAAAATCATGTCCCGTTTTGATCAATACCAACAAAGATTGTTAGGTCTGGCCTTCATTGTCGGCCCGCTGCTGCTTATCACCGCCGCACTCACCTTTTTGGCGGGTATCGGCCGCAGTTCTCATGGTGTGAGCAGTTGGGTGGAAGGGGTTCTGATGACCCTCGCCTTCTTGCTCTTTGTGCCGATTTATTTGCATCTGGCGCGTGTACTGGGCCAGCGCGCACCCCGGTTGGGGTTGGTTTGCACCATCACCGGCCTGGGCATCGGGCTGGGCATGGTACCAGCCTCTATTCGCCTTACGCAGGTTGGCCTGGACCAGCTTGGCGTGGATGTCGCCCTTTTCAGCTTGCAACCGCCAGGGCAAATGGTTTTAGTTCTGTGGATGGGTTTAGGTTTGTTGACCACGATTTTGTTGGGGATCGGCTTTTTGGTCTACGGGGGTTTGCCGCGCTGGACGGCCGTTCTCTTCATCTTAGCACCCATCGTCTTTGTCATAGGGCAGGGCGGCGATGAATCCATCGCCGCCTGGCAGATCAACATCATGTACCCGCTGGCTTGCATTCTCTACCTGGCCGCTTTTGCCCCCATTGGCTGGCGTTACCTGACCCAACCGGCAGGTAGTGTGGTGGGGGAAGTGGGTGGGAGTACGGCCGTAGCCTAAAGATATTCGACTTGATTGATCAAATCATCTGGCTCTAACACAGCATGTACCAACTCAAGGAAACGTACCCAATCGCCAATGCCATGTTTGTGCTGCTGACCAAAAACTATCCCGGTATGAGGCATCCCCTAAGCCGCTATCTCTACAAAATCAGCATCATGGGTACAAAAGACGGCGCCCATCGCTGTGGCTCTTTGCAAATGGGTTTCATCACTATCGCCCAATGCATCTAGGTCGAGGGCAGTAACAACTTCGATATTGCGTCGCCTGAGTTGGGTGGCAACAGCGACCGGCACATTTTCATCGAGATAAAAGTGAACGCTGGCTGCCAACTCGCTGTTCCTTCAAGGCTTCTGCGCGGTGAATTTGAGTACGGATTTGCTGGTCAATGACTTCTTTATGTTCGTAGTAATAGGCCAACGCGGCATAGACCTGGGGCAGCGTAAGGCCATACCATTCCGCCAGGCCATCGGCATCTTGCCCGTGATAATGCTTGGTCAGGGCAATATCAGCGACTGTTACTGTGGTGCCTAAGATGTAGGCACGGCCGTTGCGAATATCAGGATTGGTAGCAATAAGATTAATCGTTTGCACTGTATTCATGCTTTTTTCTCCATGTCATTCCTGTTCACATTGTAAGGCGTATTGGCGAGGCAAGCAATGAACATCACCTGAAGAGGTAAACCATGAAACGTGTATTGAAATGGATTGGTATTGTGATTGGGGGGTTATTGGGCGTCATTATTTTGGCCTATGTTGTTATGTGGGCCATCAGCGCCAGCCGGTTGAACAAGACGTATGAGGTAACGGCCGACTTCAACCTCAACATCCCCACCGACCCCGAACGCATCGCCGCCGGGGAAAAGCTGTTCACCATTTATTGTGAAAGCTGTCACGGGGAAAACCTGGCCGGCATGCCCTTCTCCGAGGATGTCGCCTTTGGCGAAATTTACAGCGCCAATCTCACCGGCGGCGAAAATGGGATCGCCCGCCGCTACAGCGACGACGAAATTGCCAAAGCCATCTGGTATGGCGTGAAACAAGACGGCTCGCCGACGGTGGGCATGCCTTACGAATTTAATCATGGCATTCACGTAGGCGACATGGAGAACCTGATCGCCTATCTGCGCAGCGCCCCACCCGTAGACACCGACTATCCCCCGCCCAGCTACGGGCCTATGCTGCGCGTGATGCACACTGCCAATCTGTTCCCTCTGGTTACGGCCGAAAATGTGGACATGAACCAGTCGCCGCCCGCCATCGTTTCGCCGGACGACACGCTGGCTTATGGCGCCTATCTGTCCGTGTTCTGCACCGCCTGCCACGGCCCTGATTTTACCGGGATTGCCATCGCGGAAACACCCTCGCTGTGGACGGCCGTAACCACCTGGACAGAAGCAGAGTTCGAGCGAGCCATGACGCAAGGGGTGCGCCCCGACGGCCGTCAGATGGACCCGGAAATGATGCCCTGGCCCTCCTTCAACCTCTACACTGAGGAAGAGCGCCACGCCATCTGGGCCTATTTGCAGAGTTTAGAGCATGTGGCCGGGAAGTAGGGGCGTATCGCCAACGCCGCGACCTGGTTTTGAAGGGTAGGAAATATGTGCCAACTACCACTACCGCAAAGCCTCATCATCCTCTCCGGGCTGCCGGGCTGCGGCAAAACAACGCTGGCTCGGCTGCTCGTACAGGAATTACGCCTGCCCATCTTGACCGTTGACGATGTGGTGGACGCCATTCCCGCCCACCTGACGCGCCACGCCGAGCGGTTTTGGGAAGATATGGTTCACATTCTGCTGCATCTGGTGGATGCGCAACTGGCCTGGGGCCACAGCGTCATTGTGGATTCGGTGTTCATGGGCGTAAACGAAACCCAGACGCAGCACACCTGGAGCGACCGCCGCCGCGCCTATGAAATTGCCCAACAGCGCGGGGTC
>CAADGU010000142.1 GCA_900696625.1 uncultured Chloroflexota bacterium | reverse complement strand
GGCTCATTCATCTGGACGCTGCTGTTCTTCGTGATGGCGGCAGCCGGCATTGCCGGGCAAATTACGGCCAATCGCAACTATGAAATTGCCACTTACAATCGTTATGCGGAAATGTAGGTGTAAAGAGATTGGAGACTGGAGATTGGAGATTGGAGATTATTCAATCTCCAATCTCCAATCTCTAATCTCAATCATACGGAGGTAAAAAAATCATGTTAAGAAGACGAGCCGGTGACGCTCCTGGCCCAGGGCCTGGCCCCATACGGGGTGGTGAACGCGGTGGCAACCGTTACCAGATGCGGCAGCGCATGTTTGCCATCGGTGATGACTTTTTTATTGAGGATGACAACGGCCGTCGGGCCTTCAAAGTAGATGGTAAAGCCTTGCGCGTCCGTTCCACCCTTCTCTTTGAAGATGCGCAGGGCCGGGAACTGTACAAGATTCAAGAGAAGATGGTGCGGGTGCGGGACAGCATGGAGATTGAAGACGCCAGCGGGCGGACGGTAGCTAAAGTGCATAATGCCCTGGTCACGCCGCTGCGGGATCGCTGGCAAATTGATATTCCCGGCGGCAGTGATCTGTCCACGACAGGGAACATCGTGAACCATGAATACCGGATTGAGAGTGGGCGGCAAACTGTCGCCACCGTCTCTAAAGCCTGGTTCCGCGTGCGCGACACCTATGGCGTGGAAATAGCCCCAGGCCAGGACGACGCCCTGATTCTGGCTATCACCGTTTGCATTGATATGATGGCGCATAGTGGACGGTAATCGGTAATCCGTAATCGGTGATCGGTAATCGAACTTATGAAGGATGATCTTCATCATTCATCCTTCATAATTCATAATTTCATTTGTGGGAGAGAAACAATGAGTGGGCCTATTCAAATGCTTATGATCAAATTTGACACAACAGAAAAATTCACCGGTGAAGCCCTCAAAGAGCTCAACTTATTGCGCGGCAAAGGGCTGATCCGTCTGATTGATTTGTTGGTCGTTGTGAAAAAACCAGATGGAAAGATTCAGCGGATGGAAATGACCGACCTGACAGATGCCCAGATGCACCAGTTTGGTTCGGTGGTGAGCAAGCTCATGGGGCTGGATGGAGACACGGCCGTGTCCGAATCACCCCTCGTCGTCGCCGGTACGCAGTTTGGCCTGAGCGCCGAAGATCTTGCCAGACTGCCTGATTTGCTAGAACCCAATACGGCCGCCGGACTGATGCTGTTTGAACACACCTGGGCTGCCGGTTTTCAGGCGGCCATCGCCCGCGCCGGTGGGCACATGACCGCCCAGGGTTTCCTGACGCCGCAACTGTTGATGAAAGTGGGCAAAGAAATTCAGGCCATTGAAGAAGCAGAAATAGCGATTGAACTGGCGGAAGCTGTCAAAGGCGCGGCCATGTTGGATGCTCTGCTCACATTGGCCGAAGTGGAAGCCGTGGAAGAAGCGGCATTGGAAGAAGCCGCCGCGGTTGTGGCTATCTCTCAGGCGGTGCAGGAAGCGGCTGTGGCCGACGCTATGGAAACGGCCGTGCAGGCTGAAATGTTCAATGCTGCCATTGCCGCCGATGTGGTGCGCACCCTGGTCATCGCCGGCATGATTGAAGATGCGGCCGTAACCGAAGCGTTGGACGTGCTGGTTGCCGCCCATTTGATCGAAGAAGCCGCCATTGCCGAAGCCAACCAGGCCGTCGCCCAAATGGAAGTTGAGGTTGCCACAGCCAAAGCTGCTCTAGCCGCCAACCCGTAACCCTTTTCCTGTTGCTGCTACATTCTTCTTACCGTTAAAGTCCAAAAACCACCAGCCTCTTCAAAGCCACCCTTTGTCATAAGGGTGGCTTTTTTGTTTTTTTGAGTCGGGGATTCATGGAAAAAATGGGGGAACTAATGGGACACGGCCGTCGTTCTACCGGTAGCATACTGGTTAACCACACGCACACAATCAATAGAACAAATCACAACCAATCAGGAGAGAATCCCATGAAGAACAGAACCCAAACCCTTATACTCTTTGCCCTTTTCACCCTCATTTTTGCTGCCTGTAGCACGATGGGTACGTCCAATCCGCAAACAGCAGAAGTGACCCGCATTGTTACCGAAACCGTTGTGGAAACGGTAACAGTGGAAGGCATGGCGGTGGAAGTCACCCGCGTTGTCGTCGAAACGGTAGTCGTTGATCAATATGCCAGCACTACTGAACAAGAAGCGCCGGTCGCTGAGCCGCTGCCGCCCGCCAATGGTGTTACCCAACCCCGGCCCGAAGTCGCTATCGCGCCCATGCCAACGGCCGTGCCCACCGCCCCCGCCGCCGCCCCTAACGCCATGTTCTTTGAACAGTACGGCGTCAATCCCTACATCCTCACCAGCGTTGATAACCTGTCCACCTTTTCCCTGGACGTGGACACCGGCTCGTACAACATTGCCAAACGTTACCTGCAAGATGGCCTGATGCCGCCGCCCGATGCCGTGCGCGTAGAAGAGTTCGTCAACTCCTTTGACCAGGGCTACCAAAACCCGCCGGATGTGGCTTTTGCCATCTATGCCGATGGCGCGCCCTCTCCCTTCCACAATGATGGCACCCACTTCCTGCGCATTGGCGTGCAGGGATATGACGTGCCGGAGGCGGAACGGCCGTCGGCCAACATCGTCTTTGTCATTGATGTTTCCGGCTCCATGGCCCAGGAAAACCGCCTCGGCCTTGTTAAAGAATCGCTGGCGCTGCTGGTAGACCGGCTGCGGCCCGATGACAAAGTATCCATCGTCGTCTATGGCAGCAGCGCCCGCACCGTGCTCTACCCCACCGCCGGTTCCGAACGGCAAGCGATTCGCAATGCCATCAACACCCTGCAAACGGAAGGCTCCACAAACCTGGAAGCCGGTCTGCTGATGGGGTATGACATGGCTAACCAGGCTTACATCCCTGGCGGCATCAATCGTGTCATTCTGGCCTCCGATGGTGTGGCCAATGTGGGCGACACCGGCCCGAACAGTCTGGCAGCCAAAATTCGCAGCTATGCCGACGCCGGCATCCACCTGACCACCATTGGCGTGGGCCTGGGCAACTACAACGACGTGATGATGGAGCAGTTGGCCGACCAGGGGGATGGCGTCTACTTCTACGTGAATAACCTGAATGAAGCCCGCCAGGTCTTCACCGAAAATGTGATGAGTACACTGCAAACCATTGGCCTGGACGCCAAAATTCAGGTGGAGTTTGACCCGCAGGTGGTGCAGCAGTACCGGCTGGTGGGCTATGAAAACCGGGCCATTGCCGACCAGGATTTCCGCAACAATGATGTGGATGCGGCCGAGTTTGGTGCGGGGCACACGGCCGTAGCCGTCTATGCCGTGCAGTTAACCCCCGGCGCGCAAGGGCGCGTAGCCACCGTCTACCTGCGCTGGCAAGACCCCCAAACCCGCGCCGTGCAAGAAATCAACGGCGTCTTCACCACCGATAACCTGGCCCCCTCTTTTGACGCCGCGCCGCTGCACTATCAATTGGCCATCGTTGTCAGCCAATGGGCGGAACTGCTGCGCCACAGCTATTGGACAGAAGGGGTAAACATGGACGATGTGCGCATTCGGGCACAACGCCTCGCCAGCCAACTGGATGACACGGCCGTGACCGAACTGGCGCAACTGGTGGAGTTCAGCCGGTAACATATCTGGCAGTAAATCAAGTAAGTGGAAGTTGAAGGGGGGCGGCCACTAACCAAAACGGCGCAGGGTTTTAGAAACTCCTACGCCGTTTTGGGTTGGCAACAAAGGAATTGCGGTGAGGCACGGCCGTATCAAACGGCCGTTCAACTTATTTCCATTCCAGTGTAAGCACATCTGGGCCTACCGTATGCGGTAAGCCACCGCCATTATCCACCACAGATAAACCAAAAGGCATCGGCTTGGGCGGTGTAAAAACAGCATCATCATCATGGCCCGTATTCAAGAGCCGGCGCTGTACCACGACCCAATTCCCATTAATCCATACACCGTTCGCATCTATATCGCCACGCGACCCAACAGGCTTCGCTAACACAAGACCGGGAATGACGTCACCCGCAACCAGAGCCGCCGTGTCAATTGCCACTTCATCACCCTTAAAGATGAAATCGCCTGTAATGCCCGCGCCATTCATATATTGGGGGCCACTCTTGTCTTCATTGACATTATCGCTGTAACCACCGGAATCCTTCGCATCCCCATAGCGTGACGATTCGGGATCCGCCGGGTCCGCCAATACACTCCACCACTGATCATCGGTATACCCCAACGGGTTCGTTCGGGCAGATTTCCAGTGCCAGTTGTCATAGCGGATATTGGCATTGTCTGAACCCATCCACCATTCATCCTGGTTTTCGCTGCTATTATGGCAGGCGGCGGCGCACCCCTTACTGGCAAATTCGGCGTTATTGCCAATGGGCCAGGTGATCATAATGCGGTCTTCATCGCCAGACTTGGTAAACGCAGTGCCATCCCATGTCCAGGCATTCTTCAGCACACTCTCTGTCGGGTCCGCCCACTCAGAGCGAATCACCAGATATTGCCCATCATACACCGCCTGCAACTTCACCGTAGAGCCATCCGGGTTTCCGTCTACGGCCGCTTTCGTGTCCACCGACAAAACCGGGGCATTGGCCCAATAAGGGGCATTGGCGTCCAAAGAAGTGGCGTCTACTTTAACGGCCGTGAGGGTGCCCGGCTGCGATGCCGGCGCATTGTCTGCTGCTGGCTCGGCGCTGCCGCCGCCACAGGCGGCCAGCAGCAAAACCAGCAGTAAACCCAACATTGTTACAATTGATAACTTTTTCATTCTTGACCTCCTCAAGTCAATTTACTTAATTTATTTGAAAACTATTTGTTTATAAGTAAGCTGCAAGACAATTCAAACAATCGGCAATCGCCATTATGCCTTAACCAAACTCAGCCATAGCCAGATAAGTGAATACGAGAATGACCACAATGTAGAAAATACTGACCAGGGTTGTCACCGGTTTATGCCACGGCCGTCGCTCCTCACTGGTGTCAATAAAAGGCAGCAGCAGCATACTGCCAAAGATAAACAGCGGGATCGCTATCGTGATAACCGGTTCCAACTTACCGGGGAAGTATTTCAACAACTGGAAGAAAAAGAGAAAGTACCATTCCGGCCGCGGCAGATAATTACTGCTGGTAGGGTCGGCCGGAAACTCCAACGGCGCCCGGTTGATGTAACTTATATAGACCAACAGCGCCAACAGCCCCAACCCGGCAATGAGATCCGTAACCACCCAATAGGGAAAGAAGGGCAGAAACTTTTTACTCTGCGCCTTGGCTCGTTCAGTAATGGGCGGCGCCATACCATGAAAGCGGAGTTGGAAAATATGAACCGCAATGAGAAGGGCGACGGCCGTTGGCAGCAGCATCACATGAGTAGCATAAAAACGGGTCAATGTGGCCTGCCCCAGATCAGCGCCACCGCGCATGATCTTGGTGATGTAAGCGCCCATCATCGGCACTGATCCGGCAATTTCGGTCCCTACTTTTGTGGCCCAGTATCCTTTTTGATCCCAGGGCAGCAGGTAGCCGGTAAAACCAAAAGCCAACACTAAAAAGAGCAGCAACACCCCCGTCAGCCAGTTGATTTCACGCGGCTTTTTATAGGCACTGTAGTAGTAAGTGCGCAGCATATGCAGCGAAATCAGGATCACCATGGCACTGGCACCGTAATGGTGAATACCACGCACCAACCAGCCCAAGGGTAAAATGTAGGTGATGTAGTCCACACTGTTGTACGCACCTTCTGTGCTGGGGTCATAATAAAAGACCAGCAGAATACCGGTGATCACTTGAAGCGAAAAGGAAATCAGCGTTAAACCGCCCAATGTATACAAAAAGTTGCGGTGTACATACTTGGGGACTGGATAATTGAAAAAGGCACGAATGGGGCCACTTAACCCCGTGCGTTCGTCAATCCATTGAAAAGTTCGATTCATGAGGTCATCCTTCCTTATATCTCTGCGAAGACCACGCCGTTCTCTGTTTTGACGGGCAACTCACGCAACGGTCGTGGCGGAGGCCCGCTAATCACTTCACCTTCGCGCGTAAAAAAACCGGCATGGCAGGGGCATTTATATTTCTGCTCGTCATCATGCCACTGCACGATGCACCCCAGATGGGTGCAAGTGCCATCCAGCGCCACAAAGGACTCGCCACCATCATCGCTGTAGACGTACACCGTGCCCCGTTTCGTCACCTCACGCCAGGCATCGGTGCCTCGGACACTGTAGTTCACGCGGGTCACATCATTGGCCGATAAATCGGACACTTTCCCCAATTCCACCCATTGAGCTACCGGCGGTTCTAATGATTTGCCCACTAAAAAGCGCATACTCGGCACACTAACAGCCACCGCGCCCGCCCCGGCTAATGTGCCAAAGACAACCGCAGCTTCCAGAAAATCGCGCCGGCTGAGCGCTTTTTCATCCCATTCCCCTTTTTCAGGGTCCAGTGGCGGTAAATCAGATATTGCCATCATTGCCTCCTCAAAAGTTTTTATCTGCTGGCAGTTTAACCCACCTGGCCGTCAAAATGGCGTCACAGAATGTCAAAAAAGTGTCTCAAAATTCGTTTGTGCATTCAGTCGCCGTTTAATTTGTGCTACCCTACAAATAGAGAGAAAATCGCTTATTTGGATAAAACTCGCTTTGTGAGGGTGTTTGTGAGAGTGCGCAAATGAATATCGCCTTAACCAACCCGATTCCTGTTGACAAGACCCGGACAAACCTGCGCCCGGTACGTGTGCTGCGTTTTGCTTTGCCCCTTTTTTTATTTGTACTGGCTACCAGTTTTGAAGTTTGGGAGCATTGGTTTAAAGAGCAAACGCTATTGATAGACTCCGGGGGGATATTGGAGATACTCATCTTTGGCATCGTCGGCCCATGTGCTGTTTTTGTGGTCCTCACCTATGTCAGCCGTCTGCTCCAAGAACTGGAAGAAGCACGCGCCCACACCACAACCATCAATCAAAATCTGGAAAAAATTGTGATGGAGCGCACAAACGCGCTGCAAATCAGCAACGCAGAGCTGGAACAGGCCAACCTGCGTTTGCTTGAACTGGATCAGATGAAATCTGATTTTGTCTCGCTGGTCAGTCACGAACTGCGGGCGCCACTGGCCACGCTGAATGGCGGCCTGGAAGTAGCCTTGCAACACAAAGAGCAACTGCCAGAGAAAGCGCAGCGCATTTTGCAGCTTCTGCTGACGGAAACCGCGCGATTAACGGAATTTGTACGCACCATTCTGGACTTGACACAACTGGAAGCCGGCAAGCTAAGTATTCACTGCGGGCCAGTGGCACTGATACCTTTACTGCGGCAGGCGGTGGAAGTAACCCTGGGGACGGAGGCAGGGCGGGTAGTATGGCAGATTCCGACTAACGTGCCACCCATTTGGGTGGATGAAACGTACACAGAGGAGGCAGTGCGCAATCTGCTGCGCAACGCCCAAAAATACACCGCGCCCCAATCGCCGATTGAATTAAGAGTGACGGTAGACACATCACACCTTTGCCTGTGCATCACAGATTATGGTCCCGGCATTCCGGCTGAACGACAGAGGCAGATTTTTGAACGTTTTGTACGCATACCCCCAGGCAATGTGCAGGCGGCACAGGGGGATCAACCACGTGGTTGGGGGTTGGGGTTATACTTCACGCAGATGCTCATTCGGCAGCAGCAGGGCAGCCTGACATTGCAATCGCCTGTTCATGACGACCCGGCAGCGCCAGGCAGCCGATTCATATTAATGCTACCACTGGCGGGGGAAGAGGAGGCAATAGATGGCGAGTTTGTTGTTAATTGATGATGATGCAGCGCTGCTGGAGTTATTAGCTGATTATTTGCGTGAGGCGGGGCATGTGGTGCATACGGCCGTCAATGGCGATGAGGGTCTCAAAACCTTTTTCAGCACACAACCAGAGTTAGTCATTCTGGACGTAACCATGCCGCGGCGTGACGGCTGGCAACTGTTGGAACGCATCCGTGAGATGGCTTCCACGCCCGTGATTATGCTGACGGCGCGAAATGAAGAAGTCAACATCCTGCGCGGCTTTAAGCTTGGGGCAGATGATTATGTGACCAAGCCATTTTCCTTTGCCGAGATGGCGGCGCGGGTGCAAAGCGTGTTAAGTCGCACTTACGACCTCATCAGGCAGGGAGAGAGTGACGAAAATGTCCACTTGCTACGCCAGGGGGATTTGGTGATCGACCTGACAGCCAAAAAGGTGTGGCGCGGCAAAGAGTTGATTAGCCTGACGCCCACAGAATTAAAACTGCTGCGGGTACTGATGCAGCATCCCGGTGAGGTGTTATCACCGCAACTATTGGTGCGGGAAGTATGGGGAGAGCAGTATGCCAGTGATGTTGGCTATGTGCGCCGTTACATCTGGCATCTGCGCCAAAAGGTGGAGATTGACCCGGACCAGCCACGCTATATTCACAATGAACATGGGTTTGGCTACCGGTTTTATGCATTGACGGAAGAAGAGCGTTCATGATCGTTCCGGTTGCCGGTTACGGATTGGCGACAGCGCTTTGCACGCTAAGGCGGCGCACGTAATTGACCAGGTGCCACGCCTCGTCCTTGTTAACCCTGTCGCTGAAGCCGGGCATTTGTGTGTCCGGGATGCCGTTGAGAATCCAGTAATAGAGGTCGCCGTCAGAGTGGGTGGCGGTATGCCCGGAGGAAAAGTCGGCCGGGGGTGGGTAAAGCGTAGCCGCCGTCGGCCCATCACCCTGCCCATACTGCCCATGACAGGGGGCGCAATTTTGCATAAACAATTCCTGCCCAATGGCTATAGATTCCACATCCGGCAAGAACGGATTACTGGCAAATTTGGCCGGGGTGTATTCCACCGTGAAGAAGTTGATGAGCTGCGACGAGCCAAACCAGAAGGCAATCAGGCTGATAGCCAGCAGCGGGATCAACTGCCATTCCGTTTTAGCCGCTTTGACGGCCACAAAACCCCAGCTAAAGGCAAATAAGAGCAGCAACAAGCCCGTTCCACCTGTACTCGCCAGGGTCATAAACTGGGCGGCGCGTTCCAACGGCCGTGCTCCACTCTCTATCGGCCGGATATTCCCGCCAATGCCCGCCTGCAACCGGAACGCGGCAAAAGTATCAAACGTCGCCGCGCGCCGCAGCGCCAGTTCCATCTGCCAATCGCCCATCAGGCTGATGTAGCTACCTTCCAGATGGAACAGGCCGGGAGCCATTGGCTCTGCCTCGGCTTCGGCCGCGCCCAACGACTGTTCCAGGTAAGTGAAGCGGGCCACCACCTCATCCACCATCGCCGCACGACCCAGATCATCGGTAATTTTAATTTCAAAGGTGTTGTTACCGACCAACGCCGGCGTAATCATCACCTCAACCGTTAAATCGTCGGCCTGCTGCGTGAGGATGGTCTGTCCGGGTGCGTCGGCTAACAGCGGCGCATCCACGCCACGCTGCATGTCGGTGAGAAAACCGGTCACAAACAGGATGAGCAGGGCAACGGCCAATTCAACAGTGACGACGATGCGGCTGCGGCGCACGGCCGTGTCTGACTGCGGCGCTTCGGGATGTTCATAGGCCCGGTTCAGGCGCGGTTTGATGTAAAGCAAATTGACGCCGGCGGTCAAAATGGTGATGGCGGCAAAGGCTAATTTGAGCAGCAGCGTCAGACCATAGGCCGTACCTACCAGGCGCGTCCAACTGCCCACATGCTGCCAGGCCAGGTACACGCCGCTGACGGCCAACAGCCCCACCGCCAGCGCCGCCAGCCCGGAAAAATTCAAAATCAGGCTCAGATACAACCAGGTACGGTCTTCGGCTGCCAGGGAACGCGCCAACCAGAGCGCCAGCGCCAAAAAGAGCAAGCCACCCACCCACATCGTCGCCGCCAATACATGGACAAAATCTACCAGGATGGCCTGGGTACTGTTTTGCGGCAGGGCGGCGCTGTGGCTGACCATCGCCACCGAAAGCGCCAGCCCGCCGGTGAGGATGAACCCGGCCAGCCACGGCCAGCCAGATAGCCCCGATTGGCCGTCGTCGGCCACATCCATAAACAGCAGCAGCAAAAAGAACAGCGCCGCCGCCAGCAAAAAACGGTATAACCACATCTGCCCATACCGGGTACTAAGCCAGACGCCAAAGTGGTCGCCGCTGATGAGGTCAAACCGTTGGTTTTGATAAATGAAAATGAGCGCCAACGCCAGGGCCAGCAGTGCCAGGGCCACCATGCCGATGCGTTTACCAAGCCGGGCCAGGCGTATATCCAGCGCCACTTCGGCCGCTTCCCGCTCCACCTTGCGCCAGAGCGGGTTCCACACCAGCAGCCGGAAGGCAAACAGACCCATAAGCAGGGCCACGGCCGTCAACGTCAGCCAGCGCGCCAGGGCATCCATCACCGAAAGTTGCGCCGACAGGCTGGCTTCGTTGGAGACGGCCATAGCGGCGACACCCACGCCAAACGAATAGGTACCGCTGGTAGTATGCCCATCTACGGCCGATAGCACCTGCCAGCTTACCAGGTAAGCGCCTTGTGGCAGGAGCGGCACATCTACGGCAACCGTGCGGTTATCCGCATCTACGGCCGTCAGCGTCCCTACCGGCACTTCTTCCCCAGCCTGCGTCAGCAGCCGTATCTGGCTGAAGGTGGGCACCACCGGTTCGTTGAACTGGATTGATAGTTGGGTGGGCGATTCGTCCAGGACGGCATTGGGCGCCGGGTTGGAAAATTCCGGGACGGCGTGCGCATGGGTCATGGGCACGGCCGTGACCATGATAAGCAGCAGGAGGATAAACCAGGCAATTCGTTTGGCTGTCATGGGGTTGGTTGCAGGTGGCAAGTGTTAAGTGGCAAGTGGCAGGTAGTTACCTGCCACTTGCTACTCTTCCACCGTAATTGTTACGGCGTCACCGTCTTCATACTCTTCGTGCGTGGGAATGGACAGGTAGGCCGAAATTTCATGTTCACCTGGCTCCACGCCGTTTAACACATGGCTGGCGCTGCCACCCATGATCATGCCCCAAGAGTTACCATCTACAAACACATGCCAGTGATAGCCTTCCTGAGAGAGGTCGAAATTTTCGGTCTCCACTTCAACCACTATCTGATCCCCATGTTGGAAAGTGTCACCATCCGCCGGTGAGACAATACGAATTGCCGCACCATTTTCATTGGGGATGCGGCCATGTGGTTCAGATTCATCATGTGGCTCTTCGCCACTTGCATGATCAGTGGCGTTATGACTGTCGTCGTTGTGTGTTTCACCGGCGGCTGAATCCTGGCTGCCAGAGGCGTTGCATCCGGCGACCAGAAGCAGCACGGCCGTCAAAATCAGCAGCCACGTCAGGCGATGTTTGTGTTGAAAGAACATCAGATTATCTCCTCTTGAAAAACAGCACACCGGCCAACAACAAGGCCAGGACGCCGACCGCTAAGGCGGCATACGTCAGTGTGCGCATGGTCTGTAAGTTTGCTTCGAGTGCGGTAATTTCCCGCTGCAATTCGCGGGTATCGGGCAGCGGTTCAGGGAACTGGATGTTGCTGGCGGGAAAGACTTCTTCGGGGCGCACGGTCTCATCTACGGCCGTGTCGCCCAATGTGCCAAACAAGCGCACCGCATACTGCCCACGCACGGTGGGGAAGATGTCTATCGTGTACAGGCCAGGTATTTCCGTCGGACTCAAATTGGCGCGAAAGCTCTCCGCGCCATATTTCAGTTCCGCGTTCAGGGTGGCGGCCGCGCCGACCACCGGCTGCTCGTCTTCCATAATTTCCACCGTCAGGGAATTGCGCTCGCCCACCACCGGCGGCTCGGCCAGCCAGCCCACCACGATGGCATATGGCCCCACTTCCACCCGCACATGGGCATGGGTGGTGGGTACGGCCGTGAACGCAATGAAGAAGGCCAGCCAGACGGCCGTGCCCGCCACCCACAACCAGCGTCTATTTTGTTTAATTGTCATCATAGAACCTCCAATAGTCTCGATAGGTGCAAGAACAGGCGCAGGGTGGCTGCGCCTGAATAAGCGATCAGAAACAGACGGTTGGAGGCGGTGTGGGTGGTTTGCGTTTGAATGAGATGGGGTAAAAAGAGGAACTCAAAGCAACGGCCGTTACCAGTATCAGCGGTATGTGAAACACCAGGTTCTTGACCAAAAAGGGAATAGCCAGATAGCTGGTAACGGCCGTTTCCGCCATCTTGAGCAGAGACGGATTATCACAAGGGGTTGATGAGACGGCTGTATGCTCCACCGGCGCCAGCGAACCGCAAACAAAAACGCCAACGGGCGTTAAAAACAAGGTGGCTATTGCCAGGAAGAGGAGGAGCAAACGGCTCATAATGGGGTAATTGGGTAATTGGGTAATTGGGTAATTACCTGATTACCCAATTACCCAATTACTTCTTTATGGCATCGTCTGCCCGGCTGATTGTACATTCCGGTCTACCGGGTTGCCCACACCCTGGCTGCAAGCCGCGCCCGGTTCGGGCGTAAAGGGGCCTTGCCGGTAGCGGGAGATGAAACGGGCAATACGGCCGTCATTGGCATTGTCCAACTGCATCTGCACCCCCCAGGCGGTTAACACCACCGGGCTGGGTTGGTCGGGGTAAGGCGAAAGCAGCATATGGGAATCCCCTTCCACATAGGTGCGCAATTTAGCCACATCACTGGCAGATAAATCAGGGTGGTAGGTAATCCAGACGGCGCCATGTTCCAAAGAATGGACAGCGTGGCCGGTTTGCACAGGCTCTTCATACACGCCGCAGTTTTGCCAGCTATCCCAATGGATACCACCGGCTGGGGGAACCGCGAATTGTGTTAAAGGAAATTGGGTGTTGTTGTCATGCCCACGTGACGGCCGTGGGAATTGCACCACACCAGGGATTGGCGGTTCCGGGCGCACATTCAGGTACAAAATAAAAGCCAATCCTAAAATACCGACCACCACCACGCCAATTACTACCCATTTTTTCTGCTTTGCATCCATTATTTTTCCTCTTCAACTTCATTTAGTTGCCGGTGGCTAGTGGCTGGTTACTTGCCACCTGCCGCCCCTATATCATTACCCCAACGGTGTGCCTATACCATTGGCACAGCTTGCATTTGCTTCCGGCCCCGTGCGCCCCCGGTAGCGGCTGATAAATGTGGCAATCCGGCCATCGTCAGCGCCTTCCACTGCCAATTGGCGATCCCAAACGGACAGCACAATGGGGCTGCTCTGGTCTGGGTAAGGGCTGAGCAGCAGTTTGGGTTCACCGCGCACCAGTTCTTGCAGCGCCGCAATCTGCGCCGCCGGTAAATCGGGATGATACGAAATCCAGACAGCGCCATGTTCCATGGAATGAATGGCATATTGTGGCAGTATCGGCTCGGTGTAAATGCCACAATTTTGCCATTGGGAAGCATGTTTACCCCCCATTGGCGGCAGGCCGCCAAAGGCCATTTGCAATAGATCGTCATGCTGCGAGCCGGGCGCGGCTGCCACTTTCGTCACGCCTTCGATCTCTGGCTGAAAGGCGCGATAAACGGCTACGGCCGTTAACCCCAACAGCAGCACCACCACCGGAATGATGATGATCATTTTGCGGTTGCGATCCTGACGCGCCACTTGCTGCCGTCGTTGTTCTTTTTTGCTGAGTTTACGGCCGTGTTCGGTTTCTTTTTTACTCATGCTTATTCTCAGACCAGACAGGTTTTCTGAAACCCGTAAGACCTCCTTCCCTGGTTGCTGTTGAATCGCTGCTATTATCCGCAGCCTACCTGATTGGGCAACCCGTTCTTAACCGCTTCAAAGGTAACGGCGGACAAGTAGCAGGTATCTATCACTTGCCCGCCGTTACCTTTTGCCGTACATTTTTGGGTAATCAAATCACAAGCAGGTGAACGTATGAACCAGAAAATCACATACCGGCCGGGCACAGCGGCCGATTCTTATGCCGTTTTTTGCGTTTTTGAAGAGGCGCTGGCCGACTTGCTGCGGCGGCACGGCCATGACGAACCAACCAGTTGGGCTGAGCCGGAAAAATTGGCGCAAATGTGGCAAAAACGACGGCCGTTATACGAACATCTGGCCCTCACAGCCAGTCACTTTTGGGTAGCGGAACAGCACGATGACTCTGAGACGGCCCCCCGCCGTATTGTGGCCTTTGCCCGTTCCATTGAGCGGGACGGCACACTGGAACTGACCGAGTTTTTCGCCCTGCCCGATGTGCAGTCTGGCGGCGTGGGGCGGGAATTGCTGGCGCGCGCCTTCCCCGATGGCAATTACCGGCAGCGGATTATCATTGCCACCACCGACATGCGGGCACAATCGCGCTATCTGAAAGCCGGGGTTTTCCCCCGTTTTCCCATTTACTACTTCTGGCGGCGGCCTGAACCCGCGCCCCTGAACAATGCATTGCACAGCGAGCCAATGGTCGCTTCGCCAGCGTTGTGGGAGACGCTGGCACAGATAGACACGGCCGTACTCGGCCACAGCCGCACCGCCGACCACCAATGGCTGCTCACCGACCGGCAGGGGGTGTTATACCGGCGGCAGGGGCAGGTGATTGGCTACGGCTACATGGGGCCGCCCAATGGCCCATTCGCCCTGCTGGATGCGGCTGATTTCCCGGCGGTGCTGGCCCATGTGGAAAACCAGACGGCAGCAGACGGCCGTGAGACCGTTGGTTTTGAAGTGCCCATGTGTAACCAGACGGCCGTTGCCTACTTGTTATCTCGCGGCTACCAGATTGAAAGCTTCATCGCCCTCTTTATGAGCAGCCATCCCCCCGAAAAACTGGAACAATACATCATCACCAGCCCACCGTTCTTTCTATGAACCATGCAAGTGCGACGCACTTTGAAAGTGCATCGCATCTTCAGGGGCACGGCCGTGCCCAGTTGTGCTAAAATGAAGCGCAGCTATGGAAGCGGTCAACCTGTCCTGGGAATGGCATATGCGCTGGGGGTCGGCGGCGGTGCTGCTGCTGCTTGTGTTCTGGTATGGACGTGGGTGGTTGCACGGCCGTGCGACCATCATCCACAGCCCACAGCCCGTCCGCCCCGTGTTGTTTGGCATGGGCTTGTTTTTGCTGGCGCTGGTCTGGCTCTCGCCGCTCTATTTTCTGGCGACACAGTTATTTGCCGCCCGCGCTATGCAGCGCATT
>CAADGU010000141.1 GCA_900696625.1 uncultured Chloroflexota bacterium | reverse complement strand
CTGGGCATGACCTTGTTTACGGCCATGATCATTCACATTGTCGCTACCATTTATTACGGGGCGCTGGCGTAACCAGCCACCTACTACTGATATACTCAAACGATGTTTAACCGACTATTTCGTTCAAGCAAAGAGAAAGAAGTGCGGGTAATCATACCGCCAACCGATGGGTTGTGGCAGGTGGCGGCTGATCCGACGCGCTGTGTGCAGTGCGGTATTTGCGGCCACAACTGCCCGCTGGGCATCCCGGTGCGGGACTATGCACGGCGCGGCCAGAATGTGACGGACAGCCGCTGCATTGCCTGTGGCGCCTGCGTGGAAAAGTGCCCACGTGGTACCCTCCGCTGGGGACCGGCTATTCTGTTAAGAGATGACCTGACAATTGAAATTGACCCGGATTTGATTTGATGCAAACCATGACTCCACACTACCTCATTATCGGTAACGGCGCGGCAGGCGTAAGCACAGCCGAAGCCATCCGCCGCCGGGACAGCAACGGCCGTATCACCCTGATCAGCGACGAACCCTACCCCATGTATTCCCGGCCTGGCATCGCCTATTACCTGCTGGGCCAGGTTTCTGAACCGCAATTGATGAGCCGACGGCCGTCCTTTTATCAAAAAAACCGGCTCGACCTGCTGCATGGCAAAGTTGCTGGTCTGGACCTCTCTGCACAGGCGGCCTACCTGGAGAGTGGGCAACGCTTAAACTATGACGTACTCATGCTGGCCACGGGCGCGCGGGCCACCCCTCCACCTTTTCCCGGCAGCCAGCTAGATGGCATCCTTACCCTGGATACGTTGGACAATGCCAAGAAGATTGTGCAATTCGGCCGTAAAGCCAAAACGGCCGTCGTCGTCGGTGGCGGCATTACCGCAATGGAACTGGCCGAAGGGCTACGCCACCAGGGGCTAAAGACCCACTTTTTGCAGCGTGGCAGCCGTCTCTGGCCACGCCTGTTTGATGAACGTGAATCGCACATTGTGGAACACCAAATCCGGCACGAAGGCATTCATTTGCATTACGGCGAAGAAATTGCGGAGGCGGTGGGCAAAAACGGCCGTGTCGAAAGCGTCCGCCTGCAAAGTGGTAAGGAAATTAAATGCCAGATCATCGGGGCAGCCATTGGCGTAAAGCCCAACATGGACCTGGTGAAAGACCTGCCGGTCGAGCAAAACCAGGGCATTCTCGTCAACGAATTCATGCAATCAAACATCCCCACGCTCTTCGCCGCCGGGGATGTGGCTCAGGCGTATGACCGCTGGACGAAAAAGCCACAATTAGACATCCTCTGGCCCAGCGCCATCCAGACCGGACTGGCCGCCGGGCACAACATGGTGGAAGTGGCGCACGGCCGTGCCCCCAACTTGCCTTATCAAAAGGGCAGCCCCTTCAATGCGGCCCTCCTCTTTGGCGTCCACATCACCGTCATCGGCCGAATTGGCGCCGAAGCCGGGCGTGATAGTGATGAAGTGGAGGAACTTTCCCACCTGTCTCGCGGTTCCAGCCAGATATGGACGGCCCCCTTCCAGTCCCATGTCCGCTCTGCCTGGGACAACAAAGGCGCTAATTCTGTCCGCATCAACCTGCAAGATGGAATCATTGTGGGGGCGCTGCTCATGGGCAACCAGCATTTGGCCGACCCCCTCCGCCAGTTAATTGAGCAGCAAGTCTTCATTTCCGACGCAGACTCTCTCCTCACCCGGCATGCCCACCTGCCGGAAGCAATTCTGACCCACTGGGAAAAATGGCGAAAAGCTGAGCAAATTTTGGAAACCCGATAATGAGGCTACAATAGCGGCGGCACACCAACTCATTTTCCAACAAGGATGGCTTACTTTTTATGCGACAACGGATCAAGTTCATTTCATTTGTCTGGCTGTTGATCACCGCCGCACTTCTCACCGCCTGCGCCACACCAAAAGCAACGGCCGTACCCCCCACCATCTCTGTCGCTCCCACACAAACGGCCGTAACCGCCATTGACCCCGCTTATCCGGCCACGGGGTACACCATCGTCGTCCCGCCCATTTCTGCCGCCGCCTACCCCGCCCCGGATGAACTGGTCAGCAGCGCCCCGGTTTACACCTATCGCCTTATCACCCCCTACCCCCATGACCCGGCGGCATTCACCCAAGGGCTGGTCTGGCAAGATGGCAACCTGTATGAAGGTACGGGACGATACGGCCAATCCTCCCTGCGCCGCGTCAATCTGGAAACGGGCGGCGTTGAACAGATGGTCTCTTTGCCCGAAACCTACTTTGGCGAAGGCATTGTGGTCTGGGAAGATAAAATCATCCAGATTACCTGGCAGGAACAGACCGCCTTTGTCTATGACCGGGAAACATTTGCCCAGGTGGGCCAATTTTCATATGAAACGGAGGGATGGGGCATTACGCACGACGGCCGTCGCCTCATCATGTCCGATGGCACCAACACCCTCTTCTTCCGCGACCCGGACACCTTTGCCGAAACCGGGCAAGTGCAAGTTATGGATGGCAGTGTGCCCATCACACGCCTGAACGAATTGGAATTTATCGAAGGTGAAGGACTTCAAGGTGAAGTGTGGGCTAACATCTGGCAAACAGACCGTATTGCCCGCATCAATCCGGAAACCGGGCAAGTCACCGGCTGGGTAGACCTGACCGGCCTGCGCCCCCCGGAAACATTGGCCGACAGCAACGCCGTTTTGAACGGCATCGCCTATGACGCCGAAAACGGCCGTCTCTTTGTCACCGGTAAACTCTGGCCGACGCTATTTGAAATTGATGTCATACCAGGATCGTGATGCGTGATTGGGTCACGCATCACGCATCACGCCCCACGAGGCAACATGAACCTCCCCAACCACCTGATCATCCGTCCTTTTCACCCCGATGACGCGGCTGACCAATACGCCATCGTCACCGACCCGCGTGTGGCGGTGAACCTGATGCAATTGCCCAGTATGGAGTTTGCCCAGACGCAAAAGTGGGCGGAAGAACCCAAACCGGGGCATCACCGATTGGTGGCCGAGTTGAACGGCCGTTTCATCGGCGCCATCAATATCCAACAAACCCTCAGGCCACGCCTGATGCACAGCGGCAAACTGGGCCTGTCGGTGCATCCCGACTACTGGGGACAAGGCGTTGGCAGCGTGCTCATGGCCGCCGGCCTCAACCTGGCAGACAACTGGCTCAACCTGCTGCGGCTGGAACTGGAAGTGTATACCCACAATGCCCCGGCCATTCACCTGTATGAAAAATTCGGTTTTGCCACCGAAGGCATCAAACGCAAAGCGGTGTTTGGCGACGGCCGTTACTTTGATGGGCAGATCATGGCCCGACTGCGCCACCCGGAATGGTATCCTGCCCAACCGGTTCTACCACCCACACGGCCGTTAAAAAAGCCGGAACCCGCCCACGCCACCATCCGCCCACCCCGCTACCCCGATGACCTGGACGGCATGTACCACACCTTCCGCCTGCCCGAAGTGGGGCGCACCACCTTGCAAATGCCCAGCCAGGAGATCGGCCATACCCGTGACCGGCTAAAAGACGCGCCGCCCGGTTTATACCGTTATGTGGCCGAAGTAGACGGCCGTGTGGTCGGCATGGCCACGTTATACCAGAAACAGAACCCCCGTGAACGCCATGTCGCCAACCTGGGCATGATGGTTCATCCCGACTATTGGGGACGCGGCATTGGCTCACAGTTAGTAGATGCCCTGATTCAACTGGCCGACAACTGGCTGCAACTCAGCCGCGTAGAACTGGAAGTAAACACCGACAACCCTGCCGCCATTCGCCTCTATGAAAAACACGGCTTTGTGATTGAAGGCACACACAAATTACATGCTTATGGCGACGGCCGTATGGCCGACAGCCACTTCATGGCCCGCCTGCGTTCGTAGTAGGCGATTCATCGCCGCCAAGGGCAACTAAAGTGGCGGCTACGAACATCCCACCTGACGACTAATGACCAGGGACAAATGACCAATGACCACCCCCTTACGCACCCTCACCCGCCAACACGCCCGCCGCCTGGCCATCAGCCGCCAACACCTGGACGGCCGTGCCGCCCCACCCTTGCTCGACCTCATCCGTGACCTGGGCTGCGTGCAGCTAGACCCCATTCGCCATGTGGAGCGCACCCACCTGCTGGTGTTGTGGAGCCGCCTGGGTCAATTTGACGAAACAGAACTGGAGCGCCTGCGCTGGCAAGATCGCGCCCTCTTTGAATACTGGGCGCACGCCGCCTCCCTCGTCCTCACCGAAGATTACCCGGTACACCGCTGGCGTATGGAACTGCTGCATGACGACGCCAACTCGCGCCAGGCGCGCGCCTGGAAAGCGTGGTTTGATGAAGAGGCAGACACCATGTACCCCCTGCTTGACCACGTTCGGGCGCAGTTGCAGCAAAACGGGCCCATGCTCTCCCGCCAGTTTGAAGAAGAGGCGGCCAAATTCCCCTCACGCTGGTACAACGGCCGTTACGTGCCCCGCATCCTGGACTATTTGTGGAGTAAAGGGGAGGTGATGGTTCACGGCCGTCCCGGCAACCAACGCCTTTGGGGTCTGGCCGAGACCTTCTGGCCTGATTGGACGCCTCTGGAAAGCTGGCAGCCGGAACAGGTCACGGCCGTTGCCGCCCAAAAATCGCTGCGCGCCCTGGGTGTGGCCACCCCCACCCAGATCAAATACCACTTCACCCGCCAGACGTATCCCGCGTTGACGGCCGTACACAAACAACTGCTCCAGGAAGGCGTTATTGAAAAAGTGCAAATCGTAGAAAACGGCCAGCCGCTCAAAGGCGACTGGACTATGCACAGCGCCGATGTGCCCCTGCTGGAAGACATTCAGGCCGGCAACTGGCAGCCGCGCACCACGCTGCTCTCCCCCTTTGACAACCTCATCTGCGACCGCGACCGCACCGAACTGCTCTGGGACTTCTTCTACCGCATCGAAATTTACGTGCCTGCCGCCAAACGGGAATACGGCTACTACGTGCTGCCTATCCTGCACGGCGACCAACTCATCGGCCGTGTAGACTCCAAAATGGACCGCCAGACCAACACCTGGCACATCCACAACATCTACGCCCAGCCCAACGCCCCGGCAGACGAAGGGACAATCAAAGGGGTGGGTACGGCCGTGCAAAACCTGGCAACCTGCCTGGGTGCAACCCAAATCACCTGGGGCAATCTGCCAGCCACATGGGCTGCCTTGGCAAAACTTGAACAATGAGATTGGGAGATTTAACAATCTCCCAATCCCCCAATCTCCCAATCCCCATGAAACAAACCACCACATCCCTCCACCTCACCTCCCCCCTGGGCTGGCTCACCCTGGCGCTGGCGGCGCAAATAGGTTGGGGCGCGTATCCCGTTTTGCTGCGCTATTTGCAGACCGTCAGCGGGCTGCCCGGCCTCTCCCTGCTGGCGGTGGGCAATCTGGTCGTGCTGCTAATCGTGGTTGCCATCATCCTGCCGCGTATAGACCGGCGCATTTTTCGGCTGCGCATCGTCTGGCTGTTTGGGCTGCTGGTGGTGCTGCGGGGCATTACCAACTTGCTGGCGACCCGCTACACCCTGGCTGTCTATGCGCAAATCATCTACCTGATGACCCCCTTCATTGTTGCCTTGCTCAGCCGCGCCGTGCTGAAAGAGCAGATCCCGCGCCACACCTTCAAGGCGCTGACCATTGCCCTGGTGGGCGCGCTGTTCATCGTGAGTGGCGATTGGGGGGCAACGGCCGTGTCCACCCACCGCCATGACCTGCTCGGCATCATCTTCGCCATCCTCAGCAGCATTTCCCTGGCCTTTTACATGATCGTCACCCGGCGCAGCGCCCACGTCCACGCTTCTGGGGCCACCGCTTCCGGGGAAAGTCTGCTGCTGGTTCACCTGATCTCCCTCTTTACTTTCTCCCTACTCGCCAGCCTGTTGGTTGGTGAAAGCTGGGCACAATGGCGCGACCTGACGCCGCTGGACTGGCTCGTTTTTGCCGCGCTCAGCCTGGGCGTTTTGCTCGGTGCCAATTTGGGGCAGATTCGCTCCATCCAGCAGCTAGGCGCACCCGTGGTCAGCAGCATGATGGCCATTCGCCTGGTCAGCGCCCTGCTCTTTGCCGGGCTGCTGCTGGGCGAACGGCTGACATCGGTGTGGCAGCTTATTGGCGCGGGTATTATCATTGTCACCATTACCTGGTATTTGCGGCAAACATAAAGTGGTAAATGAGTAACTGAGTAATTGGGTAATTTGACGAACCCCATTACTCAATTACCCAATTACCCAATTGCTCTCTATGAACACCACCCAAGACCCTCACGGCCGTGACGAACTCCTATTGCTTTTACTCACGGCCGTTTTCATCTTCACCAATGCCGTCACCCTGAGCCTGGCGCGCGTTGGGCAGGTTAGCGGCAGCTACCTGTGGGCCACAGCGATTTGGTTTGGGACCATGCTGGCGGCGTATGTGCTGCTGTGGCGCTTCCGCCCCCGCCACGACCCCTACCTGCTGCCCATCTTTGCCCTGCTCACCGGCTGGGGGCTGATCACCTTGCAGCGGTTAGCCCCCAATTTCCTGGAGCGGCAGGTGATGTGGCTGTTGTTGAGCACGGCCGTGCTGCTGGCTATCGCCATCCTACCGCGCAGCCTGCGCTGGCTGCGCCGTTACCGCTACACCCTGCTGATCGGCGGCATCCTTCTGCTGGCGGCCACCTTCCTCTTTGGCGTCAACCCCTCCGGGTTTGGCGCGGCGCTGTGGCTGCCCATCCCCCTGGTTGGCCGTGTCTTTTTCCAACCGTCGGAACTGCTCAAGCTGCTGCTGGTCATCTTCCTGGCCAGCTACTTTGACGAACGGGAATCATTGCTGCGGCTGGATGGCCATCACGGCCGTTTTGGCCCGCTGCCCTACCTGGCGCCCCTGCTGCTGATGTGGGGTTTTTGCCTGGCGCTGCTCATCTGGCAGCGTGACCTGGGCGCGGCCACCCTCTTTTTCCTCCTCTTCCTGGCGCTGCTCTACCTGGCTTCCGGCGATTGGCGCTATGTGGTTGGCGGGTTGGCGCTGCTGCTGGCGGGCAGCGTCTTTGCCTATTACGCCTTCGACGTGGTGGCGCTGCGGGTGAACGCCTGGTGGAATCCCTGGCCGGACGCCAGCAACCGCGCTTACCAGATTGTGCAATCGTTGTATGCCATCGCCGCCGGTGGGTTGGCCGGGCAAGGCGTGGCGCAGGGATTTCCCAACTACATCCCCGTCGTGCATTCAGACTTTGTGTTTGCGGCGGTGGCCGAGGAGTGGGGATTGGCCGGGAGTTTAACCCTCGTCGTCTGTTTTCTGGTATTGGCGTACCGGGGCATCAAAATCGCGGCGCTGGCGACACGGCCGTTTCGCCGTTATCTGGCGGCGGGTATCACCGTCATCTTTGCTGCCCAGGCCATCCTCATCATGGGCGGCGTGGTAAAATTGCTGCCCCTCACCGGCGTCACGCTGCCCTTTCTCAGCTACGGCGGCAGTTCACTACTGGTAAGCAGCATCATGGCCGGGCTGCTGCTTTATCTTTCGGCCACGGCCGCGGCCACTACTGGCAGCGGCCGCGCCCGCCATCAACCGGCCATGCAGCAGCGATTACAACAATTATTGACCGTCATCCTCATCGGCTATCTGCTGGTCGCCATTTCCCTGCTCTACTGGGGCTTCGCCCGCGCCCAAACCGTCCTGGCCCGCAGCGACAATCCCCGGCTGGTGGAGGCCGAATTACGCATCCAGCGCGGCGCTATTTTTGACCGGGATGGGATTGTGCTGGCCGAAACGATCAGCACGCCACAAACGGCCGTGCGCCAATACCCCATTGCCGCCATCGGTCCCGCCGTTGGCTACTACAGCTTCCGGCATGGTGCATCGGGGGTGGAGGAAGGGTACAACACTGTCTTGCGTGGCGACCCCACCGATTTCTGGCAGCAGGTCGTCAGCCAAAACCTGCACCAGCCCCAAACCGGCCAGGCCATTTCGCTGTCATTGGACGCCCGGCTGCAACAAATTGCCGATGCCTTGCTGGGCGAACGGCCGGGGGCCATGCTGCTGCTGGACACCCAAACGGGCGAAATCCTGGCGATGGCCAGCCACCCCACCTATGACCCCAACCGGCTGGACGCGGAGTTTGAGACGCTGGTAGCCGCCGACGATGCGCCGCTGCTGAACCGGGCAGCGCAGGGCCAATACCAGCCCGGTTCATTACTGCAACCCTTCTTGCTGGCGGCCGCTTTGGAACAGGGCCTCATCCGGCTAAACGAGGTCGCGCCGAATGCCACGCGCCCGGTGACGGTAAACGGGCAGACGTTGCAATGCGCCACGCCGCCGCCTGACCCGGCTACCTGGGCCGATGTACTGGCGCACCACTGCCCAGGCCCCATGCAAATGTTAGCAAGTGAACTGGGCATTTCTGGGCTAAACAGGACGTTTGCCGATTTTAGCCTGACGGCCGTGCCCGACCTACCCCTGAACACGGAAACATCTCCCTTACGGCCGTTAACAGACGCGGCGTTAGCCGGGATTGGGCAGGAGAACCTGGTGCTGACGCCGCTGCAACTGGCGCTGGCCTGGGGGGCGCTGGCGGGCGACGGCCGTGTACTCAATCCGCGGTTGGTCACGGCCGTGTGGGATGACAATGGCCGCCCCCAACCCGTCGCCCCACCCGCCGCCAACACCCCCGTTATCAGCAGCGAAACGGCGCGCGCCATCCGCCAGGCATTGACGGCGGACGGCCGTATTGAATTTAGCGACCGGGTGCTTTCCGGGCCGGACGGCAGCACCAATAGCTGGTATGTGGGGCTGGCCCCGGCCGGCAGCCCGCGCTATCTGGTAGTGGTGGTGTTGGAAGGGGGGACGGCCGTGCAAGAGGCGGCGCCAATCGGCCGGGCGCTGCTGGATACGGCAGACAAATAAAAAAGCCGGGCTTTTCAGAAAAGCCCGGCTTTGGTGACAATTTACTCCTCAGGTTGGACTCGAACCAACAACCCTGCGGTTAACAGCCGCATGCTCTGCCATTGAGCTACTGAGGAACGCAGCGAGCGGAATTATAACAAATGTGATCTTGGCGTCAAGGTGTGGCTGATGGCTGGTACCAGCCACCAGCCACTATTTACGAGGAGATGATGATGGGCAAACCGGTGATCGTGGTGCATGGTGGGGCGGGGTCTTGGGATTTGGCGTCGGCGCGGCT
>CAADGU010000140.1 GCA_900696625.1 uncultured Chloroflexota bacterium | reverse complement strand
CGGCTCAGCAAGCTCGGTGTGACGGTGGTCGGTGAAGTCGTCAATTACGAAGGCATCTACCGGCTCTGCTACATCCGAGGTCCCGAAGGAATTCTCATCGGGCTCGCCCAAGAGATTGGGCAGCAGACCTCCCGATAGAATCCCACGGAACGTAAGCGTTGAGAAGTCAGGCGCTGGCGTCTGACGGAGCGTTGGGCGGCTTTGCTGATGCAGATTAGTAAAGGCAATACAATTTCATGGCAAAGGAGAATAGGACAATGAGAAAGTTGAAACTTCAAGTGCAAATGACCGTTGACGGCTGTATTGCCGGCCCAAACGGTGAAATGGATTTTCTAGTGTGGGATTGGGACGAGGAATTAGGGCAATATGTCACCGCTATAACTGAGCCTGTTGACTGTATTGTCTTGGGCCGAAAACTCGCCGAAGGGTTCATCCCTCACTGGGCCAGGGTGGCTGCAAATCCGGATCACCCCGAATTCACAGCCGGTCAGAAATTTACGGACACAGCCAAAGTTGTTTTTACCAAAACGCTTGAGAAGCCAGAATGGGAAAATACCGTTTTAGCCAAAGGCAACCTGGTTGACGAAATCACTCAACTAAAAAAACAAGACGGCAAAGACATAATCGCCTATGGTGGTGCCACTTTTGTAGCTGCTCTCATCAAACATGGACTGATTGATGAGTTTCATTTATTCATTAATCCAGCGGCAATTGGTAACGGAATGACCATTTTCAAAGAACTTGACCACAAACAAAATCTAACATTAGTGAAGTCTACATCCTTTGACTGCGGGATTGTCGTTCTTCATTACGTGCCAAAACGCGGCTAAATGGATCAACCCATGGAAACATTACCTGAAACAGCACTGGCCGAATTGATTCGGTACAACAATTGGGCTAACCAACAGGTGTTGGCAGCGTGTGCGCAATTAGATGAGGCGCAGTTGGCGGCTGCCATGCCGGGGGCCTATGGCACAATTCGGGACACTCTGGCACACATGATCCGGAGCGAAGCGTTCTATGTGAACATACTGACCGGCCAACGGCCGTTGCCCTCTTTCCAATGGGACGCAAAACCAACGCTGGCCGAAATGCGGGAATATGCCGTGCAAGTGGGGGAGGCGTTGGTAGACGCGATTCATCGTATTGGCCCCACCGATCTGGTCTATGAAGAAGAAGAGGGGCAGAAGTTCCACTATCAGGCAGTGGTTGTCTTCATTCAAATTATCAACCATGGTGTCGAGCATCGCACGAACATCACCACCATTCTGAGCGCCGGGCAGCAGACGCCCCCCGGTGTGGATGGCTGGAGTTACCTGTTTGCTTTTCCTGAGCGGTTTACGTATGAATACGAATGAATAAATAAAAAAGGAGTGTTTATTGCGATGACACATCCATTAGTCATTCAATTACGTTTTACGCGCAGCGAGTTTAAACGCGGCCTCAAAGGTTTGACCGAGGAAGAGGCGAGCCAACGCTTGCTGCCCATGAACTGCATCAGTTGGAATGTGGGGCATCTGGCCTGGCAAGAGCAGCGATATTTTCTGTATTATGGGCAGGGCCAGATGCTGCTGCCGGAGATTGACCGGCTGTTTGCTTACGGCGCGCCGGCATCAACGCCGTCACTGCGCGAGATGTTGGCGGCGTGGAACACCATTACCAAAGCGGCTGATCCCTGGCTGGATACGTTGACCAGTGCGGCCCTACAACAACCTTTTACCAGAAAGGACGGTCAACCAGGGCAGCGCACGTTTGGCTCCCTGCTGCAACGAACGATTTATCACTACTGGTACCATACGGGCGAGAATCTGGCCGTGCGGCAAATGCTGGGTCACGGCCGTCTGCCCCAATTCGTGGGCAACATTGACGGCAGAGTACCCTACCAACCAGAGCAATCGTTCGTAGTAGGCGATTTATCGCCTGTTGACGGGCACTAAAGTGCCTACTACAAGCGGTTTGAGGTGCAAAGAGTATGTACGGATTGATGGGAAAAATGACGGCCGTATCCGGCCAACGCAACACCCTGATTACCATTTTACTGGCAGGCATCCACGAGATGCCCGGCTGCCTGAGTTACGTGGTTGCCAGAGACCCGGCTGACGAGAACGCCATCTGGATTACGGAGGTGTGGGACAGCGAAGAAAGCCACCGCGCCTCCCTCTCGCTGCCCCAGGTGCAGGAGGCCATTGCCCAGGCACGGCCGTTGATCGCGGGTTTTAGCGACCGCGTGGTGACAGAGCCGGTGGGCGATCATGAGTCTGGCAGCACACAACCGCACAATCGCTCGATGCCCACAGCCGTCGTTATTCCCGAACTGGCCTACCCCGATGTGCGCGAAGCGGTGGCCTGGTTATGCCGCGTTTTTGGCTTTTCGGAACGGCTGCAAATTGGCAACCACCGCGCTCAACTTTCTTTTGGCGAAGGGGCGGTCATTGTTACGGCCGTCACTGCCGAGAGTGATGATCTGGCCCATGCAGTCATGGTGCGGGTAGCTGATGTGGACAGCCACTATAACCATGCCCGGCAGCAAGGCGCACAAATTGGGCAGCCACCCACCGATTATCCGTATGGGGAAAGGCAGTACACGGCCGTGGATTTGGTCGGCCGTCGCTGGACCTTCTCGCAAACCATTGCCGATGTTGACCCGGCAGCCTGGGGTGGTCAATTGAAGGAAGGAAACTGAATGACTCGCTATGTTGCCTTTCTCCGCGCCATCAACATCGGCGGGCATATTGTGAAAATGGCCGACCTGCGCCAGCATTTTGCCGCCGCCGGTTTTACCGATGTAGAGACGTATATCCAGACCGGTAACGTCATTTTTGAATCTGCAAGTGACGACAGGGAAGCGCTGGAATGCCGGATAGAAACACATCTGGAAAATGTCTTGGGCTATCCGGTAGCCACGTTTCTGCGCACCTTCCCGGAATTAACGGCCGTACTCACCCACCAACCATTTCCGCCGGCCGAATTTGAAGCCGGCGCTTCGTTATACATTGCTTTTCTAAAGGCCGAACCAGCGGCCGAAATTCGGGATAAAGTGTTGGCGTTTGCGAATGAAGTGGATGCGTTTCATATTCACGGCCGTGAACTGTATTGGTTAGGTCGCAAACAACAAATGCAATCTACTTTCTCCGGGGCGCTGTTGGAAAAAACAGTCGGCAGCCCGGCCACCGTGCGCAACATGACCACCGTCCGCAAGTTAGTCGCAAAATACGATAGAGATTAGAGATTGAGGTTCTTTGGGAACTCAGGGGGTTGACAGGCCTCTTTGACAAGCTCAGGGCAGGCTGTGATGCGTGACGAGTGATGCGTGACCAGAGAGACCACACGCATCTCTCGTCACATGTCACGCCGAACCCCATGAAATCCTGTAGAGCCGAGATTGAGTAATCCACAATCTCTAATCCCATAATCTCTAATCCCATAATCTCTAATCCCACAATCTCTAATCGCCCAATCTCCAATCCCATAAAATCTGCCTGAAAAGCGGCGTGATGTTATAATGCCCTGTTTTGAACGATAATCTTGACAGGTGAGAGTAAATTTCATGCAATCAACAACGAGTGAACAGGCAGAAGGTAAACAAAAACGCTCCCTGCGCGGCTATGCCGGGCTGACGCTGCGCGGCATTTGTATGGGCGCGTCTGACATTGTGCCCGGCGTTTCCGGCGGCACCATGGCCTTTATTTTGGGCATTTATGAAGAGCTGATCAATTCCATCAAGACGTTGGGCGACCCTTCATTTTTGCTGACAATCGGCCGTTTCCGCATTCGGGAGGCGCTGCGTATTTTCAACTGGGAATTTCTTATGGCGGTGGGGCTGGGCATTTTTATTGCCATCATCACCCTCTCCGGTATTTTGGAGACGCTGCTGGTCAACCAGCCGGTATATATCTGGAGCTTTTTCTTTGGACTGGTGCTGGCTTCGGCCATTGTGGTAGCCAAACGAATCAAGCAGTGGTCGGCGGGGAAGATCGGGCTGCTGCTGATGGGCGCGGTTGGCGCTTATATCCTGGTGGGGCTGGTGCCGCTGCAAACCCCCGATACCTGGTGGTTTTGGATTCTGGCGGGCGCGGTGGCTAGCTGCGCTATGATTTTGCCCGGTATTTCCGGCGCTTTCCTGCTGGTGGTAATGGGCAAATATCTGGATACACTGTCCACAGTCAACGCGATCCGCGCCGGCGATTTTAGTGAAGCCTGGCGCATTTTTTGCCTGGGAATTGGCGCGGCCATTGGGTTGATTACCTTTGCCCAGGTACTCAGCTGGCTGTTTAAGAAATATCACGATTGGACGGTGGCGGTGCTGATCGGTTTGATGATCGGTAGTTTGCGCAAGGTGTGGCCGTGGAAACAGGACGTGGCCTGGCTGCAAGATGCGTTGGGCCAATATGTGCTGGACAGTGAGGGTTTTCGTATTGTGATCAAGCAGTTGAACGTGCTGCCGAATTTATCTACCCAGGCGGGGGTGATGGAGTTTGTGGTGGCGTTGCTGTTGGCGGGGGTGGGGATCACGGCCGTAATCCTGCTTGACCGTGTTGCCAACAAAAAAGAGAAAGAGACCCCGCCGACGGAACATGTACCAGTTTGAACGTAGGATTACGGCCGTTATTTTTGACCTGGACGACACCCTGATTGATTGGTCAGGCCAGGAAATTCATGGCGCCGCTATTGGCCAACGCCATTTGCGGCAGGTGTATACCTACCTGACAGCCCAGGGACACGCCTTGCCCGATGAAGAAGATTTTCTGGACTGTTTTGGCGAGGTCTTGGTTCGGCTGTGGCAGCAAGCCAAATTGACCTGGGCTGGCGTCTCGTTGGCGCAGGTAATCGCCCAGACCTTGCAAGAATCTGGCCTGGAGGCCCACCAGTTTGACATGGATGAATTGCTGCGGGTCTATAACTGGCAGCCGGTGCCGGGGGTACGGCCGTATCCCGACGCCATCCACACCCTGCATACCCTGCGCCAACAGGGGTACAAAATTGGCCTGATCACCAACGCCATGCAGCCCATGTGGATGCGCGACGTGGAACTGGAAACATATGGTCTGCTGCCCTATCTGGATGCCCGCGTCACCTCTGGCGATACCGGTTACATGAAACCCCATCCCGCCATTTATGAACGTGTATTGAATATGCTGGCCATCCAACCGGCACAGGCTGTCTTTGTTGGGGACCGCCCCGAAAACGATATTGCCGGGGCCAATACCGCCGGACTCACCAGCGTCCTGATCAGCCCGCCCCACCTCAATTACGAATTGAACGGCATTAAGCCCGATTACGCGATTGAGCGATTGAGTGAGTTGTTGCCTATTCTGGCTGGTCTTGAAGTGCGCAGTGGCTAGTGAGCAGTTGGCAGTAAGCAGTTAGCAGTGAGCGGTCAAACCACTGCTCACTGCTTACCGCTCACTGCTTACTTTCTTTAGAAAAGAGGAGACAACATGGACACACCCGGACGAAACGACCCCTGTTACTGTGGCAGTGGCAAAAAGTACAAGCAGTGCCACCTGAAAGAAGACCAGGTCAAAGAGAGCGAACGGCGCGCCCGGCAGGAAGCGGTGCGTTATATCCGCCGTGACCTGCTCAAGTTTGCCCGCGATGAACGCTTCAATGAAGATTTTGCCAAAGCCTTGCCGTTGTATTGGAATGAGTTTTACACCTTTGATAATGCCGAAGAGATGAGCCAGCCAGAGGCGCTTCGCTTTTTTGACTGGTTTGTCTTTGATTACCCCCTGGCCGATGGCAGCCGCCTGATCAATCTCTATTATGATGAGCGGTATGAAGACCTGTCCAGCCACCAGCAGGCAGCGCTGGACGAATGGCGGCCGGCGCCCCCGGCCGGCGCGTATGAGCTGACCGGTTATGAAGGGCAAACCCTCTTCCTGCGGGACTACCTCACCGGCGAAGAATTTACGGTGTATGACGCCGGCGGGCGGGGCATTGTGGAGATTGGCGAGGTCATTCTGGCGCGGCTCGTGCCGGTGTTGGATCGGCTGGAGTTCAGCACCAACGCCGCCTATTTGCCCGCCGCCGAAATTCAGGACGTGAAAGAGAAGATGCTGGCGGCTGAAACGGCCTTCCAACAAGACCACCCTGACGCCACTCACGAACAATTTATGCGGGAGAAAAATATCCTACTCATCCACCACGCCCTGGCCCAGGCGGAAGTGCAAAAACGCCCACCCGTCGCCCGCCTGGATCCTGACCGCGAGGACAAAAAGACGCAAAAGGTTGTGCGCCAGATGAAGCGACTAAAGCGGTAATCGGTCATCGGTTAATTATTGAGTGGTTGCAGAATACACATAATCTTGCTAATCTATACACATTCGGGCTTTTTTGTGAGGTGAATGATGCGTACCAATGTGGTAATTGATGACGACTTAATGGCTCAGGCGCAACGTCTATCCGGTATCCAGACAAAGCGGCAGGTGGTGGAAGAAGCGCTGCGGTTGCTCATCCAGATCTATGAGCAGTCGCAGGTACGTGAGTTGCGTGGGCAACTATCGTGGAATGGCAATCTAGCCGAGATGCGGGAAGGTCGTTTTGAGCCTTCTGGTTGATTCCTCCGTCTGGATTGATTATTTCAATGGCGTTATAACCCCGGAAACTGACTATCTACACCGGGCATTAGGCCAGGAAATGATCTTCACAGGTGACCTGATTCTGGCTGAGGTGTTGCAAGGATTTCGCCGGCAAAAGGATTTTGATAAAGCGCGAACAGCTTTGCTTAAATTTCGAGTGGTGGAGATGGTAGGAATGGACACGGCCGTCAAAAGCGCCCAAAACTATCGGTCCCTCCGCGCCAAAGGCATCACTATTCGCAAAACAATTGATTGTTTGATTGCTACATTTTGCATCGAAAATAAGCTGGCTTTGCTCCATGCTGACCGTGATTTTGACCCCTTTGAACAGCATCTAAACCTTCAGGTTCGCCATCCCTTTGCCAAACCGTAGAAGAGATATGCCTGACACCTTGTCACCGATTACCTTTCACCGTTTACCGTTCACCGATCCCCCCGTACCGGAGAAAACATGTCCACCAAATTGCTGATCCACCCTCAAACCACCCCACTGCGGGGCATAATCACCGTGCCCGGCGACAAATCCATCAGCCACCGGGCGGTGATGTTGGCGGCTATTGCCGAGGGTGTGAGCGTGATTCGCCGCTGGCTGCCCGCCGGGGATACGCTGGCGACGCTGGGCGCGGTGCGGGCATTGGGTGTGGAAATTGAGATTGATAAAAAGTCGCCCACCGCCTGGGATTTGCAAATTGAAGGGCGGGGGCTGCACGGGCTGCAACCACCGGGCAGGCCGCTGGATTTGCGCAATGCCGGCACGGGTATCCGGCTGCTGGCGGGGCTGATGGCCGGGCAGCGCTTCCCGGTGACGTTGGATGGCAGTGAGCAGCTGCGCAAACGGCCGATGCGCCGTATTGCCGAGCCGCTGCGGCTGATGGGCGCACAGATCGAGACGACCGACGGCCGTGCCCCCCTACACCTCACCCCTGCTCCCCTGCACGCCATCCAATATGAAATGCCCGTAGCCAGCGCCCAGGTGAAAAGCGCGGTGCTG
>CAADGU010000139.1 GCA_900696625.1 uncultured Chloroflexota bacterium | reverse complement strand
GCGCTGTCACATTAGCTGAAAACGTCAGCGTCTGGTTTGGCGCCGTGCTGCGCGGCGACGACGAACCCATCACCGTCGGTGAAAACAGCAACATACAAGATGGCGCCGTGCTGCACGTGTCCGCGGGGTTCCCCTGCGTGGTCGGCCGTAACGTCACCATCGGCCACCGCGCTATCGTGCATGGCTGCACCGTCGAAGACGGCGTCCTCATCGGCATGGGCGCTATCGTACTAGACGGCGCACACATTGGCGCAGGCGCGATGGTCGCTGCCGGCGCGGTCGTCTCGCCGGGCATGCAAGTGCCTCCCGGCAAGCTGGTATTGGGCGTACCCGCCCGCATCTTCGGGCCACTCTCCGCCAGCCAACAAGAGCTAGGCCCTCGCGCCGTGCAAAATTATGTAGCCCGCAAAGAGGCGTATCGAACAGGAATGTATTGAGATTAGGAAATTGAGAGATTGAGAGATTGGTAACGCCGCAATCTCCTAATCTCCCAATCTCCCAATCTCTATCTCCCCCATGCCTGCCCCCATCACCAGCCCGCAAAACAACCGCATTAAAAATCTGGTCAAGCTGCAAAACCGGCGGCAGCGGGACGCGCAGCGATTGATGGTGGTGGAAGGGGTGCGCGAAGCGGCGCTGGCGTTGGCCAATGGCTTTATGCCAGAGGAAGCCTATATTTGCCCGGAATTGGCGCGTGGGGCGGCGGCTACGGCCGTCACCGACCAACTCCACCATCTGGAAAAAACCGGCCATTGTTCACTCTTCACCATCACCCCCGACCTGTTTGCCAAAGTGGCTTATCGGGGCGAAAGTGGTGGGGTGCTGCTGCTGATTCCGTATTGGACACGGCCGTTAGCCTCCCTCCTGCTCTCGCCCAACCCCTTCCTGGTCATAGTCGAAGGCGGCGAAAAGCCAGGCAATTTGGGGGCCATCCTGCGCACCGCCGACGCCGCCGGTGTGGATGCCGTCATCATCAGCGAAACAGAGACAGGCGAGGGCGCTGTGAGCGAGGGTACGGACATCTTTAATCCCAATGTGGTGCGCGCCAGTTTGGGGGCGTTGTTCACTGTGCCGGTGACGGCGTCCCCCACCGACCAACTCATAGCCTGGCTGCGTGAGCGTAACATCCAGATGATGGCGGCAACACCAGAAGGGGAGGAATTGTACACGGCCGTGAACCTGCAAAACCCGGTTGCCCTCGTCATGGGCAGCGAAGCCAACGGCCTCAGCCAGACCTGGCTAGGCGCCGCCGATACCCGGCTGCTCATCCCGATGTATGGTCAGGTTGACAGCCTAAACCTCTCCGTCTCCACCGCCCTCCTGCTCTACGAAGTGGTACGCCAGCGTGGACTGCAAAATAAGGATGTAATAGATGTCGTGCCATACACATGACAGTTAGTATTGGCGAAAACCGGGTCGGCGGCGATAATTGCGGTTAATATCGGCCCTACATGCCGGTTGTCAATCACTATCCGCACATAAACAAATCACACAAGTTTCAAAACAGGAGAACAAAACATGAAACGAGAATCTGTTAAGGTCGCTGTGACCGGTGCTGCCGGGCAGATTGGTTATGCCATTTTATTCCGGCTTGCCTCCGGCGAAATCTTCGGCCACCACACCAAAATATCTTTGCATTTGTTGGAAATCACCCCCGCCCTCAAAGCATTGGAAGGGGTAGTCATGGAATTACACGACTGTGCCTTTCCGCTCTTAGACAACATTATCGTGACAGACAACGCGGAAACGGCTTTTGATGGCGTGAACTGGGCGCTGCTGATTGGCTCCAAGCCACGCACGAAGGGGATGGAACGGGGCGAATTGATCCGGGAAAATGGCCCCATTTTCACCGGGCAGGGCAACGCCCTCAACAAAGCCGCCGCCGATGCCCGTGTGCTGGTGGTGGGCAACCCGGCCAACACCAACTGCCTGATTGCCACCAAAAATTCCGACCTGCCTGCGGAACGGTTTGCCGCCATGACCCGGCTGGACCAAAACCGGGCCTATGCCCAATTGGCGCAGAAAGCGGGCGTACCAGTCACGGCCGTGTCCAACGTCACCATCTGGGGCAACCACAGCGCCACCCAATACCCGGACGCGGAAAATGCAAAGATTAACGGCCGTCCGGCCATGGACGTCATCACCGACCACAACTGGCTACGCGGTGAGTTTATCTCGGTAGTGCAAAAACGGGGCGCGGCCATTATTGAAGCGCGTGGCCTGTCTTCGGCTGCCAGCGCCGCCAGCGCCGCCTTAGATCACGTCAAAAGCATGGAAAGCGCCACCCCCGCCGGGCATTGGTTCTCGGCCGGCGTCCTCTCCGATGGCAGCTACGGCGTCGCCAAAGGGCTAAACTTCTCCTTCCCCCTCGCCAGCGACGGGCAGGGCGGGTACGAAATTGTGCAAGGTTTACCTCTCAGCAATTTTGCCCGCGAGAAAATCAAACTGACCGAAGCTGAACTGGAAGAAGAAAAAGCAGTCGTGGCGGATCTGCTCTAGTTGTTCTTAAAAGCAGCGCCAGGCTCAGGGCAAAACGGCCTGTTAATTCCCAGGTTTTGCGCCCTGTGCCTGGCACTTTTTTTTATCCCCAGAAACACAAAAAGCCTCGCGGGGCGAGGCTTTTTGCGGGAAGAGGAGAAGAAGGAGAAAAGGAGGAAAATTGGATTTTTTGGGTTCATCATTCCTGTTTTTGAATGATGACCATATCTTACAATGAAGATAAAAATCCTGATATGTTGTATGACTACATCAGCTTTGTAAACTACTTTACACTACCAGATTTATTGACGAATTGCACCCCAAATCATTGACTTCCGTTGTTATCGCCATGATCCCCAACTGGCGTATAATCTCCCCTATGAAACCACTACAAGAGCGCAAAACCGAATGGGAAGAGCAGGTTCTCAAACCAACCCGTACTCGTTTCCCCGAACGAAAAACCCCCTTTAGCACCTCCTCCGGCATTGAAATTGAACCAATCTATTTGCCGCCGTACCCAGACCCAGACTATGAAGACAAAATGGGTTTTCCTGGCGAATACCCATTTACGCGCGGGGTACAGCCGACAATGTACCGGGGGCGGTTTTGGACGATGCGGCAGTATGCGGGGTTTGGCACGGCCGTTGAATCCAACCAACGCTACAAATTTCTGCTAGCGCAAGGGCAGACCGGTCTGTCGGTGGCCTTTGATTTGCCCACGCAGATCGGCTATGACGCCGATGATCCGATGGCGTTGGGTGAGGTGGGCAAGGTGGGCGTCAGCATCCCCAGTTTACGCGACATGCAAATATTACTGGATGGCATTCCGCTGGATAAGGTCAGCATCAGCATGACGATTAACGCACCTGCCGCCATTTTGCTGGCGATGGTGATTGCGGT
>CAADGU010000138.1 GCA_900696625.1 uncultured Chloroflexota bacterium | reverse complement strand
CTTGCCGGTGGGCCGGGAGATCGCGCTCTGGACATGACCTTTTTTTGGTTACGCAATATCAGGACATTTTGCGCCAGCGCGACCTGATCATTTTTGACCAGCGCGGTACAGGTTACGCCGAACCCTCGCTGGATTGCCCGGAATTGGAGGAGGCACAGTTGGCGAATATCGAACGGCCGTTAGACGCGGATGAGCAGCAGGCGATGGTCATGGCCGCACTCATGGCCTGCCGCGAACGGCTGATCGCTGACGGGGTCAACCTGGCTGCCTACAACAGCGCCGCCAGCGCCGCCGACCTGGATGACCTGCGCCAGGCATTGGGCTACGAAAGCTGGAATTTACTGGGAGTTTCCTATGGGACGCGGCTGGCGTTAACGGCCGTGCGTGATTTCGGCCACACCGGCGCCATCCGCAGCGTCATTCTCGATTCCGTTTACCCACCCCAGGTGGACGCTTATGCCGTAGCGGGCGCCAACGTTCAGCGCGCTTTTAGCCTGCTGTTTGCCCGCTGTGCCGCTGATGCTGCCTGCAATGCCGCTTACCCCGACCTGGAAACACGCTTTTACCATCTGGTGGATGTCCTGAACGCCGAGCCGCTGACTGTGACGGTTTCTGACTCTGTGAACCTGGCCAATTACCGGGTACCTGTAACCGGTGATGCCTTGCTCTCAATCGTTTTTGAGATGATGTATAACCGCCAACAGATCAGCGCCCTGCCGCAGATGGTGCGCCAGCTTGAAAATGGTCAAAGCAGCCGATTGACGCAATATCTGAACGATACGCTGCATAAGGCTGCTTTTCTCAGTGAAGGGATGGGCTATTCGGTACACTGCTTTGAGGAATTCCCTTTCACGACCGAAGCCGAGAGCGCCGCGGGCAGCGAAACACTGCCGCCACAGTTGGCGCGCGCAGTTGCCGAGAACATAGCCAACACCCTGGAACTCTGCGCCGCCTGGCACATAGCGCCGGCCCCACCAAAGGAAAATGAGCCGGTGATCAGCGACCTACCCATCCTGCTGCTGGCCGGTGACTATGATCCTGTTACGCCGCCAGCGTATGCGGAAGCCGCCGCCGCTTACCTGCCCAATAGCTTTCTTTTCACCTTTATTGGCGTATCCCATGGCGTCACCTTCAGCCATTCCTGCGGCGTAGAACTCGTCGTCGCTTTTCTGGCCGACCCAAACAAAGAGCCAGCAGCCGACTGTTTGCCGTCAGCGCCGTTGGGTTTTTTGCGGTAATAACCTCAATAAATGGAGGTAAGAGGAGTGCGCATCCTCAGATGCGCATCTGAGGATGCGCACTCCTCCACGAGTTTCGGGCAATAGGCCTGACAGGTTTTCTGAAACCTGTCAGGTCTGCCTTGCCAGGCAGCAAGAACAGCAAGCAGCAGCGCAACCAGAACAGTTGAACTTCTTGACCGGCCCATGGATAATGGCGCGATGCACATGGTGGCAAAGCGATATGTGGTCTGGTTGCCCTGGCTGACGGCCGTCCTCCTGCTGGCATGGGTGGTGCGGGCAGTGCCGCTGACGGCCGTGCTGGAAACATTGCGCGATCTGACGTGGAGGCAAGTAGGAACGCTGGTTGTGCTAAATGGGGTGGCGCTGGTGTGGCTGACGGGGCGGTGGTGGCTGCTGCTGTGGGGGATGGGTTGGCGGCTGCCGTTGGGCATGGCGGTGGGCCACCGGCTGGCAGCGTTTGGCGTCAGCTACTTCACGCCGGGGCCTCATTTTGGCGGCGAACCGGTGCAGGTGTTGCTGGCCGAAAAGGTGCATGGTGTTCCCCGGCGCACGGCCGTGTCTGCCGTGTCGTTAGATAAATCCCTGGAACTGCTGGTCAATTTTGCCTTTTTGCTGTTTGGCGTACTGGTCACATGGCACGCCGGGCTGCTGCGGGCAAGTATGGGGGAAGAGGCTATCGGATTGGCGGGCGGGCTGCTGCTGTTTCCCCTGTTTTATCTGGCGGCGATATGGGGCGGGCGACGGCCGTTGAGCGGCGCGTTCCGTTGGGGGCAGCCGGTGGGGCGGCGGTGGCAGTGGTATGAGACGGCCGTGACCGCTCTGGCTGCCAGCGAAACACAGGCCCACCAGCTTTGCCGCCGCTCGCCACGCCTGTTTGTTCTGGCGCTGCTGTTTTCGGCGGCAAGCTGGCTGGTGCTGCTGCTGGAATATGGCCTCATGCTCACCTTCCTTGGGGCAGAACTATCCCCGGTACAAATTATTGTGGCGCTGACGGCTATGCGGCTGGCGTATCTGCTGCCGCTGCCCGGCGGCCTGGGAGCGTTGGAAGCCAGCCAGGTTTTTGCGCTGAGTTTGATGGGTGCAGACCCGGCTGTTGGCGTAGCCGCCAGTCTGCTCATTCGGGGGCGGGATGTGGCGTTGGGGCTGTTGGGGTTGTGGTGGGGGTGGAAAATGATGCGGTGAGCAGGTGAGCGAATGAAGGGGCAAGGAGTTTTTGCCAGTCGGGGCAACTTACATTACATTTGTATGGCTCGCTTACACAGGTGTTTCCACAATTTTATAACAGAGATCAGAAACTCTGTCATAAGGAGGATTTGGACATGAATCTATCATTATCAACACGACAATGGGTGATTACCGGGTTGGTGGTGGTGACGGCGCTCATTCACCTGGGATTGGGTGGCTGGAGCAATCCCCTGTTTATTGCTAATGGCATTGGCTATCTGGTGTTGGTACTCTGCCTGTATTTCTTTCCGCAACTGGCCTCGCAGCGCAGCCTGATTCGGTGGGCGCTGATGGGGTACACGGCCGTGACCTTCATCCTCTATTTTGTCTTCAACTGGCCGGACATCTGGGGCCCCGTTGGCCTGCTGGATAAAGCAGTGGAATTGGTGTTGATTATACTGCTCTGGCTGGATAGGAATGATAATTAGAGATTAAAGGTAACTGTACAGGTCATTCCTGCGAAGGCAGGAATCCACGCATCTGGATACCCGCCTACACGGGTATGACAGTCGAGAGATACCTGTATAAATACGATTAGAGATTGGAGATTGCTGATCCCGAATCTCCTGCTTGCCGCTTCCCATGGATGCCAACGCTCTGCTGCAACTATTTCGCAACCTGCCGGAAGGCCTGCAAATTGTCCTGGGGCTGTATGGGATTATGCTGGTTATCCGGCTGATTGACTGGATTATCTTTCGGGATGGGATGATCAACCGGTTTGGTTTGCGGGGCGTGCGGGCGTCAAAGGGCAATCATTTTCTGGCCTGGATTCTGAATCCGTTTATCCATTTGAACTGGCGGCATCTGTGGGGCAACAGCATCGGCTGGCTGCCGATGGCGGCGATTATTGCCTTGCCTGATCCACAAGAATTTTTGCTGGCAACGGCCGTGATCATCATCATTGACAATCTCGGGCTGTGGCTGTTTGAAAAGGGGAATGTGGTCACGGCCGGGGCCAGCGGCATGATCACTGGGTATTTTGGGTTTCTGCTGCTGCGCGGCTTTTTCACCCGCGATGCCGCCGCCGTCATTATCGGCTTTGTCATATTGGGTGTTTATTACGGCCTGTTGCGCCTCATTTTCATTCCGCAAAAAGGAAACGTGTCTAATGTCGGCCACTTTTTTGGCTTCCTGGGGGGGGTAGCGGCCGCCTGGCTTTGGTCCTTCATTTTGCAGCAGCCGTTTCGGTAAGGAGCGGGGTGAGCAGGTGAGGGGGTGAAGGGGTGACAAGGTGATCTCCAATCTCCCAATCCTTCGACAAACTCAGGACAAGTCTCCCAATCTCCAATTACCCAATTACCTGATCCGGCAAAGGCTTGATGACACCTAAGAAGTCTAGCTGGTGGGCGATGTAGACCAGTTCGCCGCGTTCAATTTGGGCATAGCGTTGGGCAATCCATTGGTCAAACTGCGCTGCACTCAATTCGGGATGGCCTTGTAATGCTTTGTGCATGGTGTGGATAATGAAGTGCAAAAAGTAGGCTTCGTCGGCCGGGTAACGGCCGTGCCGCGCCCACACCACCCAGTCGGAACTGCCCGCCGCCACAATGTCCGTCCCCTGGTTTTTCAAGTGTGTAAATAAATGCCGCCCGGTATGGCTGTCGCCCGACGGCCGTTCACCCACCAGTCGCTCGTCCATTGTGCGGTGATAAAGCCGCGACACCAGGGCATCGAACGGCGGGTCAATGGCCGGTTCAAAAATGGTGGCCCCGTCAAAATTCAGGCTGAAATAAAACAGCCCCCCCGGCTTGAGCAGTGAAAACAGCACCGGCAGTGCCGTCGCAATGTCTAGCAAGTCGAGAACGGCATGAGCGATCAACACATCCCAGGTTTCACGGCCGTGAATCCGGCGCGCAAAAGCATACAAATCTTCGGCCACCAATTCCAGACGCAGCGCCGGCGGCAAATGCGCCAACCGTTGGTGGGCAGTGGCCATGTTGGCGGGGTGATGATCTACGGCCGTGTACCTCCCCTGGTGTATGAACCCTTGTTCAACCAGCCGTTCAACCATCGTGCCAATGCCCGCCCCCACTTCAATAATGGCCGGTTCCGGCGGTAAATGGTCACGCAGCGCCCACCATACCTCCTTGTTGAGCGCCCGGTCATCTACTGTTTTTTTGGCTGCCAGATAGCGCGGGAAGTCCATTGCTCAGTTGTCCTTTGTCATTGGTCATGAAGTAATTGGGTAATTGG
>CAADGU010000137.1 GCA_900696625.1 uncultured Chloroflexota bacterium | reverse complement strand
GTGTGGCGAGGACGGCCGTCCTGTACCCTAAAGACTCAGTGGTCGTTTACGAACAAGCTATCGCTTTGGTAATTGAGTAAGTGAGTAATTGGGTAATTGAGTAATTAAAAACAGCCAATTACCCAATTACCCAATTACATAATCCTCAGGTTACGGTTTCAAAATAATCGGCAGGTAGATGTAATTGAAAGGTGGCGCCGCCGGTGTGACGTTCACCGTTGCCGAGGCTGTGGCCGTGACCGGGTTGATAGGCCCGGCGTTGTAAGCCGTCCATGTCGCCGTGTTCGTCGTGGTCACATTGAGCGTGGCACTGATGGTCAGCCCGGCCGCCACCGTGTCCACACTCGCCCCTGGCAGCAGATTGTAAGCCAACCCCGTGAAGAGATTGCCTAACTCACTGTCATCCAGATCATGCAGACCCAGAGGTACGTTGCCCGTGTTGGTCACCGCATAACAGTAGTACACGGTGGTTCCCTCATCAACCGTGATCGTGTCCGTCGTAGCGCAAACGCCGGGGTCTGTACCCACTGTCTTGGTAATGGCAATCGCCGGGTTGGCCGCTGCCACCGTCAGGGTCAGCGGCACTGTCACCAGCGGATCCACCGGGTCATTGCTGTTGATGCACAACGTACCGGTGTAGGTATTACCCGCAGTTAGCCCCGTCGTGTCAAACGTCACAGACACCTGGCTGCTATCACCTGCTGCCGTCGTGCCGCTCGTCGGGCTGACGTCCACCCAGACAATATCTGTCGGCAGATCACATAATGCCGGGATGGGGTTGCTGACGTACTCCATTGTGTCAATCCCAATGTAGTTTGAATTTGCGCCATTTGGGCCACCATTTTCAACATAGTACCGGAGAGCAAATCGCCCCGTTGTGCCCGCGGGAATGCCGCTCAACGTCACCGTAAACTGCGTCCATACTTCTGGATAACCACCCACCGTGTAGGTGTCATTGATGTCCAGGAGCAGGGTGGTAAAGTCGCCCACATCATTAGCGCCACTACCTACATTGGTGCTGGCGCCGGCTGTACTCAAACGCACTTGCAACCGGTCCGGCCAGGTGCTGCCGGCAGCGGTGCGCGTCCAGAATGACAGGGTGTCGCCGTTGCTCAAGGTCAATTCCGGCGTTAATAACCAGTTGCTAATGGTGCCTACACCACTGGTATTGTTGAAGTTAGCGCCGATATAGGCGGTGGGATCGCCGGCATGAGCCGGGAAGACGGCTGAATTACCCTGGAACCAACCGGTAGAGCCTAAAGGAGCGCTGTTGTTTTGCATGAACCAGCCGGGCAGGTTGGTGATGTCCGCAAAGTCTTCGCTAAAGTCTGCCGGTGAGTCATAGGTAATCGGCGACTGCGCATCTACCGCGCCGCCGCGGCTGCCGGTCGTCCCGGCTGGCGGCAGCTCAATCGAAGGTGAGGCCCAGCTTTCAGCAGATACCAGTACCCCGGCGTCTTCTTCAATCGTCCAGTTCAGGTCACTTGCGCCGATATTACTGATTGTCAAGGGGTAATTGACAACGGTAGTTACCGCCTGGCTAACCACAATTTCCGTTGGGTCCACCGCAATCGTCGCAGCCAGCGGGAGGAAGAAACCAACGGCATCCGACGGCCAGGCAAAAACACCCAGGCCTTGATTGCTGCCGTCACCGGTAGCAAACGCGGACAGAATATCGCCGTCAGCAAAGGTAACGGGCATAGGATCAATGAGCGTCACTGCCCCACCGGGCGTGGTGATTTTCAGATCATATGTGCCTGCCGGTAGTTCCAGATAGGGGAACACATCACCGAAGTTCACGTCTGTTAGCACGGGTGTGCCATCTTGTAGACGCACGTCAGCGGTGGCGTTACCGGCGGCGAAGGGGGCCAGGTGCCCCAAACGCAACTTAAAGTTGCCAGATGCAGGCGCGGCGTTATCGTCTACCAGGGCCAGTAATTCTAATGGCTGGTCTGCGCCATCGCCAATGGCGATTACCGAATAATCCAGACCGGCCGTCAGGGTAAATGTGCCGGTGATGGCCGGCGTGGGGCTGCCTGCCGGGAACACTGCCACGTCATAACTACCCGCCGGGACGGTCAGATATGGTGTGGAATCGCCATAGACAAAGTCAGTAAGGACAGGGGTGGCGTTGAGGGTGATGGTCACGGCCGTGCCTGCCCCCGGCGCAAACGGCGCTAAATGAGCCACCGCCAGCCGCGCATCCGTCGGTTCCGCTGTGATTTGCAAACACCAGCCACCGGCTAATTGACCCAAATCGCTGCCGGTATCGTCCATGATGTAAAGATGCCAGTCGCCATTAGGGTTTGTGCCGTTGAAAGTAGCCAGGGTAGTGGCGGTTGAAGGGGTGGGCGCGGGTGGATCGAAGGCATCGCCCGGCTCATAGTCGGTCGGCTGGTATGTGCCGGAGATGATTTGTGTGCTGTCCGGCAATGGGCCTGGCGCGGCATCGTCGAAGATCAGATCCACATTCACCAGATCCGCACTGCCGCCAGCGTCTGACATAATAACCAGGTTCTCACCCTCAGGGCCAACCAGCAAAATGTCAATGTCATCCGGCCAGGTATGGCTCAAGCCTGCCAGTTGCACATTCACATCAGTGATGGCCGGATCATACCCGCTCACCGTAATAGTCGAGGGGTATGGGGTGCCTGCCCCAGAACTGGGAATCGTAATGGGGTCGGTATTACACACGAATTGGGAAGGCTCCCAAATCCAGGTAGCGCCGGAGAAAACCTCGGCGGTAGTCCAGGGGTTGTCCAGGGGTGTCACATAGACGCCGGCAGCGAGGTCATAGACGTAAATGAGACCTGGTTCATCGGGCACCAGATAAGCAAATCCTTCTGGGCTAATGGCTAGACCATCCAGGTCTGTTTCACCCGCCGGGTATGGCGCGATGAACGTGGCCGTGCCATCAAGATTGATACGGTACAGTCCAGACCCAAACGGCGTCAGGTCGTCATTGGTGGCGTAAAACTCGCCGGTGTTCGGGTCAATGGCCAACCCACCAAAATCATAATCGGCATCTACGTAGTCAATATAAATGGTAGCAATTTGGGTGGCCGGGTCAATGATATAAACTGCTTCGTTGGCAATGTTTTTTGTGCCATAGAGTGTGCCCTCGTAAAAAGCCAGGGCAACCATGCTTTGAATGGCCCCGCCGGGATCGGTGATGACGCCTAACTGATTGATTACGCCACCAACCGGCCATTCATACAGGGTTGCGCCACTATTGAAATACACTATGTTATTCACTTCATCAAAGCCGGCCCCCCAAACCTGAACGCCGGAAAATACCGGTAAGAAGTTATTGGTAATGACATCAATCTGGTAAGCCGGTATGGCGGCGTCATCCACCCCAACAAACAAAGGATAGTCTACATTTTGCGGGGTCAGCAGGGTTGCGGGGGGAGACACGGCCGTTTCCCTTTCGGCTGCCCGCGCTCTGGCCTGCTCCCGCAATGTTTCCGCCGAGTCCACATCGGCCAGTCCACCGTTTTGAGCCAGGGCTGCCAGTGGCAGCAGTAAGGCCAGAAAGATCAGACCAAACACAAAGAGTGATATCGGATTTCGTTTCATCATGGGTTTCTCCTTTTGATTTGTGCGGCGAGGCAAAGCTGATAGATGACTTTGGTACTATATTAACACGTAAGGCTGCAAATAAAAACGGCCGTGTCGGGGACACGGCCGTTTTTTAGCGCAAGTCAATCAATCGGTTGGCTTACGGTTTCAAGATGATCGGCAGGTAGATGTAATTGAAGGGTGGAGCCACCGGTGTGACGTTCACCGTAGCCGAGGCCGTGGCCGTGACCAGGTTGATGGGACCGGCGTTGTAAGCCGTCCACGTCGCCGTGTTCGTCGTGGTCACATTGAGCGTGGCACTGATGGTCAGCCCGGCCGCCACCGTATCCACACTCGCCCCCGGCAGCAGATTGTAAGCCAACCCCGTGAAGAGGCTGCCTAACTCACTGTCATCCAGATCGTGCAGACCCAAGGGCACGTTACCCGTGTTGGTCACCGCATAGCAGTAGTACACAGTGGTTCCCTCATCAACCGTGATCGTGTCCGTCGCCGCGCAAACGCCGGGGTCTGTACCCACCGTCTTGGTAATGGCAATCGCCGG
>CAADGU010000136.1 GCA_900696625.1 uncultured Chloroflexota bacterium | reverse complement strand
TGCAAAATCAGGTGGACGAGTTGCAAAACGAAGAGGTACGGCTGGCCCGGCTGCTGACGGAAGCCGGGCAGGAAGCGTCCCAGGCGCAGCGAGAAATGGACCGCCAACGCCAGCAGCTTGGTTTTGTGGAGCGGCAGCGGCAGAGCCAGTTGCAAGAAGTGGGTCGCCTGGAGCAGCGAATTGCCGAGATAGAGACGCAAATTGAGGCGGATACGGCCGAATTGGTCACATTGGAAAAGGTGGCGGCGGCAGCGCAGCTTCAACTGGCGGCGCTGCCGGTGACGGAATCGCAGCAGCAGCGCGATGGTTTGCAGCAGGCGGTGAATGCGGCGCAAACGATTGTAGCCGGGCGGCAGGCGGTGGTAGACAGCCGCCGGGCGACGCTGGCTCAATTTTCCGGGCAGTTGGCGCGGCTGCAAGAGCGGCGCGCCCAGTTGCAGCAGGAGCAGGCGGCGCTGTCCCAGGCGGCCGAGGAACAGGAGCGAACCCGTTTGTTTGATCAGGTGGCTGACCTGGAAGCGCGGCTGGGGCCGTTGAAGGAGCGATTGAGCGAGGCGCGGTTGGAACTGGCACAGATGGAGGAAGGTACGGCCGTGCTGCAAAAAGTGACCCACGATGCCGAAACGCTCTATACCCAATCCAGAGTCGCGTTGACGCAAAGCCAGACGGCGTTGGAAAATCTGCAAGAGCGCATCAAGGCCGACCTGGGGCTGGTGGCGCTGACTTACGATGAAGATCAGACCGGCCCCACGCCGCTGCCCATCGGCGGCGTGGAAACGCTGCCCGTTGTCACCGAACTGCCGGGGGACATCGAAAGCACCATTCAGGAGTACCGGGCGCAGATGCACCGCATGGGGGCCATCAACCCGGACGCGCCGGAGGAGTACGAAGCCACTCAGGAACGTTTCGATTTTATGACGCAACAGGTAGGCGACCTGAACGAGACGGAGGCGCAGTTGCGCAAAATTATCGCCGAACTGGACGACCTGACCTCGCGGGCTTTTGCGGAGACGGTGGATAAGGTGAACGCGGTCTTTGGCGGCATTTTTACGCAGTTGTTTGGCGGCGGTGCGGCGCGGCTGGTGCTGACGGACCCGGATGATCTGACGATCAGCGGCGTGGATATTATTGCCCGGCTGCCCAACCGGCGCGAGCAGGCGTTGGGGTTGTTGTCGGGGGGGGAAAGGTCACTGACGGCCGTGGCCCTTATCTTCTCCCTGCTCAAGGTTGCGCCCACGCCGTTCTGTGTGCTGGATGAAGTGGACGCGGCGCTGGACGAGGCCAACGTCAACCGCTTCCGCGAACTGCTGCAAGAACTGAGCCTGAACACCCAGTTCATCATCATCACCCATAACCGGGGCACGGTGCAGGCGGCGCAAACCATCTACGGCATCAGCATGGGTACAGACAGCGCCAGCCAGGCCATCTCCATCAAACCGGAAGATTACATCAAACAGCCGGAGTTGATTTGATGAGGTGATGCGGTTCGCGTTTTCGTTTGTTACAGCCATTCCTGAATTTTGGTATCGTCACATGTGGATTTCTTCCGGTGAATGAAGAAAACGGCCGTGGCATTTGCATTCGACATGGAAAATCAGCACCAAGAAGCAATTGACAAATTCCTGGATAGATTCAAAACAGACACGACCATCCTGGCCATTCTGCTCGGCGGTTCGCTGGCGCATGGGTTTGCCGAATCGGACTCGGATATAGATGTGGCCCTCATTGTGGATGAGGCGGAGTACGAAAGAAGAAAGCGTGAAAACAAGCTGGCGTTTAGTTTGTGGGATATTTGCACCTACGCTGGCGGCTATGTTGATTGCAAAGTCGTCAGCCTGGATTTTCTGCAAAAGATCAGCGAACGGGGCAGCGACCCGGCGCGCTATGCCTTCAAGGACAATGCCGTTTTATTCTCAAGGATTGAAAACCTGGAGCAGCTGTTGGCCGGTGTCAGTAGATTCCCCACCGCCGAAAAAGCGGTGCGCCGGGAGCGATTTGCGGCCCAACTGTTGGCCTGGCGCTGGTTTTATAGCGAGGGCGTCAAAAAGCAAAACAGTTACCTGATTCTCCTTGCCGTCCAGAAAATGGTCTTGTTTTCCTGCCGCCTGATTCTCAATGAAAATGAAATGTTGTATCCCTATCACAAATGGTTGCTGCGTGAAACGGCAAAGGCACAGCATAAACCAGATCGTTTTGACGAATCGGTACAAAAGTTGTTGGCCGGCCACGACCTGCCCCTGGTGGGCCAATTCTGCGCGCAGGTCATGGAATTCCTGGGCATAGAAGAAAAATCGCTCGATTGGCCGAATCATTTCTTGCACGACAGCGAACTCAACTGGTTGGCGCATGAACCCCCCATAGATGACGTGTAAATAGAGGTTGCCATTCGTTGTGCCGGGATAATTGCAGTGGGTCAACGGCCGTCGTCCCCAAGGCCCATCATTTCATCCAAAACGCATTCACTGACGGACACATAAACACCCTCCCCAATTGTTAGTGACATTTGGCATGGATACTAACTGCCGAATGTCAATTACCCCCAGCCACAACTCAGGCCATAAATGATTATGGTGGAAAATTGAGTTGTTCTTACAAATCCCCCAACAAACTATTTTGTCAAGTACCCGCCGGCGCCTCTCCGTACCAAAGCAACGCTCCCCTGATTTTCAAGAGGTCTTGGCGGATTACTGGCATTCATAAGGAGTAAGATGATATGCGAAATCGATCAATGAGTTTACTGTTAGTGCTGGCTTTTACTATGGGCATGTTGCTGGTGTCCCTCAATGTTCTGGCTGCGCCGTCAAGCGGTGCTTCCGACACAACCAGCCCGGCCACCCCGTTGGGCGAAGGGGGAACCACCCTCTTTTTGCCCATCCTGTTTAAGGACTACACTTATGACCCGGCCGAATGGTTAGAGCTGACCATTCTGCACACCAATGACTTCCATGCGCGGGTTGATGAGTATAACCGCAACGGCGCCTGGTGTGCGCCGGCCGATGCCGATGCCGGTTTATGTATTGCCGGTGCGCCACGAGTGGCTACGGCCGTGAACGCCATCCGCGATAGTAGAACCAACGTATTGGTGCTGGACGCTGGCGACCAGTTCCAGGGCACACTGTTCTATAACCTGTACAAAGGCGATGTGCTGACGCTCACCATGAACTACATTGGGTATGACGCCATGGCCATTGGTAACCATGAGTTTGACAACGGCCCCTCGGTTTTGGCTGACTTCATCGCCGGCGCCGATTTCCCCGTTCTGAGCGCCAACATTGACGCCAGCGCCGACCCCGACCTACAGGGACTCATCGCGCCTTACGTCGTCATTGAACGGGGTGGGCACGAGATTGGGATTATTGGTCTGACCACGCCCGATACCACCAACATCTCTAGCCCTGGCCCTAACATCACCTTTACCGCCTCCATTTCTAGCCTGCAAGCAGCGGCCGATGCCCTGACTGCTGAGGGTGTTGATAAGATCATCGCCCTTACCCACGTAGGTTATGATGTAGACCTGGAACTGGCTGCACAGGTGACCAATGTAGACATCATCGTGGGTGGTCACAGCCACACCTTCCTCTACTACCCGGCAGACCCCATCACCTTCGAGCCGCCCACATTCCCGCAGTTTGGGCCCTTGGTGCCGGCCGGTGAATACCCCACAAGGATCGAAAGTTTGTCCGGGGAGCCGGTGCTGGTAGTAACGGCTTATCAATGGGGAACCTTCCTCGGCAATCTGAACGTAACCTTTGGCCCCGGTGGTCTGGTCTATTTTTATGATGGCAACCCCATCTACCTGGGAACCGATGTAGAAAAAGACCCTGACCTGGATGCGATGTTGCAGCCATTCCGGGATGGCGTGGCCGATTTGCGGACAACAGTGGTCGGCACGACGACGGTTGATTTGCTCATCGTTGACGGCGGCCAGCAGATTTGCCGCCTGGGTGAATGTTTGATGGGTAACCTGGTATCTGATGCCATGTTGGAGAAGGCCAATGAGACAGTAGCCCCAGGTGAAGAATACCAAATCGCCTTCCAGAATGGCGGCGGTTTGCGCGCCCCCATCATCTCCGGCACGGTGACGATGGGCAATGTGTTGGAGACGCTGCCCTTTGGTAACGCCATTGCTACTTTTGAACTACAAGGTATGTATGTGAAGGAGGCTTTGGAAAATGGCGCTCGTCTCTACCCCAGCGCTAATGGCGGTTTTGCCCAGGTTTCCGGGCTGCGGTATGTGATTGATCCGGCACAGGATGTGGGTTCGCGTATTGTCAGTGTGGATGTGTGGAACGGGATAGACTGGGATCCGCTAGACCCGAACGCGATGTACAGGGTGGTGACCAATGACTTTATGCGTCGTGGTGGTGATAATTACACCATGTTCCGGGATTATGCCGTGAATCCGTATGACTTTGGCCCGGCGCTGGATGAGGCGTTGGCCGAATACTTCATGACGTATTCACCGGTGACGCCGGTCATTGAGGGTCGCATTACCTTCGTTCCCTAACTGCCGAGTTTTTTGTTTTTAGCCGGTTTTCCCCGCTAAAGCGGTTACTACAAACCGGTTGTATAACTGGGTGAAGGAATCAACTTTCCTTCACCCAGTTTTGGGTTTGAGCGCCTGATCAATCGCTAAACCCTGTCCTTCCCTACCCCTAACCTCTGCCGATCTCCCCCAACTGGCGGAGGTAAACCTCCCCCGGCTGGGCGATGTGCCTGAAAAGTATTGGTTGTAGAGTTAACTAACGCTCATACAAACAGCTGCAAGCTTTATCCAGTGCAGGACAAGCGCATCATGCAGACGCGTGTTTGCTGTGGTTCGCGTAGCTCAAACATGTTA
>CAADGU010000135.1 GCA_900696625.1 uncultured Chloroflexota bacterium | reverse complement strand
CGCCATGGCGCTGGCGCGGTCTTTGAAGGAGGCGGTAGGGTTACGGCCGTCGTCCTTCACCCATACATGCTGCAACCCCAGATCGCTCGCCAGCCGGTCGGTTTTGTACAGGGGGGTCCAGCCGACAGCCAGGGGGGGCACGGCCGTGTCCGGGGCGACAGGCAGCAGCGGCTTGTACCGCCAGATGGAAGTCTCCCGGTTTGTGGCTAAGGAGGTGGGGGAGATGGTGGCGGCGATACGGCCGTAGTCATACACCACATCCAATATCCCCTCATTCCCATGCGCCGGGCACACATACGTCACTTCGTCCGGCTGGTATTCCTTGTCGCAAATCAGGCATTTCAGGTGGAGGATGTGTTTCATAACTGCGAAGTGAGCAGTGTGCAGTCAGCAGTGAGCAGTATAAAGAAGAAACTGCTGCTCACTGCTCACTGCACACTGCTGACTGCTTACTACATGGTCAATGCCATCACCGCTTTCTGCACATGCAGCCGGTTTTCCGCTTCGTCATAGACCACGCTCTGCGGGCCGTCAATCACGCCGTCCGTCACCTCGATGTTGCGGTCGGCGGGCAGGCAGTGCATGTAAATGGCATCTTCCTTTGCCAGCGCCATGCGCCGCTCGTCGGTGATCCAGCCGGTGTATTTTTTGCTGATTTCGGCCGATTCCTGCAAATCGCTGGTGGTCAACATGCAGCCCCATGACTTGGGATAGACAATGTCCGCATCCTTAAATCCGGCGTCGAAATCATCCAGAATCTCAAAAGACCCCCGCGCCTTGCGGGCATTTTCCTTTGCCTGCTCCACATATTGCGGCATCAGGTTAAATTCCGGCGGATGGGTCAGGCGCACATTCATGCCAAAGCGGGTCATCAGCAAGATCAGGCTGATGGGGACACTCATCGGTTTCTGGTAGCTGGCGGCATAGGCGTAGCTCACGTTAATCGTCAGCCCGCGCGGGTCGCCCTTTTTCTCAATAATGGTCATCAGGTCGGCCAAAATCTGGAACGGGTGGAAATGGTCACACTGCATATTCAGCACCGGCACCCGGCTGGCAGCGGCTACGTCCCGAATATACTGGTTGCCCACCCCCCAATCACACTGGCGAATGGCGATACCGTCGAAGTAACGGCCGTAAATCTCCCCAATCTCCTTTGCCGTATCCCCATGGCTGATTTGTGTGGTGGTGCTGTCAATAAACGCCCCGTGCCCGCCCAACTGCACAATACCCGACTCAAAGCTGGCCCGTGTGCGCGTACTGGTGAAGAAAAACAGCATCGCCAGCACCTTGTCCCGCAGCGACGCATGGGAAATGCCCAGTGCCCGCTGTCGTTTCAATTCAAAGGCCACATCCAGCACTGTATCAATTTCATCCTTCGTCCATTCCTGCGTTGTGATCATATCTCGACCACGTAAATGAGTTTGCATTTATCTTTCCTCCACTTCAATTTTCTTGAGATAATTAACGATAAGACCACTAAAACCCTGCAATGCTGTTTCGTCTATCTGTTGCGGGTCATACCAGCGGGGACATTCTACTTCTGTATCCTCTACCTCCTCATCATTGAGCAGTTCAAACGTGAGCGGTGTACATGCAAAAACAAAACGAAAACTATGGAAGGCTAAATCCTCCGGGTCGTAGTAGAAGAATTCTTCTTCAAAATGCAGAAACTGACCAATTTCTACCTCCAGCCCCGTCTCTTCCCGCACCTCGCGTTTAAGGGCCATGACCATCGGTTCGCCAATCTCCACGCCGCCACCGGGAAGCGCCAGCAAATTGGCTGAACGGGAGTTGAGCAGCAAGATTTTGCCCTGGTGGATGATGATGGCGTACACGGCCGTGCGCAACGCCAACTTCTCTCTGGGAATCAGTTTTGTGTCGCCGTAAATAGATCGGCATTCAATGTAATCGTTCATGTTATAATCAGCGTCAGGATTGATGATTTGTAATCTTTGGAATAGAGAAATGACTTTACTTCTAAATCCCTCAACCAATGAAATAATCCAGGCCCAACCACAATTATGGCAAATCAGCGTGGAACGCTACCATGAGATGTTAGAGGCAGGCTTGCTCACCGAAGATGACCGCCTGGAACTCCTGGAAGGGTACCTGGTAGAAAAAATGACTGTTAATCCCCCCCACGCCTTTGTTACCGAGACAATCCGGGAAGCCATCACAGCCATCATTCCTGCTCTCTTTTTTGTTAGTTCACAACAACCGGTTACCATGTCAGACAGTGAACCGGAGCCAGATGTGCTGGTGGTAAAAGGCAAACGCCGTGATTTTACTCAGCGCCACCCGATGCCGGAAGAAGTTGCCTTGCTTGTGGAAGTGGCCGATAGCACCATCAATCAGGATAAAAATTGGAAAAAGCGGATTTACGGCCGTGCCGGGATTGCTGTTTATTGGATTGTTAACCTGACAGAACGGCAGATTGAGGTATATACACAGCCCTCTGGCCTGACGGCTCAGCCCACCTACCATCACATGGTCACATATCGGGAGACCGATGAGATACCCGTCGTTTTAGGTGGTGTGCAAATTGGCGCTCTGTCCGTGCGCAATCTCCTGCCCTGACAATCTCCAATCTCTAATCTCCAATCTCTTGTTTCACCATCACCGGTAACAACCCATAAAATTTCGTCGCCTCCACCACATCGGCCAGGGGCACATGCTCATTGACGGCATGGGCGTAAATTTCGTTGCCGGGGCCGAAACCAATGCAGGGAATGTCCAACTTGCCCGCCCAGTAGTTGCCGTTGGTGGAAAAGTCCCATTTGCCCTGCCCGTGAAGGTCTTCGGTGTCCGGCCAGAGCGCGCGCATCGTTTCCCGGCCGGCCGTAACCAGCGGATGATCCTCAGGAAACGCCCAGGATGGGAAGTATTGCTCATATTCGTAAACCGCCCCGGTATGACTCGGTTCCCTGTAAGTGAGGCCGCGAATTTCAAAATCTTTCCTTGTGGCGGCGGGGATGATGGCTTCGATTTGGGCGCGCACCAGTTCCTTCGTCTCGCCAAAGGTGATGCGGCGGTCAATGAAGATGGTGCATTCGTCGGGCACGGCGTTGTTGCTGGGGCTGATGCTGCTGACTTTGGTGACGGTAATGCGCCCGATGCCTAAAAATTCATCTGGGGTGAACGTCTCTTCCAACCGGGAAATGGCCGCAATCACCGGCAGCATCTTGTAAACGGCGTTGTCGCCCATATAGTTGCTGGCGGCGTGGGCGCTTTTGCCTTTACAGGTCACTTCCAGTTCGTAGCGTCCCTTGTGGCCGCGATATACCTTCATGTTGGTCGGTTCGCCAATGACCACAAAGTCGGGATGTACCCCTTCCCAATCGTGGAAAGCGGCGCAGCCCACGCCATCGCACCACTCCTCGATGTTGCCCAGGACGTAGCAGGTGAAACCGTCTAATAGACCCAGGTCGCGGGCAAAGGCCAGGCCGTAGACCATGCCGGGGGTGCTGTTTTTCTCGTCCAACGCGCCGCGAGCGTACAACAGGCCATCTTCCACTTTGCCGATGAAGGGGTCCCATTCCCACTGCGCCGGGTCCCCAATGCCCACAGTGTCTATGTGGGTGTCGTAGAGCAGGATTTTGGGGCCACTGCCAATCTTGCCCACAATCGAACCATATTTGTCCACGTACACGGCGTCATAGCCCAGCTTTGTCATCTCTTCGCCAATACGCCGGCCGACCGCTTCAATATCGCTGTTCATACTGGGAATCGCCACAATCTCGCGGAAAAAGCGCAGAATATCCTCTTCCGCAGCGGTTACTTTCTGGTTGAGTTGCTGGATGATTTTTTCCATAGGTTTAAGTGTGATGCCTGATACGTGATGCGTGAGAGTTCATTCACGCATCACGTAATTTTGCTGCCACCTTGCCCGGCGTCAGCGGGATTTCGTTGAACCAGACGCCGGTGGCGTCGTGCAGGGCGGCGGCGATGGCGGGGGCCAGGGGGATGAAGGGCATTTCGGCCATGCCGCGCACCCCCCAGGGGCCACGCGGGTCGGGGATTTCCAGGATGACAGATTCGACCGCATCGGGGATGTCGCGGACGCCGGGAATGAGGTAGGTGCTGAAGCGGGGGTTCAGGACACGGCCGTCCCGCACCACCAACTCTTCCGTCACTGCATAACCCAATGCCTGCACCATGCCGCCTTCCACCTGTCCTTCAATCAATCGTGGGTTGATCGCCTTGCCCACATCGTCGGCGCACACCACCCGCAGCAGGTGGATATGCCCGGTTTCAATATCTACCGCCAAATCCACACATTCGGCCACATAGCCGTAGGCAAAATTGGGCGTTGAATGGCCGGTTTCCGGGTTTAAGGGTTCGGTGGCGGGGGGTGTAAAGCGAGCATGGCCGATGGCCGGACGGTCTTCATCCGTCCACTCTTGTTTGGCGGCCGCGGCGGCCAGTTGAATGGCATTCCCGGCCATCCACGTCATGCGCGAAGCGGAAACAGAGCCGGAATCACCGGTCACGGCCGTGTCCGACATCACCAACTCCACCATCTCCAACGGTACACCGACGGCCGTAGCCGCCATCTGCCGCAGCGCCGTGTGCGTGCCCTGCCCCACCTCCGCCGCCGAATGTTTCAGCACCACCCGCTCCACGCTGCCCGCGCCGTAGAGTTCAATCGTCGCCTCGCACCGCTCCGGGAAGCCAAAGGAGTAGCCGATGTTTTTGTAGGCGCAGGCGAAACCCCGGCCAAAGCGGAGGGTGGCGGGGTTGGGGGGGAGAGATTGAAAAGGAGATTGGAGATTGGAGATTGGAGATTGGGAGATTGGCGGTGAGGACACCGCGAGATTGGGAGATTCTTCACCTGCTACCTGCCACTTGCCACCTGCCACCTGCCAACCGGCTTTGGCCGCACAGGCTTCAATCACTTGGGGCAGGCTGACGCCGGCGGGCAGGGGGGTTTGGGTGATGCCAATGCTGTTTTCGCGGTAGCAATTTTTCAGGCGCAGTGCCACCGGGTTCATGCCCAGGGCTTCGGCCAGTTTATTCATTTGCGATTCGGCTACAAAACAGCCCTGCGGCGCGCCAAAGCCGCGAAATGCACCGCCGGGCACGCTGTTGGTATAGACGGCGTAGCTGTCAATATGCGCGTTGGGGATTTCATACGGCCCACCGACCGTCAAATGGAAATTACCCATCACTTTGTTGGTGGTGTAGTTGTAGGCGCCGGCATCCATGTACACTTCGGCTTCTACGGCCGTGATCTTTCCCTCTTTTGTCGCCCCCCAGCGTGTCTTGGCCCGCGCCCGGTGTCGTTTGTGGTGGCCGATAATGCTTTCTTCCCGGCTCCAGATGCAGCGAATGGGGCGCGTTTCGCCGCGCTGGTGTAGTTTCCATGTTGCCAGCGCCATCACAATTTGCAAGGACATATCCTCGCGTCCGCCAAACGCGCCGCCAATGGCCGGGTAAATAATGCGCACCTGCTCCGGCGGCAAATCCAGCGCATGGGCAATTTGTGCCTGGTCTTCATGCGTCCACTGCCCGGCAATTTCCACCGTCACCCGCCCCTGCTCGTCCACATAGCTCAAGGCCGCTTCCGGCTGCAAATAGGCGTGTTCCTGATTGGGCAGGTGGTATTCACCCTCAATAATTACGTCGGCGGCAGCCCAACCGGCGGCCATATCCCCTTTACGGATTTTGTAATGGTGGTAAATGTTGCTCTGAGCCGGGTGTTCGGGGTGGAGCAGAACTTCGTCGCGCACGGCCGTGTCCATATCCGGCAGTAGGGGTAACTGTTCCCACTCAATCTCGATCCGCTCCCGCGCCTCGGCCGCCGCCGCTTCTGTCTCCGCCACAATAATCGCCACCTGATCCCCCTCCCACCGGCTGACATCGGAAGGGACGGGGCTGCGCCCACTGGCGTTTACCCCCACCAGCACCGGCTGGTCAAACATCGTCAGACCATACTCATTCACCGGCACGTCGGCTGCCGTGAAAATAGCAATGACGCCGGGTACAGCCTCGGCAACGGCCGTATCCATGCGCACCATGCGGGCATGGGGCTGGTTACTAAACAGCACTTTGGCGTATAGCAGGTGCGGCCGTGTCAAATCCCCCGGAAACAAAGCCGCTCCGGTCACTTTGCCGGGCGCATCCACACGATAGGGTGATGTTCCTATGCTCATAGTTATAGGGAGGCTGTCTTTTCGACAGCCTCAATGATTTTGTAGTAGCCGGTGCAGCGGCAGAGGTTTCCGCTGAAGGCTTGCTGAATTTGGGCGTGGGTGGGCTGGGGAATTTCTTCCAGGAGTTTAGCGCCGGACATGATGAAACCGGGAATGCAGTAGCCACACTGCACCGCGCCGGTTTCGATAAACGCCTGCTGCAAGGGGTGGAGCTGTTCTTTTTCGGCCAACCCTTCGATGGTGACGATGTGCGTGCCGTGTGCCCGCGCGGCCGGTACCAGGCATGACATCACGGCCGTACCGTCCAGATACACCGTACATGCGCCACATTCGCCTTCGGCGCACCCTTCTTTTGAGCCGGTTAGCCCTCCTTCATCGCGCAGCCAGTGGAGGAGGGTCTTGTTTAAGCCTGGCGCGCGCAGGACACGGCCGTTCACCGTGGCCTCAATGAGCGTCTGTTCATCATGGCTCACGGCCGTTGGCAGGTGAGTGGGCGTTACGTCGGCGGCCAGCAAGACCGGTTGTTCGGGCCATTGACTGTGTTCCTGCCCCTCATGTAGCGCCGCCAGCGCCCGTCGCACCATCACGGTGATCATTTCGCTGCGGTACACGGCCGTGCCGCGAATATCATCAATGGGTGTGGGAATGGCCGCCGTTAAGCGGGCGGTTTCGGCAATGGTTTCATCGGTCAACGATTTGCCGGTCAGATATGCTTCGGCAGCCGGGCTG
>CAADGU010000134.1 GCA_900696625.1 uncultured Chloroflexota bacterium | reverse complement strand
TGATATTGATCCTCATTATGATTGCCGGTATTGCCCAACTCTTGATCGATCCCGACCTCAGCGCCATTGCCTTTGACCGTTTGGATGTAGCCATCCAGGGGATCGTCGAACCGGTGACGCGGGGTACGTGGAAAATGATCAAAGGAATGCAGGTAGCAATGGCCGCCCTGGCGCTGTTGTTTGCCCTGCGCGCCGCGCCAGATTTTGATCGGGTGCGCTTTCGGCAAGAAGCTACCGTAACCAAAGGGCTGCGCCATGCCAGCGAATATCACGGCGCGGCGCAGCGCATGGCCAAAGGGGGGGTATGGGCGACGGCCGTGCTCAACTGGCAGCGGGCGGTAGCCCTGGAACCAACGCGCGTCACCTACCAGCGCGCCTTAGGCGAAGCGTATGCCCGGCTCGGTTTTTATGCCCGCAGCCTGGATGTATTACAAGCCGCACAGCGCCTGGCGTCCCATCCAGACACCCAGGCAGAAATCACGCGTCTCATACAGACCGTGCAACAACAGGCACAACAAACAAAGGGATGAAAGATTGGCTGATCGCCAATCTCTCATCCGCAACTATTCATGACAAACGACACCCGTGCATCCCTGGAAAAACGAGTCCGCAACGCCCTGTTTCAAGAGGCTATTTTTCGGACAGAAAGCGCCGTAGTTATTGCCGCCACCATGCTGCTGACGGCTGCTTCTATCTTCCTTGACGACGTTGCCATTATTGGGCAGATACCGGCATTGGTATGGCTGTTGGGCGGCACGGCCGTAGAAGCCGCCTTAGTCGCCAGCAGCCTGACCGACCCCGAATTCAAACGCCAGGTAGCCGCCAAAGTGCTGCGCCGCGACTACAAACCGGAGCGGCTCAAAGATAAGTATTTGCAGCAGCGCATGGCCGAAGCGTTGGATTATCGGGGGCGCATTCAAGAGGGAATTAACAAACGCACCGATACCGTCTTGCGTGATGAACTGACCGAGACGCTGGGCCAGATTGATGATTGGCTGGAAAACATCTACGATCTGGCGCTGCGCATTGATAATTACCAAAATGACGCCGCCGTTTTAGAGCGGGACCGCAAACGAGCCGAAGAACGGCTGAAGCAGTTGCAGCGGGAGAAAGAAGGGACACGGGACACGGCCGTGAAACAGCAACTAGAAGAAACAATAGAAGGTTTGCACAGCCAGTTGCGCACCCTGGACACGCTGGATAACACCATCAAGCGGGCGCGGCTGCAACTGGAAAATTCCCTCACCCACCTGGGCACCATCTATTCCCAGACCATGCTGGTAGAAGCCAAAGACATTGACCGGGCGCGGGCACGGCGGCTGCGCCAGGAAATTGCCGACGAAGTGACCGAGTTGAATGATATTTTGGTAACGATGGACGACGTTTATTCGGCAGAAGCGTTTTAGCCATTCGGCCCAATCAAATCCCACAAATTCCCGTACAAATCTAGAAAAACTGCCACCGTGCCATAAGGCTCACTTTTCGGCGGGCGGACAAACGTAATGCCCGCTGCCAGCATATTGTGGTAATCACGCCAGAAGTCATCGGTTTGTAAAAAGAGGAAGACTCTACCGCCCGTTTGTTGGCCGATCACGGCCGTTTGCTCCGGCGTTGTCGCGCGGGCTAACAGCAGGTTTGTGCCACTGGATCCCGGCGGCGCCACCACCACCCAGCGTTTATCCTGTTCCGGCTGGTAGGTATCCTCCACCAGCGTAAAGTGCAGCTTCTGGGAAAAAAACGCAATCGCCTCATCATACTCCCGCACCACCAGCGCCACATGGATAATAGATTGTTTCATGTTTTAGGAACCAGGTACGACTTGGTAGATACCCATCTACAGCTACGAGGCGTAGCCAGTAGTGGCTTGCCATGCTTGCAAGACAACGCCTCGTTCAACTTGTGATTTCCCGGCGGTAATGCCCATTAGAATTACACGCTCATCCCCAACTAGAGACCTCAACTCAAGGTAATGGTTGTGCCCTTTTGCAGATAAGGTAAGCCAATCCGGTTCGTTTACAAGAACCAATCCGACATAATAAATTGTTGTTATGCTTAATTGATTACATGTTTCCAGGTAGTGACTCACGTTCTCAGCATAGGCAGGCTCACCAAACAAACGAGGGGCTATCACCTCTGTATACAATGCAGGCCATCGCCGTGTGGCATATCGTTTGCTTGAATAAGGCACAACACCTGTGGCAGTAATTTGATCGAGGCTTTGATTGCGCAAATCGGTCTCGTGGTTTTGCCAAAAACGCCTCTCGCACGCATAAAGATTCCTCCACCTCTTGGCTATTTTTTCAACGTTGACGGCCGTCTTCATACCGCTTTTCTCGAAATTGACGAAATCCTGGAAGGGATCGGTGCGTTTCCCACGTTTAGTTTCTATTAACAGCAAATTCCCCCTATCATCAATCCCCCATAAATCCCCGGGATAATCACTGTTGCCGACAACAGGCGAGAACAACCATTCAAGTTTACCTGGCCAGTTGAGTAGCGAGGGATATGCCCAAAGCCAGAATGTCGCATTTTCTTCGGCAGCAAACAGTCCCTCGCTGTTCATTTCCAATGTATCCCCAATCTCCAAACTGATTATCTGTTGCATCATTCTCCTTCACGATGTATCGAAGTGCCAGGCACAGGGCGTAACGTCCTGGACAGCCCAAAGCTTCGTGCCTTGTGCCTGGCACTGCCCTACCACCCCTCCACCCGTTCAATGTAGGTATTACCCAGGCGAATGCGAGCGACACGGCCGTCTCCATCCACCTCAAAAATTGCCAGTTCACCCGGCGACAGGAAGCCGCTCTCGGATTCCATGCGGAAAGTGTGTTCGGCTACGGGCATAAACCGGATCGTCGCCAGCAGCGGGTCGGGCTGCGAGGGGTCAAGCGCCATCAATTCGCCGTTTTGCATAAGGATTTGCATGTCACCCCAGGCGTCTCGGTATTTACCCACGTAACGCTGCCAGGCCGGATCAGGCAGTGTGGCCGATTTTGGCCGGGCTACGGCCAAAATCGGCGGCACAACCCATTGAAACAGTTTATCCACGTAAGCCAGCGGCTCGCCATCATCGGCATTGGTCAGGACGACGACGGCCGTGCCCTCCGCCGGGCACAGGCGCAAGAGGGTGCGGTAGCCTAACACCGCGCCGCCATGCCCAATGTAGGTTTTGTCGTTTTGGCGGGCGATGCTGAAACCCAACCCATAGCCACTTTGCCAGTCCGGGTTCAGCCAGTGAACGCGCTGCATCTCGCGCAAGGTACTCTGGCGCAGCAGGCGGCGTTCCCCCACCACGCCATCGCCCAGATGGAAGCTGGCAAAACGGGCCAGGTCGCTTACGGTGGTGGCCATATTAGCGGCGGGGGTAATGCCCTGGCAGTCAGTGAAGGGCATGATTTCCCGTTCCAGGCGACCGGGCAGCCGACGGCCGTAGCCCACCGCCAGCCGTTCATGGTGCGGGTCAATCGTTTCCACGAAGGTGCTTCTCATGCCCAACGGCCGTAGAATGTGTTCCTGGACGTAGGTTTCATAGGGCAGGCTGGCAGCCTGCGCGACGATGGCGCCCGCCAGAGATAGGCCCAGGTTGGAGTATTTGAAGCGCGTTTCGGTGGGCACGGCCGTTACTTGCTGCCCCACACTCGCCTGAATTTGCGCCAGGCTGGGGAACTGCCCATCCGTCCAGTAAGGAAAGGCGGCTTCACGGGGCAGCCCGGCGGTGTGCGTCAGCAGGTGGCGAATGGTGATCGTCGGCGCGTCGGCATAGGGGTTTGGCATGTTAAACCAGGGCAGGTGACCGGCTACCGGATCATCCAGTTGCAATTTTCCCTGGTCGCGCAGTTGCAGGATGGCCACGGCCGTGAACAGCTTGGTAATGCTGGCAATGCGGTAAATGGTGTCCGGCGTGGCCGGGGTTTTGCGGGCCACGTCTGCATAACCAAAGCCCCGCGCCCAGACCAACTCCGGCCCCACCACCACCCCCACCGCCAGGCCGGGCAAACCTTTATACGCCAACTGCGCCTCGACCCAGGCTGAAAACAACTCTATAGCGGCGCGCACGGCCGTGTCCTCTAACCAGTGATCTTTCATATCATTTCTCCTTATAATGGGACTGGTACCAGTCCCATTATAAGGAGAAATGTTACCTTTCTGCGCTTCGGGCGACAAATAAGGTGGAACGTTCTAAATCTGGAGGTTTGATGATTGTTGAACAACTACATAACGATAGTGACACGCAACTGGCAAGGGCGGCGCGCACAGACGCGCAACTGTTTGATGTGTTGTACCGGCGGCATGTCACGGCCGTATACCGCTACTGCTTTGCCCAGACGAACTGCCCCACCGAAGCCGAAGACCTGACGGCGCAAATTTTCCTGGCGGCCTGGGCGGCGCTGCCCCGTTATAACGGCCGAGGATCATTTGCCGCCTGGCTGTTTGGCATTGCCCGGCGTAAATGCGCCGACTTCCACCGGGGGCGGTATCGTAAACCGGAAGAGGAGTTGGACACGGCCGTGGCCCTGCCCGACCCCCACATCCTGCCGCTAGAACAGCAGGTTTACCGCCAGGGCGTGTGGGATTGCATCCAACAAACATTGGGCGTGTGCAGCCCCGACCGGCGCGAGGCAATTTACCTGCGCTTTTGGGGTGGGCTGAGTGTGGCCGAAACGGCCGCCGCCATGCGCAAAAGCGAAGCGTCTGTCAAAATGCTCGTCTCCCGCGCCATTGCCGAATTGAAAGAGAGGTGTTTAAGCCATGAATGAGAAAGACCAACTAAACAATTACATTGATGACCCGCAGCGCCATGAAGCGCCTGATGCGGCCACGCGGCAGGTGGTAGACCACCTGCGGCAGCAGGCGGAACAGGTGGAACCGCGCCCGCAGTTTGTCCATGAACTATCGTCCCGGCTGCAAGCGGAAGCGCGGCAGGCAAAATCGCCGCGATCACTGGCCGATTGGCTGGTGCTGCGTTTTGTGCCGCGACTGGTGGGGGTAACGGCCGTTGTCGGCCTCATCGCCCTGATGCTGTGGGGCGCGCCCAAACTGTGGCAGGCATGGGCCAATCCCCAGGCCGAGCCGGTTCTCAGCGGCGACGCCATCCCGGTAACAGACCGCGCCGCGCTGCCGGCCAACCCGTTCCCCGACGTACCGGCCGAACTGCCCCTGTACCAGCTAGAATTTGAACCGGCGCCCACCACCCCGGCCGAAGCCATCGCCTGGGCTGCCGACTTTGGCATTCCTGATCCGCAGGCCTTCACCGACCCCCGCCAGCCGGGCATGATGCAAGTGATCGGCAGCAATGACGAATCGCTGACCTTTCAAGTAAACGGCCCTGGCAGCATCTATTACTCTTCCGGGCAGGAAATGGCCCAAGAAGCAGCGGACGAGGAACCTGTGTCGTTTGCGACGGCGACCGATAGTGCCATTGACTTTCTGTCTGCCCGCAACCTGCTGCCGGACAAGTACCAGGTTGTGGAAGCAGGTGCGGCAGGGCAAGGGCCGGTGCGCTCCCTGTTCATTTTGCCGGAACTGGCTGCCGGTTATGCACTGAACAGCCAGATGGGCGGCGTGGGCATAAACTTGCATGTGGGGCCAGACGGCCGTGTGTGGTATGGCAATTTCACCCGCGTCCAGTTTACACCCGGTGAAACAGTTTCCATCATGCCGGCCCAGGCGGCCTATGATGCCTACCAGGCCGGGGAAGTGACGTCCTTTGCCATGGAAACATCAATGGCAAACACGGCGGCAACGTCTTTTGAAAGCTTTAGCCCACCGCCGCCAGTGTACCAGGTAGGGGACGAAGTAGAAGTGCGGGGCTGGCCGAATGTGTTGGTAGCGGCCGAAGGAGGCGAGGTACGTGCCACCATGTATGGGAATTTGTCGCCCGGCGTTTACCACCTGGTTGGCAACAAGGTCAATGAGTTGACCGACCCGGCGTTGATGATGGGGGATGTGGTGGTGCGCGGTGTGATCACGGCCGTTATCGCCCCCGGCGAATGGGAACTCACCCTGACCGATTGGGAAGCAGGCCGCCCGTCTTATAGTTCATATGCCCCGTTTAGCTGCCTCAAAGGCGTGTTCAGCCAGGAAACTGACGGCGGCTGGTTAACCACAGACGAGGGCGACCGTTACCGGCTGCCCGATGCGCCCGACGCCTTAACCGAAGGCGACCGGATTGAGGTTTGCGCAGAAACGCCCCCTGAAACAGGCGAGGCGCTGGCCTGGCAGAATATCACCCGCCCGCCCGCCTCCGAAGCGCCCATGTCCGAAGGTGGGGTGAGCGTGATGACCACCGTCGTTGAAGCCGTTCCGGTTCCCACCGCTGCCGACCCCATGGTCGTTGAAGAGATAGTAGAAACCACCGGCAGCGATGGCAGTGTGACGGTGGAACGCAGCGTCATTTCCGTTGGCGGCGGCGGCAGCGGCGGCAGCAGTGGCGGGGTAGTGAGTGGTGCTTTCCAACTCCCATCGAACAGCCCGGAAGCAGCCCTGGCCGAAAAGTATGGCGTGGGTGAAGCGCTGACGCTGACGGGCACAATGCAGGCGCTCATTTTTGAAGAGCAGGATGGCAGCCAGCGCATCCAGGCAGATTTGCAACTGTTGAATGAACAGGGGTTGATTGCCGGTGGGCTGCCGCTGGTAGCAGCGGATGAGGCGCTGCTGGCGTTGGCTGAGTATCACAACCGTTTTGTGCAGGTTAGCGGTGTGCTGGAAGCGGCTGAGGAATGGCCGGGTATCGCCCTGGCGGTGGAAAGCTATACGGCCGTCTGGCCAGACGCCGCGCTGCAAAACTTCCTGGGGCACATTGAGTTGGAGACGATGGATGGGGTGGAAACGGCCGTCTTTGTGGACCACGCCACCGAGCAACGCTATCTTATTGCCTGGGGGAATGTGTACTTCGGTGAAAATGACCCTATCGTATCCAGCCCGCAAATTCTAATTACCGGGCTTATCAACCCCGGCCCAACGACAGCCGGGCTGCCATCCCTCATCCTGCGCAGTTCATCCCATGACAGTTATATTGCCCAGGCCCAAGATGTGTCCGAATTTCCATTGGAAACCAAAGCGCAGGTCATCCCTTACAGCCCCTACAGCGACCCGATGGCGGCGGCGCAAGAGATGGTGCTGGAGCGGATGGAACTGGTGTATTACTACGAACCGGCGTATGACCACACGGCCGTGTCTGCAAATGCCCCATTTGCCGGGCCACCCCCCTTAACCGCCGTACAAACAGCGCGACCGGTGTGGTTGATTCACGGCCGTAGCCCCGACGGCATGACTACTTTCAAGATTTATGTTCCGGCAACTGGTAATTGAGTAATTGGGTAATTGGGTAATTACGTAATTACTCAATTGCCCAATTACCTCTTTAATGGTGCAAAATCTGAGAGAGGAACAGTTTTGTCCGCTCGTTTTTGGGATTGCTGAAGAAGTTTTCGGGGATATTCTCCTCCACAATCTGCCCCGCATCCATAAAAATGACCCGATCCGCCACCTCGCGGGCAAACCCCATTTCATGCGTCACCGCCAGAATGGTATACCCACCACCGGCCAGATCGCGCATGACATCCAGCACCTCTTTAATCATTTCCGGGTCCAAAGCGCTGGTTGGTTCATCAAAGAGCAAAATCTTCGGCTCCATCGTCAGCGTGCGGGCAATGGCCACCCGCTGCTGCTGCCCACCGGAAAGCTGCCCCGGATATTTGTTGGCCTGTTCGGGAATGCCCACCCGCATCAGCCATTTCATCGCCGTCTCTTCGGCTCTATCCCGCGACCATTTGCGCACATGAATCGGCGCCAGCATGACATTTTCCAGCACCGTCAGGTGGGGAAACAGATTAAACTGCTGGAATACCATGCCCACTTCACGCCGGATTTCAGCGATATTACGCACGTCATAACTCAGCGTAATGCCATCCACCACAATCTCCCCTTCCTGGTGCTCTTCCAGCCGGTTCAGGCAGCGAATGAAGGTGGATTTACCAGAACCTGACGGGCCAATGATCACGATCACCTCACCCGACTTCACGTGCAAGTCAATGCCCTTTAGCGCATGGAAATCGCCATACCACTTATGCACATTCTCACATTCAATGATGTACTCCCCCGTTAACCGCCGTGTGGTGGTGATTGGTTCTGTGGTGGTCATAGTTTCTCCTATTTCGTATTCCGTAAGCCGTTATCCGTAAACCGAAGACCGATAACCGATTACGGGTCACGGATTACCGATTACGGATCACGGATTACCGTTCCCCCAACCCCGTTTGCCGTTCTAGCCGTTCAGAATAGCTGACGATAATGGCCGAAACAACGAAGTAGAGAAGGGCGATGAACAAGTATGCTTCGCGGCGCACACCCAACCATTGTGGTTGGGAAGCGATGGAGTTGGCAACCCCCAAAATATCCAGCAAACCGACAATGGCGACCAACGTCGTATCCTTAAACAGGCCAATGTATTGGCCGGTAATGGCCGGGATGACGGCGCGTAAGGCTTGCGGCAAAATGATTAACCGGTATTTGCTAAATGTGCCCAGGCCAAGCGAATCGGCCGCTTCGTACTGGCCTCTGGGAATGGCCTGCAAACCGCCGCGCACATTTTCCGCCAGATACGCCGCCGAAAAGAAGGCAAAGGCCCACATCACCCGCCACGTTTTCAAAAATTCCATACCCGGCGGCAGGAAAATGGGAAACAGGATAATGGAGAGGAAGAGGACGGTAATGAGGGGGATGCCGCGAATAAATTCGATGTACAGGGTGCAAAAACCGGCGACCACATTCCCTTTCCACACCCGCTGGAAAACATAGGCGATGAGAGGCAAAGCCAACGGCCAGTAAGCCAGCAGCAATTCAAAGTTGTTGCGGGCCGTCGCTCTCAGTTCTGGCGTACTGTTCAGCAGCCCCCAAATCATAATGGCAAAGGCGACCGGGTATGTGACCCAGTTGGGAATGCCGCGAATGGTGCTGCGCCGGCCCAGCGCCAGCAGCACACCCAACGGAAAGGAAACCACAATGGCAAAGGCGGTGATGATGAGCGTCAGCATAAAACCACCCCAGTCCACGTCCGGGTTCACCGGCACAAGGAGTGGCTTCCCGCCCGTTTTGAACAGACCAAAAAAGAGAAAAATCAGTTCGATGGCGCTGAAAAAAGCCAGGAAGGCCAGGATACCGGCAGCAAGGGTCAGCAAAATACGGCCGAGCCGCACCCATTCTGATTCACCAATACTGGGTGGATAGGTGCGGTTGAGGTACCGGTTGGCCCACCAAAGCAGCGCCGCCAGCACAATCATGCCCACCAGGGGCAGGGCTTCGCTGAAGAATTCATCAACCGTCACCGGTCTTACCCCGGCAAGCAGCACATAAAAGATGACGGGGGAGGCCAGCCAGACGTAGGTGAGACCGCGGCGGATGCGTTTGTTTTGGAAGCCATCACGGTAGACCACAAAGCTGGCCAGAGCTAACAGGATGCCAAAGGCAGCAGACAACCACACCCGCCACAATTCGGCGCGGTTATAACGGAAGACCATCATGTTGGTCAGGTTGGCCCAGACGGCGCCCCAGTTGGCGCCGCTGAACTGGATGGAGACGGCATAGAGGGCGGGATTTTCGGCGGTGCTGGTGAAGCAGGTACGGCCGTTTTCCTCATCATCCCTTAGCGTATCAAAACAAAAAGCGGCGGCGGTCACGCCCAATGGCGTCTCTATGATGTTTGTTTCCGACAGTTCTGGCACAAACGCCCAGCGCGGAAAACAGGTCGGTTCCCCATTCACCACCCCACCGCTTTCTGCATCCTGCGCCCCAATGCGGAAACAGAAGTTATCACCAATCGAGGAAGCCGCTTCTGCCCGCAGGTCGGTGGTTGGGGTGGTCAGGAAGCTGGCGGTGGTGACGGCATAGTTAAACAGGCCAAAGATGATAGCCAGAATAGCCAGAGCGAGGATGAGGGTTAGTTGGACATTGGTGATGGAGTTGTAGAGATTGTTACGCAGCCAGAGGGTCACGGCCGTGTGCCGGTGAATCATTTCCGCATACACCGTGATCGCCACGCTGACCGCCCAGACCACCAACACCACAATCGTTGTCGCCGGCGTCACTTCCAGCCGGGAGAGCGTAAACCGCACCGTGATCACCGTGAGCAGCAGCAGCCACAAGGCCAGCAGCCAGCTGCGGGTAATATGGTCGCTCACCCACTCATTCCAATTAAAATGAATGTGGGGAAGGCGTGTTTCTGTTTTTAGTTTGGATGTGGTAGCCATGTTTTTCGTGATGCGTGATGCGTGAGACATTGGGTCACGCATCACGCATTATCTCTCCACCAACTGAATCCGCTTGTTGTACCAGTTCAGGAACAAGGAGATGACAATACTAAAGGTCAGGTAAGTCAATGCCGTCAGAATAATGGGCTGAATGGAACGGCCAGACTGGTTGCCAATAATGCTCATCACCCGCCACAAATCGGGGTAAGCCACCGCCAGCGCCAGGCTGGAATTTTTGGTCAGATTCAGATATTGGCTGGTGAGCGGTGGAATGATCACCCGCAATGCCTGGGGCAGCACAATCAGCCGCAGCCGCTGTCCTTCCGAGAGACCCAACGCCCGCGCCGCTTCGCTTTGCCCCTTGCCCACCGAGAGGATACCGGCGCGCACAATCTCGGCGATAAACGCGGCCGTGTACACCACCAACCCCACCAGCAGCGCCGTAAACTCTAGCGACATACGGCTGCCGCCAACAAAATTGAACCCTTCCAGCGCCGGAACAGCCCAACGGGCCGGCGTTTCCCGCACCGGCACAATCATATGGTTGGCGCTATCTTCCAGAAGATTCCGCTCCGCAGCCAGCGTCGCTTTGGGCGCCACAAAAATATCACACGTCGCCTCCTCTGCATACGCATCAATGGCCTGGTCTGGTCGGGCAAAACGGCTCACCTTGTAAGGAATACCCGCCGCCCGCAGTTGTGCCGTCAGGTTTACCTCTGAAGGTGAACCTTGCACACTGCACACCAGCAGCGCCGCTGCCGATACCTCTTCGGCGCTCAGGCGGCCCCTTTCCACAAATTCATCCAGCAATCTGATGTTATCCAACCGCAGCCGCCGTTCCATCAGCGATTCCAGGTCAGAAAATTCCCGCACGCGGGCGGCTCTGGACACCAGGAACCCTTCGTTGTGAACCGTGCTGCTGGCAACCAGCCAGCCCAGGCCCACCACGATGAAAAAAGAAAGGACGCACCAAAACAACCGGCTGCTGGTTTTACCGGTCTTTTCTTCACGCGCCCCCAGATACATCCACAAAAATTGCGCCTGAATCAAGGCCAGGACAATGAAAGCAAACCAGATGGCAAAGGAGCTGAGGGTAACAACTTTGGGAAAGTTGACGCCACGTTGACTAATGAAAACCGGCAGCCCAAATGGTTGCAGCGCCGCATTAACCGCCGGTAGTTCCAACAGCAGCACCACAAAATAGAGAAAAAAGAGCTGCAACAACAGCGGGGTGTTGCGAATGATGTCTATGTAGGTTTTGGCAATGTTGCGGACTAACCAGTTTTGAGAGAGGCGGGCAATGCCAGCGACTGTGCCCAGAATAGTGGCTAAAATAATACCAACAAAAGAGACTTTGACGGTGTTGAGCAGCCCAACCCGGATGGCTTGCCAGTAAGAATCGCTGGTTCGATAGGGGATGATTGATTCGGAGATGTCGAATTGGGCTTCCGAAGACAAAAAATCAAAGGCGCAGCGGTATGACCATTGTTCGGTGGTGCCATAGAGACACACAAACTGCGAGTCACCTAAGCGGCTCAGGTTGGCGGCCACATTGCTGATGAACCAGTAAATAACTGATCCCACCACAATGACAAAGAGGATCTGCGCCAATACACCCAGGACACGGCCGTCACGCCAAAACGGTATGCGCTCATGGGTTGTATAAGTTGACGAGGGCGGGCGGTGGCTTGATTCTGACATACCCACTCCCTAAACAAATGAAACCTGACAGGTCTTGTCAGACCTGTCAGGTTTTCAACTGTTACTTGTACGGAATCGGATACAGAATACCGCCGTCCGTATAAAGTGCATTCAGCCCGCGGGGCAGGTTAAACGGCGTGCTGGGTCCCAGGTTGCGCATGTAGATATCTTCATAGTTACCTACCTGCTTAATCACCTGGTAACACCAATCATTGGCAAGCCCAAAGTTTTGGCCCAGATCACCTGTTTCGCCCAACAGGTCAGCCACCACCGGGTCATCACCACCCAACATGCTGTCCACATTTGCCTGGTTCACACCCAGGAATTCAGCATTGATGGTGCAGTAGACAACCCAGGAGACAATATCATTCCAGTTGTTATCGCCGTGCCGGGTCAGCGGCCCCAACGGTTCGCGGGACATATCTTCCACCAAAATCTGGTGCGCGTTCGGGTCAGCCAGCAAAATTTGCTGGGAAACCAGCCCAGACTTGTCGGTGGTGAAACCATCGCAGGCGCCACTGTCATACGCTTCGCGGGTGGCAACGGCATCTTCATAAACCAGAATCTCAATGCGGACGCCAATGCCATCAAAGTATTGAGCCAGGTTCTTTTCTGTCGTCGTGCCGGATTGCACACAGACGGTGCCGCCTTGCAGGTCTGCCAACGTTTCGATGCCGCTGTCGCGGCGTACCATCATGCCCTGCCCATCATAGAAGGTGGTGGGAGTAAAATCAAAACCCAGCGCTGTATCCCGGAGGAACGTCCAGGTGGTGTTGCGGATCAACACATCCACTTCGCCGGATTGCAGGGTGGGGAAGCGGCTGTCACCGGTGGTGGGGGTCACTTCAATTTTGCTGGCGTCACTTAAAACGGCCGCAGCAATAGCATGGCAGAAATCAATGTCAAAGCCGGTAAAATCGCCGCTGGCCGGGTCCAGATAACCAAAACCCGGCACATTCTGGTTGCCACCACATTTCAACACACCGCGATCTTGTACTTGTTTGAGGGTAGCGCCGCCTTCGGCAAAGGTAACGGCTACTGGCTGTGATGGGGCTGCTTCACCAGCCACTTCCACAATGCGGGTGACTTCTACTTCACGGGTGACTTCCACGGTCTGGGTGCTGCCGCCACAAGCGGTTAACATCAGGGCAAATAAAAACAAGCTAATCATCAAAACAAAGGTTTTTTTGTTCATGTTTCTCCTCCAAAAAACGGTTTACAAGGGGTTTCGGCTTCGTCTCCATAGTTGAAGCCATTATGAATCACATGTTGTCTCTGGTAGTATGGGAACTCTTCACCTCCTTTCAGGTTGTAGCACCTGCCACTTTAATCTAAGCCAACGGCTACGGCCGTGTTCATCCTTTGTGAGAACAGACCAATAACGACGATTTCCAGCAAAGATTCGTTTGATGCATAATGGGTTGATGGTTAGCGTATTGCTGCGTTCGGTGAATCCGAGAAAGCGAAAACCTTACCGTCTCTTCCAGAACGGGGGCTTTTGTTTTCTAGTATAACCAGCCAGGAGAAATGGTCAAATTCCATCTAAAAAAACCAACGCCCCTCATGGGGGCGCTGCTTTTACATGGCGACGGTAAATTTCCCTGCCGCTATTTTTCCACAACAGCCACCGCTCCTTCTGCCGCCGCCAGCTTAGGGGCGCTCAGTGCGTTTTATCATTACAACCCCTTTGTGTTTTTATGTAAAGCTGGGCGCATTTACCAACTTGCCCACCGGTTTCTATAGTCCGGTAATCCCAATGTACCAGACCATACAGATGCAGCCAGTTTATAATGACAGAAACCGGGTTTTTTGAAAATAGGCGAGATTAGGAGTTGGGAGTGTTGATCGCCGGTTGCTCAATCTCCCGATCTCTCCATCGCAATTTCACTAGAGGACGGCATTAACCATCGAATTATTGGGTGGGCTGACGGTGAAGTTACACGGCCGTCCACTCACCACCTTCAAATCACGTAAGGCCGAAGCCTTGCTGGTCTATCTGGCTTGCGGCGCACGGCCGTACCCCCGCGAGGAACTGGCTGCCTTCTTCTGGGACAGCAGCGACCCCGCCCAGGCCCAGGCTAACCTGCGCAAAACCCTGTCTGACCTGCGCCAACATCTGGATGAGTTTTTCTTCATTGACCGGCACGCCATCGGCCTCAACCTGACCAGCGATGTCTGGCGGCAGTGGCCTGCCGGCACGGCCAACTGCCCACCGCCCTCGGCCACATTGAACCAATCCTGGCGTACCTGGCCCACAAACCATTGGGCGGTGCCGAAGACCCGGCCTTCATCTACCTGACCTGCATCCATGTCTTACAGGCAGCGGGCGACGGCCGTGCCGCTTGGGTCTTAGAGCGGGCCAAGGAGTTTTTGTACGGCCGTACCGCTTCCTTGCATGACCCCGATGACCGGTGACGTTTTTGACGGCCGTGCCCTGAGTTCTCAAAGAGCCATTTTTTCAATAGCCCCAGAATTACATCACGGCCAGGAACGCAACCATCAACAAAAAAGTGATCAACGGTAGGAGCGACGGCCGTTTCAGCAAATACCACACACGCGGCGGGCCAAACAGCAGCAGCAGGGCGGGTAACAAGAAATACCAGGGCAGAAGGAGGGATTGGAGTACGGCCGTTAACAACAGCAGCATCCCGTTTACCCCCACCAGCCCCAACAGCGCCAGCGGTACATACCGGCGGCTGTGTACCAGGATCGTTTCCCGTGTCGGCGCACTCAGCACCAGAATATAGAAAAAAGCGGCAGCGATAAACGCGCCCGGCGCATACACAAAAAACGCCGACGACTCACCTGCCCCCAAGCGGCGGTCATCCACAATAAAAATGGATTCCCAATACCCTAATTGGTTCAGCAGCAGCACCGCCAGCGTCAGGCCAAAGACGACGGCTAAAACCGTCATGGTTGGCCGCGCCGTCAGCCAGTCAGGAATAGTCAGCTTTGCTTCAGCCGCCGTCAACTGCGGCTCCAGCTTGCGAATGAGATACACGGCCACACAAAAGGCAAAATAAACCAGCGTCAGGGCGACCACATTGGTGGCCCGCCGCTCCATAAACCAGGCGCTCATATCGGCCAGAAAGAAAAAGCCAAGCAACACGGCCGTGCCGTCCACCACCGGCGCCAGCGCTTCTAAAACCACACGTGATTGTTTCAACCCATCTCCTTCAAAATTATGAATGATGAAGGATGAATTATGAATTTCATCCTTCATAGGGTAATCTCCAAAATCCTGAACCCATTGTACGTCAGGTCAGAAAAGGTGACAGCTATTGATGATTCGTCCTTATGAACAGGTGGATACGGCCGTCCTCACGGCCGTACACAACACCCTCTTCCCGCACCAGCCGCACACCCGCCACAGTTGGGGGGCGCATGTGGAGGGGATTTTGCGGGCCAACGCCAGCACTGAGCGGCAACCTTTGGTTGCCCCTTTGGTTGCCAGTCGAAGTGGCCGTGCCTGGACGCTCCTCGTAGACAACATCCCCATTGCCTATGCTGCCATCCTGCCCGTGCCCGGCCTGCCCGGTCTGGTAGAACTGGAAGGGTTTGTCGCCCCCGCCTGGCAGCGGCAGGGCTATGGCACGCACCTGCTCACCCACATCAAGGAAGAATTAAAGGGTACGGCCGTCTCTCAACTCTCCTACCCCGTCCCCCACCTGCACACCCCCGCCGCCCACTTCCTGCTCAAAAACAACTTCTTCACCGAACACGAAGAACGGATGCTGGAATTGACAATGGTCAATGGTCAATGGTCAACGATCAATGACCACTTGCCACTTGCCACCCTTCGGCAAGCTCAGGGCAGGCTTTGCCACTTGCCACTTGCCACCGCCATCCCCCTCTTTTGCCGGTTGTACGCCGCCTGCTTCACCGGGCTGCCCTGGAACCAGCCATTCACCGAGGCCGAAGTGGCAGCCACGCTGCGGCACAGGGAGGAACTGCTCTTTTTAATGGAAAATGAGACGCCCATCGGGTTTGTCTGGCTGCGGCCACAGGCAAACAACACCGTCGAGCTTGAACCCATTGGCATCATCCCGGAAAAACAGGGTCAGGGTTACGGCCGTACCCTGCTCCACCTGGTCTTGTCTCAATTAGCCGCACAGGGGGTTACGGCCGTCACCCTCGGCGTCTGGGCCAACAACATCCCGGCCCTTCACCTCTACCACAGCCTCGGCTTCCGCCAGACGGAAAGCATCATTTATCTGGCCTATGACCTGAAAGTAATTGAGTAACTGGGTAATTGCGTAATTGTGAGAGTTACCCAATTACCCAATTACCCAATTACCATTCCCCCCTTGCCTTTCCCGTTTTCCGTTCTACAATCAACCATAAGTCTGGCGACTTCCCAACTTACTGAACGAAGGTCTAGGGTGACAAATGGGGTACGGCCGTTAAAATGTCTCAGCAGTGCCCGGCCCAGGGTATAAAACCTGGAACACCGAACATTTTCTGCCCTGTACCTGACACTAAAGCAAGACCGCAACTTAAAAATGGAGAAACCATCATGTTCAAAAATATAGATGATGTCAGACAGCAGTTAGGCCGCCAGCAATACATCGCCTCCGCCGAAATCGGCACGGTGGTTTACCTGGCGCACGCCCTGTGCAAGCCCGTTCTGGCCGAAGGCCCGGCCGGCGTGGGCAAGACCGAACTCGCCAAATCTTGGGCCACCGCCCTGGACATGCCCCTCATTCGCCTGCAATGTTACGAAGGGCTAGACGAGAGCAAAGCTCTCTACGAATGGGAATACGCCAAACAAATGCTCTACACCCAACTGCTGCGCGACACCCTGCGCAACATCCTGGGCGACGTGAGCAGCCTGGCCGAAGCCGCCAGCCGCCTGGCCCAGGAAGAAGATGTCTTTTTCTCCGAAAACTTCCTCCTGCCCCGCCCCCTGCTCACCGCCCTCACCTCTGATCGTCCCGTTGTCCTGCTCATTGATGAAATTGACCGCGCCGACGTGGAATTTGAAGCCTTCCTGCTGGAAGTCCTCAGCGATTTTCAGGTGAGCGTACCCGAACTGGGCACCATTGTCGCCAAACACCAACCCATGGTGCTGCTCACCAGCAACAACACCCGCGAACTCAGCGAGGCACTCAAACGGCGCTGCCTCTACCTCTATGTAGACTACCCCACCCAGGAGGCTGAACTGGAAATTGTGCGCCTGAAAGTGCCCAATCTGCGCCCCGAACTGGCCAAGCAAGCCGTCGCCGTTGTCCACCAACTGCGGCAAATGGATTTACGCAAAACCCCCAGCATCAGCGAAACGCTGGATTGGGCGCGGGCACTGGTGGCCCTCAACGCCGATCAAATTGACGAACAAACGCTCACCAACACCCTCACCGTCCTGCTGAAATATGAAGCCGACGTGCAAAAGGCCCGCCGCATGATGGGCGGGGGTAGTGATACGGCCCGGCGAGGGCGGTATAACCGGTAATTCGTAATCCGTGAACCGTAATCCGTGAACCGTCGGATTACGGATTACGGCATACGGATCACGGAGGAAAGATGGACAAACGAGTCGTCGAATTCATACGCGGCCTGCGGGCTGCCGGGGTGCGCGTGTCGCTGGCGGAATCGGTGGATGCCCTACACGCGGTGGAAACCCTGGGCGTGGCCGACAAGTCGCTCTTCCAGGCCTCGCTGCGGGCCACCCTGATCAAAGAGAAGGATGATTTCCAGGCATTTGACGAACTGTTCCCGCTTTATTTTGGCAGCGGTGGGGCGCCCTTGATGAACGCCATGGAAGACCTCAGCCCGGACGAGCAGCAGATGTTACAAGCGGCGCTGGCGGCTATGAGCGGCCGTTTCCAACAGCTTATGGATTGGCTCACCAGTGGTAACGGCCCTACCAAAGAAGAATTGGAAGAGATGGCCAACCGCGCCGGGGCGCAGTGGGCCAACGACCCGCGCGAAGCGCGTTGGGTCACACGGCGCATGTTGCAGCAAATGGGTATGGGGCATCTCGAAGAGCAACTGCAACAATTGATCGAACAATTGCAGAAGATGGGCATGAGCCAGGAAGCGATTCAAAAGCTGCTGGGGGTGGTGGAAGCCAATCGAGAAGCGTTAGAGCAACAAGTGGCGCAGCAAGTAGGGGCGCAAATTGCCGAGCAGCGCGCCAACCGCCCCAACGATGAACTGCATGGCTCTGACCTGATGCACAAACCGCTGCAATCGCTGACAGAAGAGGAGGCGAACGCCCTGCGCAAAGAGGTGCAGCGGCTCATCACCCAAATGCGCAGCCGGGTGGCGCTGCGGCGCAAAAAGGGCACCAAAGGGCGTTTTGATTCAAAATCTACCATCCGGGCCAACCTGCGCTATGGCGGCGTGCCCATGGAGTTGAAGTGGAAGAAGAATAAGCTCAAGCCCAGTCTGGTGCTGATTTGTGATGTCTCTACCTCGATGCGTTCGGTGGCGGAATTTATGCTGCGGCTGACGTATGAACTGCAAGACCAGGTGGCCAAGGCGCGCAGTTTTGCCTTTAATTCGGACATGCACGAGATTAGCGTAACGCTGGCGGGGGCGCGAGCGGCAGAGGCGGTGACGCAGGTATTGTATGCCATTCCACCTGGTTATTATGCCACCGATTTTGGTAACAGCCTGGATACGTTTTACCACAACTGGTTGGAAGCGGTAGACGGCCGTACCACGGTCGTCATCCTCGGTGATGCCCGCAACAACTACAACTCGCCGCGCATTGACTTGATGAAGGATTTACAGCGGCGGGCGCGCCGCCTCGTCTGGCTGAACCCGGAACACCAGCAGCAGTGGGGCACCGGCGACAGCGATATGTGGGATTATGTGCCGGTGTGTGACGAGGTGTTTGTGGTGCGGAACCTGGCCCAGTTGGCGACGGCCGTAGACAAACTCCTCACCAATACCTGATCCGCGAAGGGCGCGAAGCGACGCGAAGGTCTTCGTGAAAGACACGAAGGATCGTCGGCAAAAAATTCGCATCTTTCGTGACCTTTTTCAGCCAACCCACGCATGAAGACAAACCGGTAGGGCGATTTTGAAAATCGCCCTTTTCTTTTTGCGGCAACGGCCGTTAACCATCCGCCTACTCCCCATAAACCACACAATCAAACGAGTGATGCCTCCTGTCAGATGGCTTGTAAGACAAGCTGACTAGAGTGGCGACAAGTTTGTGTTAGGTTTTATGGGGTTACGTTTTGCCAGACAAAGCCCCATAAATAACAAGTACAAGAAGTAGTGCAAGTTGATACCGATCATGTGTTTTTATTGTAGTGCGCCACACCAGACACCATTGCCTTTGTAGAGCCGGCTCAGTCGCTTGACGATGCCGGCTCTTTTT
>CAADGU010000133.1 GCA_900696625.1 uncultured Chloroflexota bacterium | reverse complement strand
GTCTGGAATGTGTCCGACCCCCTCAATCCGGTCGCGCTGAACATGAGTACCGGCGTCAGCGGCAGCGGCCCATACACCTACACCTTCGGCCAAAACCATGCCGCCGGCAGCCGTTTTATTGCCACCACCGCCGAAAACGTGCAATCTGTTCCATCCGCTTCCATTACCCAATACACACCCCCTACGCTTAATCCCGCGGACGGCCGTGCTGAATGGCTGCTCATCACCCATGCCAGCCTGCTCACCCAGGCCAACCAACTGGCCGCGCACCGGGCCAGCGCCGCCTATGGTGGTCTGGACACCCATGTGGTCAACATCGCGGACATCATTAACCAATATGGTTATGGCCTGCCACTGCCCGCCGCCGTCACCGACTATCTCACCTATGCCCTGGGTAGCTGGCAGGTAGCCCCCAGCTACGTGGTCATGTTTGGCGACACCACCATCAACCCCCGTGGTTTGCCTTGCAGCCAGAGTTGTGGCAGTTTAGGCTGGGATTTGAACGCCCCCTATCTGGTATTAACGGCGCTCCCCTTTGTAGACCGCTTTCAAGGTATGGTGCCCTCTGATCATCCCTTCGTCCTTTTGGCCGGTGATGACCCTCTGGCCGACATGAAAATTGGCCGCATCGCCGTCAATGACGCTGCTGAAGCCACCAACGTGATCAATAAGATCATCGCTTACGAAGCAAACCCCTTCCCGCCGCCAGCCAATCCCCCTTTCCTCTTTATTACTGATAACGATGATCCAGACGCCGGTTACTTTTGTAATGAAAGCCAGGCCACGGCCGCACACATCCCCAGCCCATTTACCAAAACCTTTCTATGTCTGGGCAGCGCCAGTTACCCCAACGTGGATGCGCTGCGGGCGGCCATGTTCCCGGCTATCAACGCCGGTGCGCATGTGGTTAACTACCGGGGACATGGCAGCATTGGTCGTTGGGCCAGCGAACCGATCATGACCACCAGCGATACAGTCTGGTGGAACAACACCAATAAACCGACCATCGTCCTCAGCGCCGACTGCCTGGACGCTTATTTTGCCTGGCCCGGTTTTCCGGGTATCGGAGAGACTTTCTTGCGGTATGACTTTTCCGGCAGCCGGCATGGCAGCGCCGCGCAGTGGTCTTCCACCGGGTTGGGTTTCACCTCGGAACACACGGTATTACACGCCGGATTTTATGACGCTGCGTTTGTCCATTACGCGCAGACGATTGGCAGCGCCATTGACTATGCCAAACTCAATTATTACCAGTTGGGCCAGGATGTGTCTGAACTGTATACTTTCACGTTGCATGGCGACCCGGCGATGAATTTGTATTGGGCGCCTGACCCGCCGCCTACGCCCACGCCAACATACACGCCTTCACCCACGCGAACACCCACCATAACCCGCACGCCCACGCTGACCAACACGCCACCGCCGGGCGCGTCGCTAACGCCGACGCCGACATTGACCAATACGCCGCCACCGGGCGCATCGCTGACGCCGACGCCCCGCCCCGTTTACAAGGGGTATCTGCCGGTTATTGTCAGGCCCTAATTCTTGCTGGATACAGCGGAGATAGGTTTAATCTCCAAGATAGAACCAATCCGAGGATGTGAATCGAACAAAAATGCCATTGATTAGCCGCTTTTTTCTTATTCCTTTTATGGCCATATGGTTATTGGCGCCAAATTTTGCGTTGCCCCGTTCACCACTGGCTGTGGAGCTTATCTCTTTCACGGCCGTTGGCATTGCTAATGGTGTGGAACTCCGTTGGGAAACGGCCACCGAATTAAGCGCGTCTGCCTTCAAATTGCAGCGTGGGCAGGGCGGCGGTTTTGAAGTGCTGACGCAGTTGGTGGATGGCAATGGGCAACCTTATTTTGGTGGCCTGGTGGAAGCGGAAGGGTCGCCGGCCGTCGGCGCTGTATACGTGGCCAGGGACCTCACGGCCGTACCCGGCCAGACCTACACCTACCAACTGATCGAAGTGGAGTCCAGCAGCGTGGAAACGGTCATTGCCACCACAACCGTTCTGGCTGGCGGCGCGCCCACCCCTACCCAGATAACCATTGGCAATGATAACCAGACGCCCACCGGCAGCCAAAGCACGGCCACACCTGGCAACACGGCCGTTGCCACGGCCTCTGCCACTACCGCATCCGTTCCGGCAACCGCCGCCCCCACTCGCGTCATCATCACCCCCACGCCGATGCCGGTAGATAATCAGGTTGTCCTGGCTGCCCCCGAAAGCAGCGGTATCGGCAGCAGTGTGGGCAGCAGCGCCAACAACAGCCAGCCGGCTGCGCCAACAGAAAGCGGCATCCTCGAAATTGCCCAGGTACAACCTACACCAGAATCTGGCTACCCGGCGCTACCGACGCAGCCAGAGGCCGAAAATGGCTATCCAGAAGTAGTGGTAACGCCGTTGACCATTGACATGACGGAAACACCCTATCCGGCCAATGCCTTCCTGCCAGAGCAGCAGCCCACCCCCACCATCATTGGCGTTGTGGGCAGCCAGTCTAATGGGAACAACGGCGTCGTTTCGGCCGCGGGCGCCGGGCAAGGCGCGGCCACACCAACCAGCAGTACCGCCATTCTCTGGCTTGGTTTTCTGGGGGGGCTGCTTATTTTTATTGCCGCCATCGCCGGTTCCATCGCCCTGTTTGTGCGCCGCCGCCAGCAGTAAATTAAAAGAGTTGTCGTCACGGCTTTAGTCGGTTTTACCGCTAAAGCGGTTACGACAGACCCATGGCACAGGCGGCCACCACCTGCAACCTGTCACCCGAATACCAAATGTCCGATTTGCCCTTTCGTCGCTGTATTTTGCCTCTACTCCTGCTGTTTGTGGTAGGGACTGCCTGCCGCCGTGAGCCACCCGCGCCACCAATCGGGCCGGCCGACACGGCCGTTGACCGGCTCATGGTGGGCGTTGGCGAAGAGGGCGTATACCGGCTGACGCTGGCGGAATTGCAGGCCGCCGGATTAGACCTGCCGGCGCTGGACAGTGAGCAAATGCAACTGACACAAGCGGGCACGGCCGTACCCTACCTGTTGCAAGATGACGCCCTGTTTTTCTACGGCCGTGCCGCCGACAGCCGTTACACCAACACCCGCCCTTACCTGCTGCAAATCGGCCAGCCAGGAGAATTGATGGCGGCGACGGCCGTGTCACCCTCTGTTACCACCACCACTACCGTCAGCCACACCCTGCGCCGGGAAGAAAATCACCTGTACGAAGCGCGAGCGCTCGACGCCGACCACGCCGATCCCTGGTTCTGGCATAAAATCAGCCAGGGGCAATCAGTGGAAATCCCCCTGCGCTTGCCTGCCGTAGCCGATGCCCCGGCCCAACTGCGCCTGCAACTATGGGGACAAACCCACAACCCGGAAGTGCTGAATGACCACGACCTGGATGTGCTGATCAACGGGCAGCTTATCGAGACCATTCGCTGGGATGGCCCCACCCATCATCAGGCCGTTATCACCCTGCCGCCGGGTGTGCTGCGGCAGGGCGACAACCAGATCATTCTGAACAATGAAGCGCCGGGCGCGGTTTTGTTGGACATTATGCTGCTGAACTGGTTGGAACTGGAACTGCCCATCCTGCCCACGGCCGTAAATGACACGCTCACGTTTTACACTGGTGAAGACACGACCCGAAGCCGCTTCGGGTTCACCGTGACCCTGACCAACTTTTCCGCACCGCCCCTGGTGCTGAATGTGCAAGACCCGGCGCTGCCCACCCGCCTGCCCGCAGATTTTGCCGATGGCCTGGCGACCGTGCATGTGGCGGCGGGGATGGCTGTGACGGCCGTTGGCCCGCAAGGCTACCGTTCTCCAGACAGCCTGGCCCTGGCCCGGCAAAGCGACTGGCTTAACCGCGAAAACCAGGCCGACCTGCTGATCATCACTACCGATGCCCTGGCGGCGGCGCTGACGCCGCTGGTAGAGGCGCGGCAGGCGCAAGGGTTAACCGCCGCCGTTGTTCCGGTGGCCGAAATTTATGATGCTTTTGGCGGTGAAACATCGCCGGAGAGCATCCAGCAGTTTGTGGCCTACGCCGCCACTAACTGGCAAGACCCCAAACCACGTTACCTGCTGCTGGTGGGTGACGCCACCACCGATTACCGCGGGTATAACCCGGCCAATCCCCTACCGGCCAACCACGTCCCCTCCCTGCTTGTGCCGGTGGCTTACAGCGGCGAGACGGTCAGCGACGGCCGTCTGGCCGATGTGGATGGAGACGGGCAGCCCGACCTGGCGGTGGGGCGTTGGCCGCTGGACAGTGTGGCCGAGGTGGAATCGCTGGTAGCGCGTACCCTGGCCTATGAAGCAGGCACGGCCGTGCCTGCCACCCTTTTTGCCACCGACGCCAGCGAAAGCCAGTTTGCCGGTATGGCCCGCCGGTTGTGGGAAAGGGCGGGTATCCCAGAAACAGCCGTGACCCTTCTTAATGGGGCATCGGCTGACGAGGTGACGGCCGTGTGGAACCAGGGCGCCTGGCTGACTACCTACATCGGGCACGGCAGCCTGGCGCTGTGGGGTAAGGAAAATTTGTTCAACCTGGAGGCGGTGGGCAAGTTGCAGAGCGAGCAGCCGGCCATTGTGGTGCAGCTGACCTGCCTCACCGGCTTTTTTGCCCAACCCGGCGTGGAGTCGTTGGCCGAGGTGATGTTGCAGCACCAACATGGCCCGGTGCTGACCGTTGCCGCCACCAGCCTGACCCTTTCCGACCATCAGGAGCCGTTTGCTGCTGCGCTGCTGCAAAACCTGGCGGACCCCACCGTTTTGCGCATGGGTGACGCCTTTCAACAAGCCAAATTATCGCTAAACATTAACGACAACGGCCTCCGGGAAGTCAGCGACACCTTCGCCCTCCTGGGCGACCCCTCGGCGCTGATTGTGCGACCGGTAGTAGCGGATAACAACGAATAAGCGGATGCGTTCACTCCCCTATCCGCTTATCTGTTTTTTATCTGCTGCCCTGACGCTGGCCGTCTACCTCTTCACCCTGGCGCCTGACCTCACCTGGGCCAATTTTGGCAGTGATGGCGGCGAGTTGATCACGGCGGCGATGACGTGGGGTGTGCCCCATCCACCGGGTTATCCCACCTATGTGCTGCTGGGGCATTTGGTGGGCTGGTTGCCGTTTGGCACGGCCGTGTACCGATTCAACCTTTTCTCTGCTGTGTGTGTGGCGGGAGCGGTGGGGTTAGTCACGGCCGTGAACTACCAGTTCGTAGTAGGCGATTCATCGCCTGCTGATGGCGATAAATCGCCTACTACGAACACAAACGCAACCATGCCGGCGGTGGCGGCTGGTTTGACGTTTGCCTTTGCGCCGTTGGTGTGGGGGCAGGCGTTGGTCAGCGAAGTGTATGCCCTGAACCTGTTTTGCCTGGCGCTGTTTTTGTGGGCGTTGTTGACGGCACGGCCGTGCTGGTTGGTTGGCCTCTTCCTGGGGCTATCCATTACCACCCACCTGACTTCCCTGTTGATGCTGCCGCTGGCGCTGGTGGGCTGTGGCCGGCGGCAGCGGCAGCCATTGATGGTCGGGTTGATGATTGGTTTGTTGCCTTTTTTGCTGCTGCCCCTCTTTGCCCAGAGCGGCAGCCCGGTGCAGTGGGGTGAACCGGACACGCTGCGCGGCTGGTGGTGGCTGGTCAGCGCCCAAATTTACCGCCCCAACTTCTTTGCCGTCTCCCCGGCGCTTCTCCTCTCTCGCCTGGCCAATTGGGCCATTCTCCTGCCTGCCCAATTCCTCTGGCTCGGCTTCCTCTTCGTCACCCTTGGCCTGGCAAAATTCCGTAATCTGTATGTCGTAAACCGTAACCCAACTTCGGCTTACGCATCACGCATCACGCATCACGCATCACCGATTACCGATTACCGATTACCGATTACCACCCTCTTCACCATCACCCTCTACCTCCTCTATGCCCTGGTTTACAACACGCCGGATGCGGCGCTGTTTACCCTGCCGGTGTTGTTGCTGGCAGCCATGTTTTTAGGGTTGGGGTTACGGCCGTTGCGCCAATGGTCATTGCTGCTGCCGTTGGCGCTGCTGCTGCTCAATTTTCGTGGGCAAGATTTACGGCAGGGGGTGATGGTACGGCCGTCGGCTACCGCTCTCTTGCAGGCAGCCCCTTCCAACGCTTTGCTGGTCTCCAGTGACAGCGGCACCACCTTTTCCCTCTGGTACTTTGTCCATGTTGAAAAACAGCGGCCTGATGTGGTGGTAGTGGATAGCAACCTGTTTGCTTTTGACTGGCATCGCCACCATCTGGCAGTCCAATACCCGTTACTATTTGTGCCCGTCGCCGACGACCTGCCGGCTTTTTATACCGAAAACGAGGCGGCACGGCCGTTATGTTTTGCCCAACTCACGCCTGAAGGTAAACCGGCGTTTCGGCTGGAATGTGGCCGTAATCCGTGACCCGTAATCCGTAAACCGATGTCGGCTCATGGCTCACGGCTCACGGATAATGGATTACGCCCTTTGCCAGGGATTGGGGAAGTAGGCTTGCAGGTAACGGCCGTACCCATTGGGTTCCCGCCGGTTTACTGCGCCGCTGCTGTGGCGAATGATGACCACATCGCCTTCCACTTCAATTTGGGCGCCGTTCAAATTGTCGGCCACAACGCCCACCGGTGCGCCCAGAGCGCGATCATATTCCACCAGCATGTCCCGATGGCGCAGCAAAATGCTGTTGCCCATCACCAGGCCATCCCCGTTGGGAGTGGGTGGCGGCGGGAAAAAACGGTCTAACGGCCGTTCCACAAATATGTGATGCCGCACCAGTTCATGGGTGGCATAGGCCAGGCTGGCGTCCAGGCGCAATGCGCCATCTTCATGGTCAAAGGTGTGCAGGTCAAAGCCGTTGGTATCAAAGGTCAGGAAACGGGTATGGCGACGGCCGTCGCGGGTATGGTCGCCCATGACGCCGGTGTGGACAAAGGTGCAGTGCCCCGCCTGGGTGATGGCGTCATCATAATCGTGGCCCAGGTGATTGTGCCCAGAAAACCAGAGTTTGATCTGCGGGTTGGCCTGCACCAGTTCAATGAACTTTTCCGGGTGGGTGTAATGGTTCAGGTAAGCGTTTGGCCCTTTCAGGTGCAGGTCTTGCAGCACCCGCAAGCCAGACCCCAGGATGGGCGCATGGCTAAAGACAAAAATCGGCCGGTCACGATGGGCCGCCACCGTTTGCGCCAACCAGTCAAACTGCTCATCATCAATGTGAACTTCGTGGTGTGAACCTTCATTGCCGCGGAAACTGGTTTGGGAAAGGGTGATGCCCACGGCCGTACCCCAATCTATGGCAGTGTACGGCCGTGCCCGGTCAAAAACCTCACACCAGGCCGCTACCGCTTCTTTGTCCTTCTTAAATTCCGCCCCTTCCATGTCATGGTTGCCGATCAACGGGTAAAAAGGAACGCCAAAACCGCTGAAATAGTCGTACCCCTCTGCAAAGGAAAGGCGTGTGCCACAGTGTGAATAACCACCCTGGTCGCCCAGGCTGACCACCGCATCTGGCTCCAGAGCCAACAATTGTTGCCGCGCCTGTTCCAGCCGTGCATGTTGGGCCGTTTCGTAATGTAAATCGCCCACTACCAGCAGGCGTTGTGTTTGTAAATCAGTCATGTAAATAGAAACTCCTTTAAGGGAATTATGAATTAGTTAGTGTCACGAAGCTTTCGCCACTCCCTTAAGACTACAACGGATGGAGAATTAAGCGGATAAATTTCCAGAGAGGAATCCGTTCATTTCTTTATCCGCTGTAGTCATGGCGAAAAACGAATGACAGTAACGGAATTAGGAATTATGAATGCCAGCCCATTAGCTTACCCGGCTTTGCACGGCCGTGCCACCTGATCGGTAATCCGTAATCGGTTCACGGATTACGGATTACGGGTTCACGGGGCGGGTTTGCGCCTGTTTACTGTTCGCATTATCCTTCAGGCGTTGGAGGAAAAACAATGCCACGATTGACCAAAATTTACACCCGTACCGGTGACGAAGGCACAACCAGCCTGGGCAGCCGCCAACGGGTGCCCAAAGAATCTTTGCGGGTGGAAGCGTATGGCACGGTGGATGAACTAAACGCGGTGATTGGCGTGGCGCTGGCGCATGGGCTGACGCCGCGCTTGACGGCGGCGCTCACGGCCGTGCAAAACGAACTGTTCCACCTCGGCTCTGACCTCTGTTTTCCCGAAGAGGACAAAACCCAATACCAGATTCCCCAGATTGAACCGCGCCACGTGGCAAAGCTGGAGCAGTTGATGGATGAACTCTCCGCTGAATTGGGGCCGCTGGAAAATTTTATCCTGCCCGGCGGCATGGTGGGCGCGGCCAATTTGCACGTGGCCCGCACCGTTTGCCGCCGCGCCGAGCGGGTGGTGGTGGCGCTGTCTCGCCAGGAAGCGGTGGGCGCGCACGTCATTCCATACCTCAACCGGCTGTCCGACGCCCTGTTTGTCATGTCCCGCTACGAAAACCAGCAGCACGGCCGTGCCGAACCGCTGTGGGATTCTCGCGCCTGAGGGATGGGTGTGTGCCTAGGGCAATCGCATACTCAATTCCCGGCGATTAAAATCGCGGCTACAGAGGGCGAAGCCCACCTTCGTGGGCTGGGTTTCAGTCGGCGAAGGCCGACTTTGCCTTCTGTTGGTGCAGATTTATCTGC
>CAADGU010000132.1 GCA_900696625.1 uncultured Chloroflexota bacterium | reverse complement strand
TAGTTCGCCATGAACATCTCTTCACCTTCCAGGTATTTTTGCACCGCTTTCAGCCGCTGCCCAATGTTGCTGTACAAGCCGGTATCCACGAAGGTAATCGTCCATTCCGAAATGTCGGTGTTATACAACTGCACCGAACGCCCACCTTCGGACATGACAAAATCGTTGGAGAAACATTCGTCATAGTCCAGAAAGTAACGTTTGATGTAATCACCCCGGTAGCCCAGGCACAAAATGAAATCTTTGTGACCGAAGTGGGCATAGTATTTCATCAAGTGCCAGATGATGGGGCGGTAGCCGATGTCTACCATTGGTTTGGGGATGGTTTCGGAATACTCGCGTAAGCGCGTTCCCAATCCACCACAAAATAAGACAACTTTCATGAGACATCTCCTATGGGCGATTTTCTAAATCGCCCCACATTTCAGTTGTGCTTGCGAAATACGGGTTTAACGGGACGGCCGTGCAGATATTTCTCCACGCCCTCTGCCAACGCCAGGCGATACACCGTCAGGGCTTCACCAATGGCGCTGACGGTGTGGTCTACGTCAGCATCAGAATGGGAATAGCTGATAATGAGCGAGGGCAAGATGAGTCCCCGTTTGATGGTTTCTTGCATAAACAAGGCACGGTAAGCCTGGGAGGGCTGCTTCTGTTCGTCTCTGGTGTAATAAACCAGATTGCACGGTTTGCCCATAAGACCAAAATAATCGCGCAAATTGAGTTCGTCTACGATGGCGTTGATGCCATTGGCTAACCGTTCGCCCTGCCGGTGCAGGTGGGCAATGACAGATTCTTCTTCATAGATTTGCATGGTAGCCAGAGCGGCCGCCAGCGCGTGAGTCTCCGCGCCATAGGTGGTGGAGAGCAAAAAGACACGTTCGGCGTCATGCTGCAATCCACCGCGCTGCATGAACTCTTTTTTGCCCACCAGGGCAGAAACAGAGAAGCCGTTGGCCATCGCTTTACCAAAAGTCGAAAGGTCTGGCTCGACGTTGTAGAGGGTCTGCCCCCCGCCCAGGTGATGGCGGAAGCCGGTAATGATTTCATCCAGTATAAATAAAGCGCCGTTTTCATGGCTAAGACGGCGGGTTTCATGCAGGAAGTTATCGGCGGGGGGATCGTTTTTCTCAGGCTCCATGATCAGGCAGGCGATCTGGTCGGGGTATTGGGCAAACAGGGCGCGCACACTGTCCAGATTGTTGTATTGGAAGGTAACGGTGAGCTGCTGCACGGCCGTTGGGATGCCGGCGTTCATGGCTGTGTGCCCAATAAACCAGTCATCTACGGAGAAAAAGGGGTGGTCTACACAGATGCCCACCAGGTCACGTCCGGTGTAAGCGCGCGCCAGTTTGATAGCGGCGGTGGTCACGTCGGAACCGTTCTTGGCAAACTTTACCATTTCCGCGCCGGGGATGAGGCTGAACAGTTTTTCGGCGCACTCGATTTCAATGGGGGCCGGACGGGTGAAGTTGATGCCCTGCCGCATTTGCCGGTAGGCAGCCTCGTCCACCGGATCATAGGCATGACCCAGCGTGACGGAGCGTAAACCCATGCCATATTCAATAAATTCATTACCGTCCACATCCCAGACATGGCTTCCCTTGCCACGCACAATGAAACCAGGAGCATTTTCAGGATACTGGTCATCCCCTTTGGCATAGGTATGGGCGCCGCCAGGAATCAGGGCGTGGCTTTTTTGCTGTAATGCTTTGGAGCGGCTGAAGTTGGTGATCAGTGTATGTTGTCCTTTGGATAAACCATTGGTGTGTGTCATGTTGCAACTCCTTCGTTAAGACCCTAAGGGTTTTTGAAACCCATGGGGTCTTGGCGCTATACGGCCGTTAACAATCCATGCGCCTCTAACACGGACGCTACCTCGCTAACCAACGCAAAACGTGCGCCAGCGCGTTCAGCCATATCCAGCAGGGTGTGGGCCCCATCGGCTAGATTTAACACCCACAACATTACCATTTCTCTTTCCCTGGTATCCTGCAAACCACCCAAAGCACCATATAATCCTCTTTTGCCTAACTGCGGCTCACATTTGGGGTTGGTGTTCAGGTAGGTTTTATTCTTTTCCAGCACATCCAGCACCGCCAGATAGGTGGCAAAGGAATCGGCCAGATATTCAGGCTGCACCAGGTCGAGGTTGTCGGCGGAGGTATGGTATTGGGGGTAACGGCCGTGCGGCGTGCGGGTCAGGCTGCCCACCGCCAGGTTAAAACCGGGCGAGCAGTATTGGCGTTCGTCATAACCATAGGGCGAAAAATCTACCACGTTATACGGCCGTGCGGCCTGCTGCAACACGTGCAGAACCGCCCGGTCAATTTCCGCATTTCCCCGGCGGCTGCGTTTGTACGTCAGATGCCCCGGATCCCCCACACAGGCCAGCACCAGGCCATGTTTGATGCGCCCCACGCGCTCTTCGTTTCGCGCCAGCCAGGTGATGGAGCCAATGGTGCCCGGAATGAACAAAAAGCGATAGCTGCACCGCCGTCGCTTCTCTTGTATTGCTTTGGCCAGAAAGGTAGCTACCGCCATACCGGCCAGGTTATCGTTGGCCAGCGAGGGATGGCAGCTGTGGCAGGAGAGCAAAATCTCATCCTCACTTTCACCCGGCAGATAGTATTCGCCATAGGTTAAATGCCCTGGCGCCAATGTAGCGTCAATAAAGACCTCGTATTCCCCCTGCGGCAGACTTTGGCGCACCCGGTCGCTGAGGCAAAAACCCCAATTTTCGCGGTAATAGGAGGTGCGGTAAGGAATCCAGTCAGGATGTTCGGGCAAAGAGTGCAGATGCTCTTGTAGTTCACTCAGGGAGACGCGGCGGTGTATGGGCACGCTGTAATTGAGGACGTGCAGATTACACTGCTGGAAATCAATCACCTTCTCCCCGGCCGCGTTTTTAACGTAGGCGTCCCGGATATTCCATTCATTGGGGATGGTCCAGTCGAACACGGCCGTGCCGCTCGGTACCTCCTCAATCTGCAAAGGAATGTGCCGCCCCAAGATCGCCAATGACTGCCGCACCCCATCGCCGGTAATACTGCGGCAAATGGGATACAACTCGGCCATCAGATCGTGCATCTCCCGCCCCACCCGCTCTTCCACTGTTGTAATCGAATAATCAGACATCGTGTTCACAAATAAGCAAAACAAAAGCGCGAAGATTCCTCAATTGAACCTTCGCGCTCTTCGCATCCTTCGCGGATCACAACTCTACAAAATCAGGATAACTGGCATCCCGCTCCGAAATCACCTGCACCGGCGCCGGCCATTGAATGGCAAACGCCGGATCATCCCAACGAAAACCACGCGCATAATCCGGCGCATAAAACTCGGAGATCAGGTACAAAACTTCCGTATTATCTTCCAGAGTCAGCAGGCCATGCGCAAAACCTTCCGGCACATAAAGCATCGTCCGCGATTCCGGCGTCAGCGTCAGGCCAAAGTGCCGTTTATACGTGGGTGATTCCGGGCGCAAATCAATGATCACGTCAAAAATCGCCCCCCTGGTACAGCGCACCACCTTCGCTTCCGCATAAGGCGGCAGCTGGTGGTGCATCCCGCGCAGCGTTCCCTTCACTTTATTAAAGGAGATACTGCACTGCGCCAGGCTTGGGTTCAGGCCATGTGCCGCGTATTCCCGCTGGCACCAGGTGCGGGCAAAAAAACCGCGCTCATCCTCCAGGCGTTGGATGTCAATGACATAAGCGCCTGCCAGCGGCGTTTCCTGAAAGATCATCCAGACACCTGCACTTCGGGAATGGGTACCACAAACTGTCCGCCCCACTCCCGAATAAAGGCCATCTGCGCCATAATTTCGTCCTTAAAGTTCCAGGGCAAAATCAGCACATAATCGGGCCGTGTCTCGGCGATTTTGTCAGGATGGTAAATGGGAATGTGTGTGCCCGGCAGGAATTTCCCCTGCTTGTACGGGTTCCGGTCAACGGTATAGTCCAGGAAGTCGGTGCGAATGCCACAATAGTTGAGCAATGTGTTCCCCTTCCCCGGCGCGCCGTAACCCACCACCGTCTTACCGGCGCGTCTGGCCTGAATGAGAAACTCCAGTAATTTGCGTTTGGTCTCTTTCACCTGTTCCGCAAAAGAGGAATAGTAGGTCATGTCCATCAGACCGGCGGCCACTTCGCGCTCTTGCAATTCAATGGCACGGGCGCTGACTTCTTTGCTGGTATCATCGTCGTGGCAGGCATAGATGCGCAGCGAGCCACCATGGGTGGGCAGTTCCTCCACGTCAAAGAGGGTCAGGCCATGAGCGGCAAAGATTTTAACGGCCGTGATAAAACTAAAATACGAAAAATGCTCGTGGTAAATGGTGTCAAACTGGTTTTCCGCCACCAGGCACATCAGATGAGGAAACTCAATGGTAATCACCCCTTGTGGCTTGAGCAAAATCTTCAGCCCGGCCACAAAATCATTCAAATCCGGCACCTGCGCCAGCACATTATTACCGGCAATCAGGTCGGCCGATAGGCCTTCCGCCACCATGCGCTGCGCACAGTCCACACCAAAAAACTCAACCCGCGTCGGCACCCCCTTCTCAATCGCCACCTTCGCCACATTAGCCGCCGGTTCCACACCCAACGACGGGATATTTTTAGCCACAAAGTATTGCAGCAAATAGCCATCGTTACTGGCCACTTCCACCACATGGCTGGTTTCATTCAGCCCAAACCGCTCCACCATCAGGTCAGTATACGCCTTCACGTGCTGCAACCAGGAATCGGCATAGGAGGAAAAATAGGCATATTCGGTAAAGATATGCTCCGGGCTGACGAACTCCTCCAACTGCACCAAAAAACAGTCCGTACACACATACACATGCAGTGGGTAAAACGGCTCCATCTGGTTCACCATCTCGGCGCTGACGTAACTTTCACACAAGGGCGACATGCCCAGGTCTACAAAGGTATGGTGTAACGGGGCGCCGCAAAAACGGCAGCGGAAGCCGCCCACGTTCACCTTTGTCTGCTCTGTTAAAGATTGCTCCAATGCGGTCATTTCTTAATCAATCTCCTAAACTGCGACTTTTTCCGTCCAGCGCAGGTTCATATCCAACTGTCCGGCATCCAACAATTCCTTAATGCGGTCCAACCGCTTGAAGGTAGGCGCTTCATAATCGGCATAGGTCAATTCCGCGCGCAAGAAAGCGTCATACAATTCCTGTGCGCCAAGCCGCGCATTCCACTGCGGCTTAAACGCCGGCAACATCCGCTGAATCTTGCTGAAATCCACGCGGTACGAGCGTTTATCTGGCCCTGCATCCGGTGCATAATCAATGCGGCAGTTGGGCACAACTTCGCGCACAATTTCTGCCAGGTCCCGAATCTGGTAATTCTCCGAGGAAATACCTACATTAAACGCCTGATTATGCACCACCTCGCGCGGGGCGCGCAAGGCAGCGATAAAAGCACGAGAAATATCTTCGATATGGATAATGGGACGCCAGGGTGTACCATCACTCTTGAGATAAACCAGCCCGGTGGTATGCGCCAGGGCTACCAGATCATGCAGCACCAGGCCAAAACGCAGCCGTGGTGAAACGCCATAAGCCGTGGCATTACGCAAAAAAACCGGGCTGAAATTGTCATCTGCCAGTTTGCTCACGTCTTGCTCGAACAGCACTTTGGTCACACCATAGGGCGTCACCGGGTTAAAATCCGCTTCTTCATCCAGGGCATCTTCACCGGCAGCCGCACCATAGAGACTGCACGAAGAGGCAAAAAGAAAACGGCCGACGCCCACTTGTTTCGCCAGTTCCGCCACCCGTACCGAAGCCCGATGATTGATTTCATAGGTCAACTCCGGGTTCAGATTGCCGATAGGATCATTGGAAAGCGCCGCCAGAAAAATAACGGCATCAAATCCTTCCAGATCGGCCGCCTCCACATCACGGATATCCTTCTGCACCTGCGGAATATCCGGGGCGCTGTCATTAAAGTTGCACCCCGCAAAATAATTGCTGTCCAATCCGGTCACTTCATACCCCTCTGCCAGGAGCATAGAAGTCATCACCGGCCCAATATAGCCATTATGGCCTGTTACTAATACGCGCATGATATCCTCCATAACGCTTTTTTAATTATAATGATGAGGTTTGTTAGCGGCGTCTATCGTCTCCTGATAAAGCCGTGGGACTAGAGGAATTCGTTTATGAATTCCCAGCAATATGTCTTTCATTAGCGATTTGAAATTTTGTGGTTTGATAGCCCAACGAATCACATGTGGATAACAACGAATTCGTTGGTATATACCGATAGGTGAATGATTAATAGCCCGAAAACAGTCCTTAAAATAGAGCCATTTAATCAATACGGCCTGATCTTTCAACGAGCTATCAAAAAACAACACACGAGATCGTTCAGAAGCGAGTACCCCCTTCGATGACATATAGGGATGATAGCGAAGATAAAACAGCCGCTCAGGAATCTCATAGTAACTTCCTAACAAGCCCATATGTGCCATAAGGACTTCATCTGAACAAGGATAACTTCCATGCAAGATCGTCTTTCTTACTAGATCAGACCGCATCATGCCTGACGCTTGAGCCAACCGATGGTCGTGTTCTAGCAGAAGTTTGCCAAAACGAACATGTGGTTCTGGAGAACTGGTATCTGGCAGCGGGTCATAATCATTTAAAAAGGTTCCATTCTCATCTATGAATTTTGCCTTGGGGAAACACACTGCAACTTCTGGATGGTTATCCAGAACTTCTACACACCTTAGAATGAAATCCGGGGCAAGGGGATCATCATAATCCGCCCATTTGAAATACTCGCCAGATGATAATGTAAACGCACGATTGTAGTTTGGCGCCACGCCCAAATTCTGCGCACTACGAAAGTATTTTACACGCTCATCTTGAGCAGCATAGCGTTCACATATTTCCCTGGTTTTATCTGTGGACGCATTATCAGATATTACAAGCTCAAAATCGGAGAAGGTCTGAGCAAGGATAGAATCTAGCGTCTCTTCCAGGAAGCGTTCCCCATTAAATACAGGTAGGCCAATGCTTACGCGCGGTTTTTTCTGTGTCAAGTTCTACTCCTTATCCACCCCAAGGTAGAGTTTAGCAAGCATCCATTGATGACTTCCATGGTCGCACGGACAGTATTATGAGGCAGCAACGCCTGGCTCTTTACTCCCTTGAATTTCAACACCATTGATTACGTTACCCACTTCCAGCATAATTTTGTCAAATCCCTCATTTTTATGGACAGCCACGCCAACCTGCTTAAAAGTAGCAGACTTGAAGAGACGGCCAACGTTATGAATCTTGGGCTTGTGGCTTCCAGTGCGGCTAATGAGCATGAAATCGGCCGCTGAGTCAATCATTTCAGTCATACCATCTTTGGCGCCAACCAGCCTTCTCAGTTCCATATACCGGCTGACCTGTTCTCTTGTTACAGCATATGCCTCACACAAATAATCTACCGTCATATCCTTTTTTTCGTGATATTCTAATTCGTGGTCTTCCAGGTTTAGCATACCAGTTATGCCATGTGGCATCATAGGTTCTGCAACCAGACGCTTGAACAGTCTGGCAAGCTGTGCAGGAAAAAACAAGATGTCGTCATCCACTACAATTAAATACTTTGGGTTTAGCTCATTTGCCACAATCCAACGATAGCCACAGCCACGCTTAATTGTTTGACTGATGAAGTGTAAGCGTTTGTCCTTAATTTTCACCTTTTCTTCAATCTTGATGTCTGGGTTATGATTGGAAATCACCAACTTGTCCACAAAGTTACATTTTAAGATGTTGCGAAGCTGTGGATCAATATGCTCCATTCGTGATGGATGATAGTAAGTGATCAAAACCGTGACTTTTTGTGGGATGTCAACTGATACCGTCCGACCGAGGTACCCATTTAACACCCACATTGCATGTCTCAGTTTTCTAGTTAATGCTGACACGGTGTTTTTCCTGTCGCCTCATTTCAACCAGGTCATAAATTTTCTGGTAAGCGGCTTGGCCCAGGTCGATCTGGCGTTTTGACTGTTGGAGGAGAGACGGCCGTAACCGGTCTGCTTCCGTCCAGGCCCGCTCAATGACTTCTTCCAACTTTTGCGGCATGTTTGCCGCACTTAAGTCAATTACCTGGCAGCCTTCCTCACCATACTCTGTCGTCAACCCCACCAACTTGTTGGTATATTCCACAGATTTTGCCAGAGCAATAACGGGAATCCCCTGGCCCAAGGCAAAAACGGCCCCATGGAAAGTGCCGGTGATCATCATGCGACAGCGACTGATGCGATTAATCAAATGCGCAGTTGACTCAAACCGCATCCAACTCGATGAACGTTTATTGTGCCCCTTCATCATCGCTTCGATGTAACGAATGTCAGCCTCATTAACATCAATCGGCGCGGCGATTAACTCTGCGCCATATTTCTGCGCGGCCTTCAATATGACGGGATGAATGGCGTTGATATGTTGGTCATCTACCTGGGTATACGCAGCTACGCGCAAACTCAGACCAATTCCCGTACCCAGTTCGTTTTTACGCACCTGATAAGCAAGCTCTATGGCGTCATCTCCAGTCATAATCGCTTTGTGCTGCGGCACATTCAATAAATCCAACAAGGGGCGGGCGACACGCTCTTCACGAATCATGATGTAATCCAGCATGGGCAGAACTTCTCTGGCCCTGGCGCGCAGGTTTGGGTCCTCAATTGGGCCAATACCCTGCCCTACCATAACGGCCGGTACACCATGATTAACAGCGGCTTCCAGGCGATCAAACATTGAATAGAGGAAACGCTGATCAAAGTCACACATGTAACCACCGCCTGTTGGCACATAAAGATCGTAATCGGCAATTCGGCTATACGGTGCCGTAGGTTCAGCTAATGATTGATCGGCGGTTATTAGCTCTGTACTTCCCTCTATTTCATCCGCCTGTTCTTCATCATGTTGGGGGGCATCGTGTTTCCGTGGCGAAGCTATCAATTGACGCAATTTCCTGGCAGAGGAAGTAAATCCCGTATTGTGTTGGAGACGCTCTCGTGTCTCAAATAATAGTTGCCACATCATCGTGGGCATATAACGATGCATTTTTTCAAGGCTTTTTCCGGTTTCCCATAGGTCATAAGGAGAAATTGGGGCGGTGCCAGGGATGTACACCCGGCAGAAATGAGGGGAAATTGACAAGACTTCAAACGAAGCGTCTGGCCAGTAAGCTCTGAACCTATCCAATGCAATTTCTAACAAGGCATTATTGCCTTTGTTGCGATGATCATGAACTGCCTGGTCTAATAAAATGCGCATGTTAATAAAATTCCCTATCAGCATTATTAGATTAATACTGAATATTGATAGGCCTCTATAGTCTGCCGGGCACACTTTTCCCATGAAAAAGTGGAAACATGTTGATAACCCTTATTGATTAAATCTAACCGCAAAGTCTCATCTGTTAATACTTTTGCTATCACACTGGCTATGCTTGTGACGTCTTCTGCCTGGAAAAAAAGCGCGGCATCGCCGGCAATTTCGGGAATAGATGAGTTGTTAGCCGCCACGACTGGAGCCCCACAGGCCATGGCCTCCAAAGGAGGTAAACCAAATCCTTCATAAAGCGAGGGAAAGACAAAAAGGGCAGCCGCATTGTAAAGCAAGACCAGCTCTTCATTGGATACCTGCATTAGAAACTGAACCTGGTTGGTCAAACCTAGTTTCTCCACCTGTCCGGCCAGTTCGGTGGTCAAGAGGGTATGGGTCCAAACAATAACCAGTCTAAATCGTTCACGCAAGCTGGCAGGAAGTAACGCATAGGCATGTACCAGGGTGGTAATGTTTTTGCGAGGATCAGCCGAGCCAATAGCGAGAATAAATTCGGAGGGAAGTTGGCGAGTCTGACGCAGGGCTTCAACTTTTTCACGGCCGTCTATTGGCCGGTACAGCGGGTTAGGCGCTTCATACGTCACCTGCACCCGATCGGCCGCAACACCCAAATGGTGAATAATGCTCTCGCGGGCGGCATGAGAAACGGTCAGGATGATGGCAGCCTGGTGAACCGCGCGTTTGGGTATCAGGTGGTTGTACCTTTCCATCATCTTCCGTTGCAGGGAAAGGGATT
>CAADGU010000131.1 GCA_900696625.1 uncultured Chloroflexota bacterium | reverse complement strand
TGGGCGCAAACGCTGGTGCAGGCGCAGGGTGGGCCGCTGCTGCAAATTGGGCAGCGTGGCGGGCATCGCCTGGCGCTGCTCAATTTTGACCTGCGCGATTCGGATTTGCCGTTGCAAATTGCCTTCCCCATCTTAATGGCGAATCTGACCGGCTGGCTTAGCCCAGGGCGGGCGTTTGACGCCCCGACCGGTTTGCAGCCGGGTGATCCGGTCTCCATTATCCCGGCAGCCAGCAGCACGGCCGTGACCGTCATCAAACCCGATGGCACAATCTGGCGCAGCGACGTGGGCGAAGGTGAACTCATTTTTGCCGAAACGGAGCAGTTGGGGCTGTACCAGGTGCGGCTGCGTGATGGCGGCGTGGCTGGCGAAGAGCGCCCCGCCGGGAGTTTTGCCGTCAATTTGTTTAATCCGGCTGAATCGGCTATTTTGCCGGCGGCGGCGGTGCAGGTGGGGCAAACGGCCGTGACTACCGGCGAAGAAGGCGCAGTCGGCCAGCGTGAGTTTTGGCCCTGGCTGCTGGCGTTGGCCTTTGTGGTGCTGCTGGTGGAATGGTGGGTGCATCACCGGGGCACAAAGCTGCCCACACTGAAATGGCGATAGTTTGATCCACGACCGCAGACCGATAACCGATTACCATTCACGAGTGACGAGTGACGAGTGACGAGTGACGAGTGACGAGTGACGAGTGACGAGTGACGAGTGACGAGTGGCGAGTGACCAATGACCGATGACCCATCCCTGACCGAAGACGACCTCCCCGGCGCCCCCCGCCGGGCGCGTGGGCCGCTGCTGCTGATGGCTTTGGCGGCGCTGTTAGGGTTGGGGCTGTGCCTGACGACGGCGCTTTTGTTGCTGCGGGGAGAGGTGCGCTCGTTACGGCCGTTTCGCAGCGAACCAACGGCCATTGCCTTGGTAATCAGCGGGCAACCGCAGTTGGTTACATTCCCCGAATTGAGTGAAAACGCGGCGGCTTATTTGAACCAGCGCATTCGTGTAACCGGCTATTATTTGCCCTTGTCGCCGCCGGAATGTGATTTTTTTAATGGGCCAATTTTTCGCTGGTCGTTGGTATCGGAGGGGTTGCAGTTGAACGCACAGGGATTTGAACGGCCGTTGGCGTTAGCCGCGCCGGGTACAGTGTTGACGGTGGAGGGCGTCTGGCGGCTGCGTAGTGGGCCATATGGCTGTGGCAAAGCGCCGGAAACGAGTGACATCTGGTATTTGCAGGTAGAGCGCATCGTACAGCCCAATCCATTGGCGGCGACTACGGCCGATCCCGCCGCTTTTGCTCTCATGGGCATCAGCACACCCCTATTCCCTACGGTTGGCCCTACCAGTACCCCCGGTCCTCCCGGCCAGGCGACGGCAACATTGTTTGCTGCGCCAACGATTGTGTTGCCGCCAGGGGCAATAGGCACGGCCGTGACCGGCACACTTGCCCCCACACCCACCACCACCACCGCCGGTACGGTTACGGTAACGCCAACCGGTCAGTTAACCGCTACACCAACGGGAACACGGTCTGCCACCGCTACGGCTTCGCCGACCGGTACGCTGACCACGCCAGGCGCTACCAGCCCACCACCCCCACCGACGGCAACGCCACCGGGCAACCCCTATCCAGGGTCAACCAGTACCCCACCGCTGCCGGGCGGCTCGCCTACGCCAACGCCGGGGTATTAGGTAATTGGGTAATTATGTAATTACCCAATTACGCCATTACGTAATTCCAACCAGCCCCTAAGCCACCACCAGCAATCCCACGCCAATGAGCATGGCAACGATGACCCAGCCGGTTTTTTGAGAAAGGGGCAGCAGCCGGTTGCAGGCCCATTGAATGGTAGCGGTGGATAGGAAGGGACGAGGTATATTGGCCCGGCATTGGTCGCTAGCCCACACATAGCCAAAGGTGAGCAGCGCCGGAATGAGCGCCAACATGACGGCCGGTACGAGGAACCAGAGGGGAAAAACGGAGACGATTTGGGGTGTCAAAACCGTCAGGAGTATCAGGGTTAATACATGAATGGCCTGGTCTATGATGAAACCGGGGGTGAGGGGATCATTCGCGTAGCGCAGTTTGGCCCAGTCCGTTACGTAATGCAAAAAGCCCAGCACAAGCAGGGTGGGCCATACTTGCCAAAAGTTACGGATGAGGAGGGCGGTTACCAGCACGTGAATGGTGACGTGCAGCGCCAACCCTTTTGGCCCCTGAACTTTCATGCGAAAGATGCGGTTTGTTTGGAGGGGGAAATCCGCAAGCAGATGTGCCAGCAAGAGAGTAAAAAAAATAGTCATGTCAGATCACGTCACGTCAACAACCGCGCCGGGCACAGCGTAGCACAATCGAGTATTGGCAAATGATGACTTCTCTGTGTCTGGCGTCTGCCCCCAAATGGGAGGGTTCCGTCGTTAATAAAGTTTGCTGAAAACTGGTTTCGGCAAGAATGTCATTATAAAACGGCCGTCAGCGTACACTGTGTTGTATTTTACAGTTAGTCGGTAACGGTCGTGGCCGGGCTCGTTTTCTGGTCAACTGGCATGACTTTGTGCAGAAACCAAACCAGGGGCAAGGTGAGGATGGATAACAAAGCGCCCATTTCATAGGGCAGGGTAGGGCTGAGGGCAAAGATAGCGCCGGACACGGCCGTGCTGATGATGGTGGAGATGCTTACCACTGACTGATTCACACCCAACACCTCGCCGCGCACTTCATCTTCGACCGTGCGGGTGGCGGTGGATTGCAGCGGCGGCATCATCAGCCCCATGCCTAACGCAAAAAACACGCTGCCAAATGCCCCCAACCAGGGAACCGTGACGATGGCAAAGATAAACAAGCCCAAAGCCCGGACGATCAGCCCCAGAGCAATAATAACGATTTCATTAAACCGCTTGAGAGCGCGGGGCAATATGATTAATTGGGTGATCAGTTGGGTAACGCCAACAACGGTGAGCAGCAGACCAATGCCCAGGTCTGTGATGCGCTGCGTATAACCGGCAAAAAGAACCGCCGCGCCATACAAGGCAAAGGTGGATTGCAAAAGACCTAAGGCGAACTGTCCCACAAAGGTTAAAAGCAAAACGACCACCAGCGGGTAATTGGTGACGATGTGCCGGATGGACAGGCTGCCGCGGCCGCGTTGACGGTTTTGCTGGCGTTGTGCCGGCGAAAGGGTTTCGTCGAGGGTGAAGTAGGTCAGGATAACTACGGCCGTAGCCGCCAACGCTGCCAGATAGAAGGGCACAGCCGGACCAAATAAACCGGAAAGCAGCCCCCCTAAAGCCGGACCAAATACAAATCCCAGGCCAAAAGCGGCAAAAACCAGCCCCAGTGATTGGGTGCGTTTTTCACGCGGGGTAATGTCGGTGATGTAAGCCTGGGCGACAATGATATTGCCGCCGGTGATGCCGTCTAAAATGCGGGCGGCAAACAACATGGCGACGGACTGGGCCTGGGCGATCATGACAAAACTGACGGCCGTACCAATTTGGGAGATGATGAGAATGGGTACACGGCCGTACCGGTCAGACAGCCGCCCCAGGTAGGGGCTGGCAATCGCCTGCGCCAGGAAGAAGGAAGCGCCGAGCAGAGTGATTACCTGCGGCTGCATGTCGAAACGGCGCAGCGCATACAGCGGTAAGACCGGCAGCACCATGGAGGCGCCCAAGATGTTCACAAAAACAATGAGCAGAATGGTAAGTAAGCGGCGGTCTACTTGTTTGATTTTCATATCCTCAAGAGACCTGACAGGTTTTTGCCCCGAACAGTTTCAAGTTGAACGAGAAAAAACCTTTCAGGTCTGAGTTGAACTTCTTATGGGACATTGGCGATATGGGGCGCAATGTCGGCCAGGAAATCGGCCGGGATGCGGCGTGGCTGCCCGGTGATCAGGTCTACACACACGGCCGTAATGCAAGCCTGCGCCAATAAAGCCTGGTCACGAAGGCGGGTGATGGTGCAATAGCGCACGGCCGTAGCCCGTTTCACATCCGTCACAAAGGTGGACACTTCCAGCTCATCGCCAAACAGCGCCGGTTGTTTGTATTCAATGCGATAACGCCGGGCGACAATGCCAAAGCCGCTTTCCATCAGGCGGGAGATGGGCCAGCCATAAACGGCCAACGATTGCAGGCTGCAATCTTCAATATAGGCCAGGTACATGGCATTATTGACATGCCCGGCGGCGTCAATATCGCGCCAGCGGACGATGGGACGAGTGGTGACCAGGCCGGGTGGTGGCGGCGGCAGTGTCGGAAAGGGTTCCCGGCGTGGCGCCTGGGCTGGTATGCCATCGGGCCTGAAGGCCAGGATCATCTCGTCGGGGATGGTTGCCGGGCGCAAGGTCTGGCTGTCCAGGAATACCCAATCGGTATGCGCCTGGGCCGCCAGTTCGTCGCTGGCTGCCAGGCGGATTTCGTAGGCGCGGCGGGAGCGCACCCGGCGAAAATCTTGCACCCAGGTTTTAACGACGGCCGTGTCACCATAGTGTAACGGCCGTAAAAAAGTGACATCTGTCTCCCGAATGAGCCAATGGCGCTGCATGTGCTGGTAACGGGGGATGTCGTAGCCAACGGCAGCCGAAGCGTCCAGCGCCGCTTCCTGCATATATCGCAGGTAGTTGGCGTGGTTGACATGCCCGTAGGCGTCACATTCATAATGGCGGATGCGGAAAGTACGTTCATACATGGCCCGAATTTTGCGGCTTATTGGGCTGCCACGCAACAAGTTAATTGGTGAAACCTGATGGGTCTGCAAGACCCATCAGGTTTATAATGGCGTCCATAATGACTCACAGGCGGCAGTGGGCGGAAATTCTCGTGTTGGTATTGGCTATTTTGTTCACGGCCGTTGCCCTGGCGCGGGTTATCTCCTTCTTTTTTCCCCAGGCGTTTACCGACTGGAAAATGGTGTTTTACATTGCCGGGCAACGGCCGTTGCAAATTTACGCGGCCGGCGATTGGCAGCACGCTTACAACAATGCACCCTGGTTGGCCTGGTTGCTGGTACCATTTTCGCTGTTTCCGCCGGCGGTAGGGCTGGCATTGTGGCTAACACTCTCCATTCTGGTATCCATTTGGGGGTTGAAACGGGACGGGGCCGGCCTGTATACGATGGTATTGGTGCTGTGTTCGCCGGGATTTTTTCGCCTGGTTGCCCATGGCCAGGTGGACGCCTTTATCTATCTGGGTTTTATGTTGTTGCAAGAGCCATCATTGCGGCAGCAGCAGGTGGGGTTGCTGCTGATGGCGATGAAGCCACAGGTGTTGGGCCTGGGGGCGCTGGTGCATCTGGTACACAGCCCGCAGCGGTGGTGGGTCATGGCGCCAACGGCCGTGCTGACCATCATTACCTTTGTTATTTATGGATTCTGGCCCCTCCACATTGTGCATAACAGCCAATGGGTCCTGGATGCGTTTTTCAACGTTAGCCCCTGGCCCTATGGTATTCCTGTTGGTTTACTCTTGTTGGGAATTGGCCTGTGGCAAAAAAACGACAGGCTTGGCGCGTTAGCCACTTTGTTTTTGTCGCCTTATGTAGCTACCCATTCGTTGTTTGCATACACGGCCGTGCTCATGCCTATGCTCAACAAAAAATGGCAAATGGTTCTGTTTATCCTGCTGTGGGCAGTGACGTTTGCGATCAGCTAAACATCTCAGACAATTCAACATGGATGCACGGATAAATCAAATCAATCCGTGCAAATTCGTCAAATCAGTGTCATCCGTGTATCCATACCCTAAAACTCGCGCAGCAGAGCCACGTGCCCGCGCAGGCTTTCGGCCATTTTAGCCAGGCTGATACTCTCGTCTACCACGTGCGCCTGGTTTTCTTCACTGGCGGCGTAGCCGATCATGGTCAGGTGGTAGGGCACAAAGTGACGGCCGTCCGTGGCAAACTGGTAGCGCGTAAAAGGCACCTCATGGCCGACGGCCGTGCCCAAAATCTCCTGTACACGTACCGCTTTGGCGTCATCCGGCGCGGTGTAAAAGCCAAAGATGGGCGCGTCGGAATCGGCAAAGGGGGTATTGGGCGCGCACCAGGCGTCGCTGATGTCGTGCGGCCACGCGCCCGCCAGTTGGTGGACGAAGGTTTGCAGGCTGTTGCTGCTTTCTACGGCCGTGCGGAAATCCAGCAGCACCCGCGCCCAGGCCGGCGTCACATTGGTGCTTTTGGTGTCCACTTCGATGATGGTGGGGGCCACCGTCGTCGGGCCAAGAATGGGGTGGCTTTTCAATTGGGACTGCGCCGTTTCCAGCTTTTGCAGGAAAGCGGCTAAGGCGTAGTTGGGGTTTTGCGCCTGTTCGGGCACACTGGCATGGACGGAACGGCCGTGAAAGGTGAGCCACATCTGGATAATGCCCCGGTGCCCCAGGGCGATCTGGTTATCGGACGGCTCACCCAGGATCACTAAATCTACAGGATAATCCAGGTTTTGCACCCAAAATTCCGCGCCCGCGCCGCCAATCTCCTCTTGCACGACGCCGGTGAAGACGACATCGCGGTGGGGGCGGATGCCCGCCCGCCGCAAAGCGGCCATGCTGTAGACCTGCACTGCCAGCGGCCCTTTGATGTCACACGCGCCCCGGCCAATGAGACGGCCGTGCCGCACTTCGCCGCTGTACGGGGGCGCGCTCCACAAACTCGGTTCGCCGGGGTCCACATGATCCAGGTGGGTATTGAGAACGAGTGCGCCCAGGGAGGGGTCTGTGCCGTGTATACGGCCGTTGACGTTCCCTATCGCGTCAATCCACACCTCGTCAAAACCTAACTTGTGACACTCGGCGGCCACTACTTCGGCAATGGCCGCTTCCTCAAAGGGCATACTCGGCGTCTGAATCAACCGCCGCGCAAAATCCACACAATCCGCCAGCAAAACTTCCCAGTCCAAATTCATTATTTTCCTCGATAAAGGTCAACCGACGTATAAAACATTCTGCCCACAAACCAGCTAATGGGCAAAAATAAGCTAAATCAATCACCTGTGAGATTCTCTCAGGCCGGTTGCAATTGGTGATCCAAAGGGGTAGACAGCAGTAACCATTTACTGAAGTGTTCAATCATCAAGCCGGTCACAACAGTTTCATTGTCCAGCGCAAAACCAATATAAGCATATTCATCTATATCATTCCAGACGCTAGGCACAGGTTTTCCGGTAAAGTAGATAGTGAGTGAGTCGGCTTTCTGGTTATAAGTCACCCATAGTTGATCAGGATCTATAGCTTGTGGAAAATAACTTTTCACAGCTTCAGGTATAGTTATCGTTGCCATAGTAAGAATTCCCCTTCTTTTACTCGTTTGACTCTGTAGGCGGTAACGACTTCATTCTGTTCGACAACCACTTTTATGTACCAACGTTCTGGCCGTCGTTGATAGGTACGATAATAAACAAGTCGCACAAAATCTACTTGGTCTTGAGCGATGTAATCAGGCGTTTGAATAGTTCGCGCTATCTCCATGACCTCTGACATGTCAGGATGTTCAACCAAAATGTGAAACGCATAGCACTCTTCAGTCAGCCATATCTCGCGTCCTTGCGGATCCGTTACTGTGAAGAGATGGGTTTCCATTTCGTAATCATATCATAGCATCAAGGTATTCACATTTCTCACGTTTGACGGCCGTCGCCCCCATCCGCCACCAACTCCGGCAGCAAGTTTGCCAGCAGCAGCGTGGACAGCGCCGTTTCCTGGGCATTGGCGCTGTGGTTGATCACAATCGGGCGTGGCGCTTCTTGTGCCAGATGTTCGGCCACTTCCAGCCGGCGCACCGCCAACTGGTAGCGCAGCACCGCCTGGTTATCCTTGTAAGAACGGCCTAATCGGTGCAAGGCCCGCGCTTCATTCTCGGCGGACTTTAACTTGGCGCGACCCTCCGCTTCAATCTCCAACCGGATTTTTTCCGCCTCCGCTTCTCTTCTTTGCAGCATCTCGGCCACGTCCTCACGCGCTTTGTTGATCGCTTCCTGCACGGCGATTAGCCGGGCATCCCGTTCCTTCCTGGCCCGTTCATTCTCTAACAGCAGGGCATCATTGCGACGTTTACGAATGAGTTCCCACTCTTTCTCATAAGCCGCCAGTTCTTTGGCCACTTTCTCGCGGGTGGAGAGGTTGTCCTGGTATTGCTGCGGCAGCTGCACATCGGGGATGTTGGCCCCGGTGATGCGCACGCCGTAGGCGCTCAACTGCCGGTTCAAAGATTCCTGCATGTCGCCCACATCGCTGCCGCGCAAATCGTAGGCGTTAGCCGTCTCTACCTGGCGGCTGCGGCGGCGGATGGCGTCTTGCACGGCGCTGCTGAGTACCATGTCAAAGTTGCTGGCGCCAATGTGCCGCACAAATTTCACCGGCTCTTCAATGCGGAATTTGAGGAAGAATTCGATGGAGCGCAGGGGTACATTCTCTTTGGTGGGGCAGGCCAGCACCGGCGCGGTGTAGGGGATTTCGGTGGAGGTATCCACAATATATTCCACCTTATCCCAGGGCCACCACAAAAATTTGCGGCCTGGGCCGATGGTGCCCGTGATTTTGCCCCACTTGGAGATGACGCCGGTGGTGCCCTGCTCAATTTCCACGCGGGCACTGCGCCACCAGACGATTCCGCCCAATGCCGCAAAAAAGAGGCCGCTGGCCACTGCCAACAGCAGGGCAAATGAGGCGCTCAGCCGCCAGAAGAGCCAGAAGTTGGTCACGGCCGTGTAAAACGCAAACCCGATCAAAAATGGCCCCCACATCTGCCGCCGGTCTTTGGGAATCACCACCGGCACCAGGGCGCCCTTGTCGCCACTGCGCAGCATACGCTGCACATTATCCCAGGTCGTCACGACCTCTTTAATTCGTGAAAAATTACGTGCCATTGCCTGTTCTCCGTTCGTAGTAGGCGATTTATCGCCCTGGTGTGGCCCGGTCTGGAGACCGGCCACAGCTATAGCAATCAGTTATTTACTCCTCTTCGTCCGCTCCACCAAAGCCGCCTGCGCCAAATCCGGATCATCCATCATCGGATCAATCTCGTTGGCGCTCATCAACTGCTCTTTGTCTTCCACCAGGTCATCAAGCTGGCTCATCCTTTCCTTGATGCGCTTCATAATCTGGTCGGCGCGGGACTGGATGGCGTGAATGTCTTCGGCCGTGTAGAGCGGTTTATCCTCCACGCCCAACATCTCGCGGGCGACGGCCATAAAGTCAATATGGTTTTCGGCCGCCGCGCCCACATTCACCAGTCTGGGCAGACGGCTGGCGACCGCTTCTACGCGATCTAGCACCTCTTGTTTGTAGCGGTATTCCACAATTTCTGGGTAATAGGCGCTGTTCACCGTGCGGATATCCAGAGCCTGCGCTTCCAGCAGGGCGGCGTTGGCTTTGGCTTCGCTTTCGGCCTCAATCAGCAGCAGGCGGGCATAGGCATTGGCCTTGTTCACCGCCTTTTCGTGGGCGGTGTCAATTTGGGCCTGGTAGGTGGCAATATCCGCCCGAATTTCCGAGAGCGTCTGGCGCAGTTGGGCCAGTTCCCGGTTCAGGTCGCCTTCATCCTGGCTTTTGCGCAGGTTCAATTCGTACTGGTAGGTGTACGCTTCTTTGGCCACCTTGACCACTTCGGCGGCGGCCAGGTCCATGCGGTACTCCTGGCTGGATGGTTCGGCGTGGGTGATATTGGCATTCACAAAACGCACGGCGGGCGTAAACTGCCGGTTCAATGTGTCCAACACCGATTGGGTGCTTTCGCCCACCAGGTCATAAATATCAGAGGCGCGCTGTTCATAAATGAGGGCGCGGGTCACTTCGCTGATGGCGTGGTGCAGTTTTTCCGAAAAACCGTTGGCTCCACCCATGCGGAAGATAAATTCCTGCGGGTCTTCAATGCGGAATTGTAGAAAGAGGTCTACCGAGGCATTCACCCGGCCCGAAGTAGGCGCTTCGCGGATAGGGGCGTTGTAGGGATACTCTTTGGTGACGTTGACGATGTAGCTGACTTTGCGTCGCCAGCTTTTGGGGCCGATGCCCAGGTATTTTTTGCCGGGGCCGGCCACTTCTTCCAGTTTGCCAAAGCGGGTGATGAGCGCCTGACAGCCATCGGGCACCATCACGACCCGGCTGCGGATGATGATGAAGGTGGTCAGAATGATCAGCAGCAGCCAGTAATGGAAGCCGAAGAAGATGCTGGGGCCGGCCGGTGCGCCAAACAGTTCAAAGATGAGATTGGTTGCCCGGCTGAGCAGCAGGCCTAAGCCGCCGATGAAGGCCAGGGTGAAGGGGATGAGCAGGTAAACCAGCGTACTCGACCCCTTGGGGATGACGGCGGGGGAAATGACGTTGGTGTAACTTTGGGTGGCGGGGTCTTCTTTGGGGAAGCTGCGGTTGAGGACTTCGGCGGCGCTTTCCAGCGTGACCACCATTTGCGAGATTTGGGTATCGGCCGTGTCCCCTCGCTGGCGTGCCGAAAGAAAGTCCTGCGCGTCCACCTTGAACTGCTCAAATTGTTCTGACTGCACGATAGTGGCCGCGCTGCGAACGAGATTTTGGATATTACTGGTCATATTCTTCTCCTGTAAACGTTTGTAGTAGGCGATTTATCGCCGTCAGAAGGCGATAAATCGCCTACTACAAACTTGCGAACTATTTCTGATTGACCACAAAGAGCGATACCGGCGGTTAGATAACCGTTAGCCCTCTTTACTGTCAATCATGGGAGAGGATGAACCATGATTTCGGGGTTGGTTTGATGCCCATTATACGCCATTTGCCGAAACTGCGTTGCAACGGCCGTGACCATACCCAACCGGTACGCTGTATAAGCGGCCACTTCCCGCGAAAAGGACAATGTTTGGGTGACGGGGCTGATCCAGCGGATAGTGCGGGTGGGAGAGGAGTACGCTTCCATGCCCAGGTCGTCGGCCAGGGCCAGGGCGCGGCGCATGTGGTAGGGGGTGCTGACAATGAGGAAGGTGGTCAACTCGTTTTCGGCGGCCACGGCCTGGGCGTTTGCCAGATTTTCCTGGGTGTTGGTGGAGGTGGTTTCAATGAGGACGGCGTCTGGTGGTACGCTCCGCGCCAGGGCATAGTTGCGCCCCACTACAGCCTCAGCCAGTTCATCCCGGTGGCCGACGCCGCCAGTGAAGATGATGTGCTGCACATGACCATCCTGGTAGAGGCGGATGGCGTGGTTGATGCGTTCGCGGAAGATGGGCGACGGCCGTTCACCATACACCGCCGCGCCCAACACAATGGCCGCATCCGCCGGGCGCGTCTCGTCCCGCAGGCTAAAACGGTAGACATCGAGGGCAATGCCGGTGATCACGGCCGTGGCCAGCACACAAAGGGTTAAACTCAGCCGCTTGATCCATTTTGCCATAGCGGGAAGATACTGCGTTATCGGCAAAATAGGCTATTCTTTCATGGGTGGTTCATGCGCCACTACCGGCGGAATAACTGGTGTAAGGGGAGGGAGAACCCCGGCAGCACCTCGCCACCGGTTAAGGTATCATCGGGTAGGAGGATACGGCCGTGAGCCAACGATTCATACACTGTCACCGTCTGCGTTTCCGGGTCAACCAGCCAGACCAGCCGCACACCGGCCTGCAAATACTCAGTAATCTTCTGCTGTACCTTGCTGGCGACATCAAACGGCGACAACACCTCCGCTACTAAATCCGGGGCAATGGCCCAGAAGCCCGGCGGTTCCCCTTCCGGCGGAATGCGCTCCCGCGCCACAAAGGAGACATCTGGGGCGCGCACCGTATCCGGGTCTTCTTCAATGGTGAATCCGGTTTCGGCTGCGTACACTTCGCCCAGGTTATGTGCCTCGACATAGTTCCAAATGATAGCTCCCAATCTGAGAGCAATTTTCCCGTGTTGGGTTCCGGCAGGGGACATCAGTGTTACTTCTCCTTTCACCAATTCACTGCGGCCGCCATGATTAGGCATTTGGTACAGATCAACGGCCGTCAACAATGTCTTCGTTTGTGGCTTTACCATCGTTTGCATAGGCCTATTCTCCCGGTGGTACTAGACATCCGATTTCTTGGAGAAATCGGATGTCTAGTTCAAATAATGTTTGGTTTTCATACAAAGAACAAATTTGTTCATGGTTCGCCATTCGCTACCTGTCCCGATTGCTTAAGGGCAAGTATACCATAGCAAAAAAGGAAACTATGACCACAAGCGATCCCAACTGCGTTCGGTATCCCAGTGGGGAGTGGGGGCGAAATAGTCGAGGTCTTCGGGCAGGAGGTAGGTGCGCATGGCTTCTTCGTTGAGTGTAAAGCCCAATCCCGGCGTTTCCGGCACGGCGATGGTGCCATCTTGAATGAGCGGTTTGGGCAGGCCATCTACAAAATCCCCCCAAAACGGCACATCGGTGAAGTGATGTTCCAGGGCGATGAAGTTTTCGGTGGCGGCGGCGCAGTGGACGCTGGCCAGGGTGCTGATGGGCGTGCCCGCCATGTGCAGCGCCATGCTGACGCCGTATTGCTGCGCCAGGTCGCCAATCTTTTTGGTTTCCAAAATGCCGCCGCTGGTGGCCAGGTCGGGGTGGATGACGTTGACGGCGTTGGCTTGCAGCAGGGGGAGGAAGCCCTCTTTGAGGTAGATGTCTTCGCCGGTGCAGACCGGGGTGTGCAGGGTGCGTTCCAATTGCACCCACTGGTCGGTATATTGCCAGGGTACCATATCTTCCAGCCAGGCCAGATTGAACGGCTCTAATGCCTGCCCCAGGCGCAGGCAGTCATCCAGGCCGATGTGCCCAAAGTGGTCTATGGCTAAGGGGACTTCATGGCCGATGACGGCGCGCACGTCGGCTACGTAGTCACACAACAGCCGGATGCCTTTGTCGGTGAGGCGGACGTGGGTGAAGGGGTGCATGGTGTAGCGCCAATCGGGACTGTTGCCGACCTGCACGTCATTGGGCAACATGCCCTGGGGCCAGGAGAGTGCGCCGGGTACGCCCATGAGGGATTCGATGCCCATGTCCATTTTGAGCATGGTGAAACCGCGCTGTAAACGCCCGGCCAGTTTGTGCCCCATGGCTTCCCCGGTGGGTTCGTTGGGGGTGTCGCTGTAGAGGCGGATATGGCTGCGGAATTTACCGCCGGCCAGCATGTAGGCGGGCACGCCATACGCTTTGCCGGCCAGATCCATGAGGGCCATTTCCACCGCACAGACGCCGCCTGCCTGACGGCCGTGATGCCCAAACTGCTTGATCTTGCGAAACAGTTTATCCACGTTGCAGGGGTTTTCACCCAACAGGCGGTTCTTGAGCATCAGCGCATATGTCTTGCTGGCTCCGTCACGCACCTCGCCGTAGCCGCTGAGACCCTGGTTGGTGTCCAGGCGAATGATGGTAAACCGCCAGCCACCCCAACCGACGGTGGCGGTGCGCATGTCGGTAATTTTCAGGTCAGACGGCCGTGAGGCCGTGTTGATATGATCTTCCGGTCTTGGTTGTGTGGTCATGTTTTTTTATCAAAGATTGCGCAGATTTCACCGATTTTCTTCATCTGCGCAATCTTTGATTTCACCTCTGCTTTGCCTGTTTCCAGGCTTCAAAATCGGCCTCAATATCTTCCCGCCAGGGGGAGACGTCAATTTCGCCGCTGGTGTAGCGGCCTTCGTCCAGGCGTTGTTTGCCAAACTCGTCACGGACGCGAATGTCCTCGCTGCGTTCCACCACTTCCTGCGCCAGATGGGGCGGGATAAAGATGACGCCGGTGGGTGTGCCTAACACCACGTCGCCGGGCAACACCGTCACCTCGCCAATGCGGATGGGGATGTTCAGCCCCGCCAGCGTCACATCGGCAATAGCGGTGGGGTCCACACCGCGTATGTAAAAGTTCACATCTGCCAACTGCACCAACCCCTGGTAATCGCGGATGCCGCCATCAATGACCGCTCCGGCGCGGGTGCGGGCGCGCACGGCCGTGCCCAGATTATCGCCCACCACCGTGCCATCTTTCACCTTGCCAAAAATGTCTACCACCATCACATCGTGCAGTTGCAGGCTCTCAATCACCCACGAATTTTGGCCGCCGATGCCGCTGCGTCCCTCCGCCAGCCCGGCTTGCTGAATGGCGTCGTGGTAATCCGGGCGATAGGGTAAAAATTGGGCCGTTACCGCCCGCCCCACCGTAATCTTGCCCGGATGCGTCTCGCGCCAATTCCCGGCAAATTGGCGATGGTAGCCATTATTCTTCAAGACCACCCACGCCTCCTCCGTCGTCACCAGTTTCATGCGTTCTAACAGATCATCCGGGACGCGGGGACGGCCGTCGGCAAACCGTTCAAATGGGTTCAACTTCGTCAATTCAATCAAATCTTCAGGTGCAGGTTGTAGGCGCATTTTTTGAACTCCTTTGGAAGCGCCGGGCGTGACGAGTGATGCGTGACGAGTGATGGGGCAACTCACGCATCACTCGTCACCCGTCACGCATCACGTTTCATCATGCCGCCAGCCGAGCAGCCGCTCCGCTTTGGCGCAGTTGTAAAAGCCCTGGTTGCCAGTCAGACTGCCGCGCAGGGGGACGTCCAGGTAGAACTGTTCTTTGAGAATGGGGGAGGGTACGGCCGTGAGCGTCTCTGGGGCGACAATATAGAAGACCTGATGCCCGCTGAAATCGGCGGTCAGCGCCAGCAAAAACGCCCGCGCCGCTGCCCGTCGCTCCGTGTAGCCCCACAACTCCTTCGCCATCCGCTCCGGCGGGTCGTGGCGGCGTTGCGCCACCGTCTCCCGGTCAGGCACCGCCCAGTGGATGCGCAGGCTGGCAATCGTCATCTGCTCATAACGCCGGGCAAAGGAATCGGCCTGCTGTTCGCATAACCACTTAGAGAGGCTGTAAGCGTCTTCGTTGTAGGTGGGGTGCTGTTCGTCCAGCGGCAGGTAGTCGAAGCGAGGCTGGCGGCTAAAAGCGGCGCCCACCGCGTTGATGCTGCTGGCCTGGCAGACGCGCCAGATACCCAACCGGGCGGCGGCGCTCAGCGCGTTGTAGCTGCTGACCACGTTGTTGTGATGCACCACATAATCGGGATCAAAACGCGGATGGGGAATGGCCGCCAGATGGATGAGCGCCTCGCAGCCGGTAACGGCCTGCTCCAACGCCGCGTAATCGGTCACGTCGGCCTGAATGTGCGCCAATTTTGGCGACTGGCTGGCCGATTCCGGCGGCGTGCGGTCAATGCAGACCACCTCGTGCCCCTGCTCTAGCGCCACCTGCACCACTGTTTGCCCGACACGACCGTTGCCCCCCGTCACTGCAATTTTCATAGGGCGTACATTACCACGCTCTCCTGTTTGCCACAACCGAATCATGTTGTTTCCCGTTGGCGCTGGTGATATGCTCTGGTGACAGGAGGAATGGTGAGATGCACGGCCGTGATGGATTTGCCCATGTCAATGGCGCACAACTGTATTACGAGATCGTCGGGGAGGGGCCACCGCTGGTATTGATTCACGGGTTTGGCCTGGACAGGCGCATGTGGGAGGCGCAGATGGCCGCTTTCACGCCTGCCTATCAGGTTATCCGCTATGATCTGCGTGGCTTCGGCCGTTCGGCCGTGCCCGGCGTTGACCGCTACACGCATTATGAAGATTTGCAGGCGTTGTTGGCCTTTTTGCAAATCGAACGGGCACATGTCCTGGGTTTGTCGTTGGGTGGCGGGATTGCCGTAGATTTTGCCCTGGCCTATCCGTCCATGACCGACCATCTGATTCTGACGGCAGCGTCGGCGCTAAACGGTTATGTGTGGCCGGATGAACTGGCGGGCTGGTTTGCCGGGTTTGCCGAGGCGGCGCACAGCGGCGATATGGCCCTGGCCAAAGAGCGTTGGCTCCATTGTGGCTGGTTTGTTCCGGCGCAGCGCCAACCGGCAGTGACGGCCCAACTGCGGCAACTGGTCGCCGATTATTCCGGCTGGCACTTTCTCCACAAAAATCCCGTGCGCGGCCTGCACCCCCCGGCCAATGAGCGGCTGGCCGAGATTGGAGCGCCAACGCTGGTCATTGTGGGTGAACAAGATTTACCTTTTTACAACCACCCTCTGGCCGACCATCTGGCAGCGCACATCCCCAACGCCCAAAAAGTGGTCATGCCGGGCATTGGGCACATGGTCAACATGGAAG
>CAADGU010000130.1 GCA_900696625.1 uncultured Chloroflexota bacterium | reverse complement strand
GAACGGCTGCACACCCTCCAGCGGGAGTTGGACAAAACGGCCGTGACCCTGCACCACGAACTGGCCGACCGCACAGAACAAATTGCCCGCCGCGAAGATATGGTCGCCGCCCGTGAGGAAATCCGGTCATCCAGACTTGAACACGATGAGCTATAGGAAAGTAATTGAGTAATTGGGTAATTGCGTAATTACTCAATTACTCAATTACCACATTACCCAATGTTAACCCCTGAACAACAAGAAGCGCTGGATCAGCTATTTCCCCCGGCAAAAAATGGGAATGTGCAGGGCACGGCCGTGACCATTCCCCCTGTTTTGTCTGACCTGCTGCAAACCTGGCTGGGCGTCTCCGGTGAGCAGGTGCAGGTGGTTCTGCAAAAGTTGTTGCAGCAGCGCAATGCCTGGGAAGGCCGTTTTTTGGATTGGGCTGAAGGCAATCCTATGGAGTCCGCTTTTGGCTTCCTGGGCGCTGCCGCCGCCGCTTTTTATGCCGCCGAACGAGTGGCAAACCCAAAAATCAACACCTTCATAGACGCCTTTTATTACATCGCTACCTGCGCTTCGGTGGGGTACGCCGATGTATTTGCCGTGACCCAAACCGGCAAAGCCATTGCCTCCCTGGTGATGGTGGTTGGCCCTGGTTTGGCCGATCGTGCTTTGAATCGTCCTGTGATACGTGATACGTGATGCGTGATGTGTGAACTCTCTCTGATTACGTATCACGTATCACGCATCACCACAGATTCTCCCCCCCGATTTCCCAAAACCATCAGTCATAGTGACCTGGATGTGACTTCTGGCACATTTGTGGTGGGGGCACGGCCGTTAGACTGGTGTTCAATGTTCACGCGAACATTAACCACTATATTTTGAGGAATGAATGATGAATGTGATTGTTGAGACCCAGGATTTACGCAAACAGTATAACCCCCCGGAAGGCCCTGAAGCGGTGAAAGGGGTTTCCTTTTCCATCCGGCGGGAGGAGATTTTTAGCCTGTTGGGGCCAAATGGCGCGGGCAAAAGCACGACCATTGCCATGCTCAGCGGGCTGCTGTCGCCAACCGGCGGTGAGGCCGTGATTGATGGGCATTCGATCACCCGTGACGCGAAGGCGGTGAAGCAGGTGATCGGTGTGGTACCGCAAGAGATCGCCCTGTATGAGGCCATCAGCGCCCGCGAAAATTTGCAGTTTTGGGGGCGGATGTATGGGCTGCGGGGAGAGGAGTTGCAGCAAAGGGTCACGGCCGTGCTGGATATTGCCGGTCTGGCGGACAGAGCCAACGACAAAGTGTCCACCTTCTCCGGCGGCATGAAGCGGCGCATCAACATCGCCGTGGGGCTGCTGCACAACCCCAAAGTGCTGTACATGGATGAACCAACGGTGGGCATTGACCCCCAAAGCCGCCGCCGTATCCTGGACACGGTGAAGGAGCTAAACCGGCAGGGGTTGACGGTGCTGTACACCACCCACTACATGGAAGAAGCCGAGGAACTCAGCCACCGCATCGGCATTATTGATCATGGCGAGTTGATCGCCCTGGGTACGCTGGCGGAACTGACGGACATGGTGGGGCATTACGATACCATCCGCCTGGACGTGGGGCTGCCCGATGGGGCCAATGGCGAACTGTGCCAGGCGTTAGCTTTGTTGCCCGGTATTCACCAGGCGGATGGGGACGCCGACGGCCGTGTCATCCTGCAAACCGAAGACGCCAACACCATCTTGCCCGGCGTCATCCAGCACATTGCCGGGCAAGGGCTGCCCATTCGCAAGCTGGAAATTCAAGAGCCAAACCTGGAAGCGGTGTTCCTGCATTTGACGGGGCGGGCGCTAAGAGACTGATGCGTGATACGTGATGCGTGACAGTTATTCACACGTCACGTGTAAAACGAGAGATACAATGAAAATTCTAGCCATTGCCTGGAAAGATTTGAGCATAACGTTTCGGGATCGGAATGCGCTGTTTTTGATGATTTTGGCGCCGTTGGTGTTGTCGTTCATCATTGGCGCGTCGTTTGGCAACTTTTTGATCGGCGGCAGCAGCGTGCCCTTTGACCAGATTCCAGTGCTGGTGGTGAATGACGATACCGGCGAAATGGGGCAGCAGTTTATAACTGCCATGCGGGCGGGCGAACTGGCCGACCTGCTGTTGGTGACGGAGATGACAGACCTGGACGACGCGCGGGCTATCGTGCAGCAGGGGGACGCGCGGGCGGCTGTGCATATTCCGGCGGGGTTTTCTACGGCCGTGCGCGGCGAAACCAATGCCAAATCACCCACCATCATCGCCTTTTACGCTGATCCCACCGCCACCCTTACGCCCAACATTGTGCGCGGCATTGTGGTGCGCATCACCAACAGCTTTAACACCGGCGCCATTGGGGCGCAGGTGACAGTTGAGCAGTTGATGGGGCAAACGGCCGTGTTGGGGCCAGCCCTGGCGCAGTTAGGCGCGGTATTGGAAGAGCAGATTGAGACACAAATAGGCCAGGCCAACAGCACCACCGCCATCACCCTACGCCAGATTGCGGTGGGTGAAATAGAGGAACCGTTGGAAATCAGCCCGTTTGCCTTTTTTGCGCCCAGCATGGGCATCCTTTTCCTCATGTTTGCCATGATGGACAGCACCCGCTCCAT
>CAADGU010000129.1 GCA_900696625.1 uncultured Chloroflexota bacterium | reverse complement strand
GGGAAGCGCTCTTCACCGAAATCCCCGCCCCTCTCACCCCGGCCGAACGGCGCGAATGGCTGGATAAGCTGCATGGCGTCGCCCTCAGTTCCGACGCCTTCTTCCCCTTCCGTGATAACATTGACCGCGCCCATCGCAGCGGCGTTCGCTACATCATCCAACCCGGCGGCTCCGTCCGCGACGAAGACATCATCGCCGCCGCCAACGAATATGGCATGACGCTCATTTTCAGCGGCCTGCGGTTGTTTACGCACTAAGCCAACCAGACCTGACAGTTCTCAGAAAACCTGTCAGGTCTTTCTACATGTGAGCAACCCGTAAAATTTGCCGCCAAAAATGAGAAGTGTAACCAGATCAACTAGACAACATCAGGCAAGCCGGATAACGTTGCACTTACCCTAAAGATTTTGTGAAGTTGTAATGGATGAACCAGATGAGTATGAACCTGCAAAGTGTGGTGATCGAGCATTTCGTCAAGGAGTTGAAGGGGGCTTACCAGCAGACCTATAGTTTGCTGGAGCCGCAATATGGCAATGTTCTGGAATGGACGGGGCGACTGGCGTTGGAAAACATTGCCAACTCCGACGCGCTGTACCATAACGTGGAGCACACCATCATGGTTACGATGGTGGGGCAGGCCATCCTTAAAGGCAAACATCTGATGGAAGGGGGTGTGGCGCCCCGCGACTGGCTGCATTTTATGATGGCGCTGCTGTGCCACGATATTGGTTATGTGCGGGGCGTATGCCGGTTGGATGGCGACGGCCGTTACGCCACCGGCATCGGCACAGAGACCATCAGCGTCCCCCCCGGCAGCACCGACGCCGCCCTCACCCGCTACCACGTAGACCGCAGCAAATTGTTCATCCAGGAACGCTTTAGCGGGTCATTGGCCGGGGTGGACCCCACCATCATCGCCTCCTACATCGAAATGACTCGCTTCCCCATTCCCGACGATGGCAAACACGAAGAAAATGCCGGTTTTGCCGGGCTGGCGCGTGCCGCCGACTTCATCGGCCAACTGGGCGACCCCGATTATTTACGCAAAATCCCGGCGCTGTTTTATGAATTTCAGGAAATTGGCGAAAGCAAAAAGATCGGTTATTCCAGTCCGGGACACATGCGCGAGAACTTTACCCTGTTCTACTGGAACGTTGTCAGCCCGCACATCCAGGCCGCGCTGCGCTACCTGCGCAAGACACAAGAAGGCAAGCAGTGGATTGCCAATATGCACTCCCACGTGTTTGACGTGGAGCACCACCAGGATAATCACCCTTAGAAGTCAAGACCATAAGGGTTTTCTGAAACCCTTATGGTCTTAACCTTATCGGTTGACGCAGAATCGTTTTCAGTTTTGAGGGCGCCACTTTGCGGGGATCACCCAAATAGATTTCGTGGTGTTTGCCGTTTTCTACATAGCCGTTGGCAGGCAGCCACTCCTGGTGCAGGCGGGCCAGGGTGGGTGTTTCCTCATCATACGAACCAATGTGCATGATTTGGGCCACCAACCCTTCTTCTAAAGTTTCCAGGCGCAGTTTTGCCAAAGCAGGCAATTCCTTCTTCTCAACGGCAGCGGCTTTGGCTTGCGCCATCATCTCCGGCGTAATCCAATCTGGCGTCAGGATCATCATCGTCCAATCCCAGGCGCTCTTGTCCCGCCTGACGGTGAAATGATCCATATCCTCCGCCCACCACAACCCTTCCAGCGGCATGACGGCATAATCCCGTCCCAACTCATTTTTACTCATAAACTTCAATTTGTAAGCAACGGCATACAATGCCTCGACGGCTTCCCGGTAGGCCGGGGCGCTGTTGGGGTCGCCGTGCCCATCCACCATCAAGTAGGCTAATGACGGCACTTCCACAGTCACAAAATCCTGGCGTGGCGGGTTATAAAGATGGGGCCATTCCTTTTTGAAATCCAGCTTGTTCATCTGTTCTCTTCCTTTTCAAACAATAGTCCATCTGCCCCGGCTGGACCAACGATCTGATAACCCATTTTCTGGTAGAAGGCGTGGTTACGTTTGTTCCAGGTGGGAGTATCTAGCCGCCAGCGTGTGGTTGCCGGATAGAGCGTTTCTAACAGGTACATGATTGCTGCCCCCACTCCCTGCCGCTGCACCTCAGGATGAATGAAGATGCGCCCCAGCACCACCACGCCCCCACTTTGGGGGAATACAATCGCGCCACCGATGATACGGCCGTCGCCCACTACCACCTTGTAATAATCCCCGGCCTGCATCATCTTCGCCTGCCACTTGTCGGAACGATAACCGGGTGGGCCACCTTTTTGTGGCGCGCCATAGTTCACGTCGTCGTCAAACGCCTTCCATGAAACCAACGCCAGCGCTTTAGCATCTTCAGGGCGAGCGCGTTCCAGGGTGATGGGGCCAAGGTTGGTTTCGGCCGTCAGTGGTTGTGAGGGGTGCAAGGGGGTGGTTACGGCCGTCGCTGCCTGGTAAATCGGCTCACGCTGCAAGAGTTCATTCTCCCGGCGTAACGTCACCAGAAGCTCCAGATGGGCGTCCGGGTCTTGCAGCAGATGCGCCATCTGGTCCAGCAGTTGCACCTGGGCCTGGGTCAAATCACCCTTTTTCACCTGAAACAGGGGCGGGCCATCCCCATACGTTGGCTCCATATTCAGACATGCTTCAAAATCATGGATCAGGTTTTGCCGGATTGGTTCCCATCCCCACCAGCGCCCCACGCCATAGAGCGAGGGGTAGGTAAAGCCCTGCCGCGCCGACAGCCAGACATCTCCCGCCAGCTTAAAGTCAGACCGCGGAATGTCTACCATCTTTGTGTCCGGGTCAACCAGCAGCCAACAACCCTCTGCCTCTTGCCACACTTCACAAATCCAATGATCCACGTACTTCCCTTTGCGGGCAGACACATATTCGGCAAAACCAACCCGCAGCCGCGCCGGGACGCCGCGATGTTTCAAGATGGCAGCCAGCAGCAGGGCATGGTAACGGCAAGAAACGATGAGTCGCTGGCGCGACGGCCGTGCCATCACCAACCCCGCTCTATTCCGTTTATGCAGCGCCGCCAACATCTGGGACACGGCCGTAAACCGGGCATCTTCATTCTGACCACCTGGGGGTAACGCTCCCCGATACTCCTGACGCTGGCTGGGATGAATCAGTTGGCGCTTTACCAGCTCACAAAGCGCCGGTAAAGAATCAGGCAAGCCGTCCAGCATCCACCCATATTCACCAGGGTCACTGTTCGGCCCATACTGCCGATAGAAGTTAAGCGTGTTCATCATCAGACTCCCTTTACAGGCCAGATTGTACCGCATATTTATGACACGATGTGTCATATTTAGCTGCCGGGTCATCCAGCCACCAATTTGCCACTTGGAAAAGTGTGAGGATCTCATTATGATAAGCACGCTGGTCAGGGGGAGGCACATGATAGGAGAGTTTTGAACATGAGATCTAATTGGAAAATTTTATTGTTGTTTGTAGTTTGCCTGATGGCCATGGGATGGGCGATTAACGACGGCCGTACCCTGACCACATCCTCTATGGCCGGCCGTGGCCCATCTGGCCGTCCACAGCCGGCGGCGGTGCAAGCGGCGGCGCTCGTTGAAGGCCCCCTGGTGACAGAGTCAGCGCCGCCACAGCTCAGCCGCCCGGTGCGGGAGATACCCGTCGCCCAGCCGGAGCCGATTTTGGAGAGAGAACTAAACCCACGCCAGAATCCCTTTGTCAACTTCCCGCTCGATTTTCCCAACGTCAGCGGGCCAATTGACCCGTTGTTGTCCACTGCGGCTGTGAACAACGGCCGTACTCCCACGCCCACCCTTACCTTTGAAGGCATAGACAACTTCTGCGCTTGCTCGCCGCCGGATACTATTGGCGATGTAGGCCCTAACCATTATGTGCAAATGGTCAACGCCACCTTATTCAACATCTATGACAAAAACGGCAACCTGCTCACCGGCCCCACTGATTTGAATGATTTGTGGACCAGCGGCGCCTGCTCCACCAGCGACTATGGCGACCCCATTGTGGTCTACGATTCGCTGGCCGACCGCTGGCTGCTGGCGCAATTCACCCCCAGTAACAGCGTTTGTGTGGCCGTTTCGCAAACGGCCGATCCCACCGGCGCTTACTACGGCTATGAATTTGTCAGCCCGCAGTTTCCCGATTACTACAAAATTTCTGTCTGGCCTGATGCCTATTACATGAGCGCCAACGAAAACACCTACACCGCTTACGCCCTGGAACGACCGGACATGCTCAACGGCCAGGCCGCTGCCTCCGTGCGTTTTAGCGGGCAAACCAACCTCTTGATGCCCGCCGACGTGGACGGGCCTACGCCGCCGCCAGCAGGCGTCCCCGGCCTGTTTTATACCTTCAAAGACAACTCTTTTCACGGCGGCAATGACCGGCTGGAAATTTTTGAACTGGATGTAGATTGGGTAACGCCCGCCAACTCTACCTTTACCCTGGCCCAAACGCTCAATGTGACCAGTTTCACCTATACCGTCTGTGGCTTCTTTAACCTGAATTGCATTCCGCAGTTGGGCACCGCCCAACGGGTTGATGCTGTCTCGGAATGGCCCATGTGGCGACTGGCATACCGCAACTTTGGCAGCCATGAGACGCTGCTGGCGAATTTTGCCGTTGACGTAGGGGCTGATCGCGCCGGTATTCGCTGGTATGAACTGCGGCGCAGCGGCGGCCCCTGGTCTATTTATCAGGAAGGCACCCACGCCCCGGCCGATACCACACATCGCTTTATGGGCAGTATTGCCATGGATGGGCAGGGGAACATTGCCCTGGCTTACAGCGCCTCTAGCAGCTCCATGAATCCGGCCATATGGTACGCCACCCGGCTGGCAACGGATCCGCTGGGCACGTTGCAGGCGGAACAAACCTTGTATGCGGGGGCGGGATCACAAACGGGCAGCAACCGCTGGGGCGACTACAGCGCCATCAGCATTGATCCGGCGGATGACTGCACATTCTGGGTGACAAACGAGTATTACCCCAGCAACAGCAGCAATAACTGGAATACGCGCATTGGTAAATTCACCATTCCTGAATGTTTAGCCGGCCCGACGCAAACAGACCTGGCTGTGGCCAAGTCGGCCAGTGCGGGTGCGGTTTTTGTGGGCGACACCATCACGTATACGGTGAATGTGATCAATAATGGGCCGATTTCGGCGACCAATGTGGTGGTGACGGACGTGCTGCCAGGGGGGGTGAGTTATGTATCTAATGATTCTGGTTGCAATGAAAGCGGCGGCACGGTAACCTGCAATTTGGGCACACTGTTGGATGGAGCGACGATTCAGATTGTGGTCACGGCCGTAACCCCCGGCAATACCACCAACACGGCGACCGTCGCCAGTGATACGCCGGACTCTAATCCGGCGAATAACAGTGATGAAGCCCTGGTGCTGGTGAATGAGCTGCCCACGGCCGACCTGGAAATCAGCAAAACGGCCGTCTTCACCACCGCGCAAACCGGCGACCTGATTACCTACACGCTGGTTATTACCAATTATGGGCCGGACACGGCCGTAGATGTGACCGTGACCGATGTTCTCCCGGCTGAGGTGAATTATGTGTCCAATGATGCAGGTTGTGTGGAAGCGAGCGGGGCTGTGACCTGTGTTTTTGGCCTGATTGCCGCCGGCAGTAGTGAGACGGTGCAACTGGTGGTGATGGCGGTGCAAGCAGGTGAGGCCAGCAATACGGCCACGGTTACTTCCGTTTTGCATGACCCGGACGAGAGCAATAACAGCGATACGGCCGTTGTCACCATCACCGGCGAACCTATCTTGCACCAATTCATCTACCTGCCCATCGTCGTCAAACCATAAGGTAGAGATTGGTTCAATCGTGGAGATTGAAGCAATCTAAAAACAAAGAACGCGGCGATTGACTATACCAATCGCCGCGTTCTTTTTAAGCAGACTCGCCCCTGTGCTGCCCCAGGAACAGGTGCAGTTGGGCGGCGTGTTCCTGCACGTGCCGCAGCGTGTAAATCAATAATTCACCATAGGGCACTTCGCCCCAGGGGAACTGGCACAATCGGTAAGCCTGTTCGGTTGTCAGTGTGCTGATCGCCTCCTGGTATTTTTGGCGGCACTGTTCCAGATAGTCCAGCAGTTCAGCGCGGGTATAGGCGCGCGGCAAGGTTTCGTTGGCCTCCATCTCCACCAGGTCAAAGGGCGCAGGTGGCATGAACCCCTCTTCCGCCCCGGTTAAATACAGGTCCAGCCAGAAGAGCGTATGGTAGCCCAGATACCAAAACGCCGAGAACCCGGTCGCCACCCACTGATCTGGTTCATCTTCCCACAGGTTTTTCTCCCACAGTTCATCCGGGCAGTGGCGCAGGGCGTCACGCAAGGAATCAATAGCCACGCTATATTGCCGCCACAACATCTCACTATCAATAATCAACATCGTCTTTATCCTCCACGCCCTCAGACCTGACAGGTTTTTAGAAACCTGTCAGGTCTTACAGGTCTTAAATCACTTCCAGGTGTATCGTTACCGTGTCGCCCTCTTCCAGTTTTTCGGCTTTGCGTACCGTTGTTTTGATGGGCACAATATAACCGCCGTTTTTGGGAAACAAGGAAGTCTTAAACTCCGTTTTGCCGATCCGCACTTTCACCGGAATCATGCCCCAGCCATACGTGACAAAACCTGATACTGCTTTCAGGTCGCCACACTGCTCCACCGGCACGGTCACAAAATGATGCGGAGCAGGGCCTTTCCAAAACCAGATTATGCCGCTAAATTCGATGATCATTGATAAAGCATATCCTTCCGTTACAAGCCCCTGGCTCAGCGCAACCTTCAGGAGTGCAAAGGCCAGGTGTGGGCTGGTATAAGTTCATGCAAAAACTCCTCATCACGCTGGTTCAAGCTGTTGGCGCATGTGCATAATCTGGTCACGCAAGCGGGCTGCCTTTTCAAACTCCAATGCCTGGGCTGCGGCGCGCATGGCGTTTTCCAGTTCGTCCAATTCGGCCAGGATGTCACCCGTGGCATAAAAGGGGACGGGTTCGGCAATGTGGGATAACGGCCGTTCCTTTTCCTTGTGTGGCAGCATCTCCCCTTGGGCTTTGATGATCGTCTGGGGGGTAATGTCGTACATTTCATTGTAGGACTGCTGCACGGCGCGGCGGCGATTCGTCTCGTCTATCGCCCGCTGCATCGAATTCGTCATCCGGTCGGCATACATAATCACCTGCCCCTGAATATGCCGCGCTGCCCGGCCAATCGTCTGAATCAGCGCCGTTTCTGAACGCAAAAACCCTTCCTTGTCCGCATCCAGAATAGCCACCAACGACACCTCCGGCAAATCCAGCCCTTCGCGCAGCAGATTGATGCCCACCACCGCATCATACACCCCGGCGCGTAAATCTTGCAAAATCTCCACCCGCTCAAAGGTATCCACCTCGCTGTGCAGATAATGCACCTGCAAGCCCATCTCCTGCAAATAGTCGGCCAGGTCTTCGGCCATGCGTTTGGTGAGCGTAGTAATGAGGGCACGTTGGCCGCGATCAATGCGCTGTTTCACCTCATACAGCAAGTCATCCACCTGCCCCTTCACCGGGCGAATGAGTACCTGCGGGTCTAGCAGACCGGTGGGGCGGATGATTTGCTGCACGGTGCGCTCGCTGCGCGCCTGTTCATATGGCCCTGGCGTGGCCGAGGTGTAAATGACCTGGTAGGCGCGGTCTTCCCATTCGGCAAAGGTCAGCGGGCGGTTGTCCAACGCACTGGGCAGGCGGAAGCCATAATCCACCAGCGTCTGTTTGCGCTGGCGGTCGCCGTTGTACATGGCCCGGATTTGGGGCAGGGTCATGTGGCTTTCGTCAATGACCATCAGGTAGTCGTCGGGGAAGTAGTCGAGCAGTGTCCAGGGGGGCAGGTTGGCTTCACGGCCGTAAAAGTGCCGCGCATAATTTTCACTGCCGGAGCAGTAACCCAGTTCACGCAGCATTTCCACGTCATAGCGGGTGCGCTGCTCCAGTCGCTGCGCTTCCAGCAGTTTGTTCTGGACCAACAACTCATTCAGCCGCTCTTCCAATTCCGCTTCAATGCTGGCAATCGCCAGTTCCATTTCGTCTTCGTCGGTCACAAAATGTTTGGCCGGGTGGATGAGCAACTCGTTCATTTCCGCCAGCAGTTCCCCCGTCAGCGGGTCAATTTCGGTGATGCGCTCCACCTCGTCGCCCCAAAATTGGATGCGATAAGCGGCTTCGGTGTAGGACGGCCGTATCTCCAACACATCCCCACGCACCCGGAACGTGCCAATCTTAAAGTCCATATCATTCCGCTCATAACGAATGCCAATCAGGTGGCGCAGCGTCTTGTTGCGCTGTTTCACCTGCCCCAGGCCAAACTCTACCCGCGCCTGGCTATACTTCTCCGGATCGCCCAACGAATAGATGGCGCTGACGCTGGCGACCACGATCACGTCTCGCCGCGTGGACAATGCCTGCGTCGCCGCCAGCCGCATCATCTCAATCTCGGCGTTGATCTCCGTCGTCTTTTCAATGTAGGTGTCCGTGCGGGGAATGTACGCTTCTGGCTGGTAAAAGTCATAGTAGCTGACAAAGTAGCTGACCGCGTTGTGGGGGAAGAACTGTTTGAACTCGCTGTAAAGCTGCGCCGCCAGCGTCTTGTTGTGGGCAAAGACGATGGTTGGGCGCTGCGCCTGCTGGATGACGTTGGCAATGGTGAACGTCTTGCCGGTGCCGGTGGCACCCAACAGCACTTGCTGGCGCAGCCCATCAGACAAACCAGCAACCAATCCGGTAATTGCCTGCGGCTGGTCGCCGGTTGGTTGGTATGGGGAAACAAGTTGAAAGTTAGTCACGGCCGTCTCCTTTGATGATCCACAGATTTCACAGATTACGCAGATTTTTTATCTGTGGGGTCATTTCAGGGTAACGGCCAAACCTGACATCTATTGTCAGTTTTACAACCGTTCAGACCTGACAGGTTTCAGAAAACCTGTCAGGTCTATTGCCCTGGTCAGACGCTCACCGCTTTCTTCACCAGCGCCTTGATCTTTGCCTCTTCGGCAGCAGTCAACCTGATCAGGGCAAAACTGGCTGCCCACATGTTGCCATCGTCAAGTTTCGCATCCGGTTGGAAGCCAAACGTGGCATACCGCACGCCGAACTTACTCGCCGCTTGAAAGAAGCAAATAACCT
>CAADGU010000128.1 GCA_900696625.1 uncultured Chloroflexota bacterium | reverse complement strand
TGCGGGCTGCGCACGTCTACCAACGGCTGCCCGGCGTTGACGTGGTCTAGCACCTGGTCGCGGAAGGCGCGGATTTTGTAGTCGGCGCGGGCGGCGGGATGGTATGTGCCTTTGGCAAAGGAAGGAACTTCTTTCGTTGTTTCGCGCCCTTCGGCCAGCCACTTTTGGCGGCCGCCGTCCATGACGCGGCAATCCGCATGGCCGAACAGCTTGAAAACCCAGAAGGCGTAGCAAGCCCACCAGTTGTTTTTGTCGCCGTAGAAAACGACGGTCGTGTCATTGCTGATGCCGTGTTTTTCCATCAAGGCGGCGAACTGTTCTTCATTCAGATAGTCGCGGCGAATAGCGTCGTTCAGGTCAGCCACCCAGTCAATGTGGACGGCGTTGGGGACGTGACCGGTGCTGTATAGCAGCACATCTTCGTTTGACTCCACCAGGCGAATGTCATTGGTGCGCCCCAGATGTTCGGCAACCCAATCGGTGCTGACCAAAACGTCAGCATGTACATAACCCTTGTCACTCATTTGTCAACCTCCATAGCAAATTGTGGCAATAAACTGATAAAACAAAAGTGGCAACTTCACCACAAACCGGGAAAGGCGGGAGAAGTTGCCACCGTTAGCATACGCTGTTGTCAGGCGAGTACGGCCGTTACCTCTCCCGCCACTTACACAAGCACCAATCACGCCAGATGACCATGATTAAGAGTAAATTTTTTCGACGATGCGGTCGAAAATGCGGTTGCGCACCCCTTCAAAGGGGATACGGCGCATGAGTGGGTCAAAGAAACCCTGCACCGACATTTCAACGGCCGTATTGCGCGGAATACCCCGGCTCATCAGGTAGAACAGTTCTTCGGGATCAAGCTGGCCGATGGCCGAGGCGTGGGTGCATTTGACGTCGTCGGCTTCAATTTCCAGGCCGGGGATGGAGTCCGCGCGGGCGGTTTTGTCCAGCATCAGGTTACGGTTGGCCTGGAAGCCGTCAATCTTTTGTGAACCGGGTTGGGCCTTGATCATGCCCTGCCAGACAGTGCGCGATTTGTCCCGCAGCGCCCCTTTGTAGAGCAGGTCGCTGGTGGTGGAACCGGCGTTGTGGTTTTGTTGGGTGTCCATGTCCAGGTGTTGACGGCCGTTGGTGAAGAAAATGCCACTCATCCGCCCCCAACCACCGGGCCGGTCCAGTTCCAACGTCTGGAACGCCTTCGTCAGGCGAGACCCCATGACGCTCGTCACCCAATCCAACCGCGCATCCCGACCAATACGGCCGCGTTCGTGGTTGAACTGCCAGATATTCTGGCCGAAATCTTGCAGCCCGGCGTAGATGAGGCTGGCGTTGTCGCGCACCAGCAGTTCAATGCAGCCGTTGTGCAAGCCCGGCAATTCGCCACCGGCGGAGGCGTATTCATCCATGAACACCGCTTCCGCGCCCACATCTACAATGACCAGCGTGTGGGTGAAGGTCTTGCCGTTCACCGACCACAAGACACTGTGCAATGGCGCGGCTGCCTGCACATTTTTGGGCACATACAGGAACGTGCCGCCGCGCCAGAAGGCGGCGTGCAGGGCGGCAAATTTGCCTTCATCCGGGCGCACCCCCTCGGTCATAAAGTGTTTCTGCAGGAGGTCGGGGTGTTGGCTGACGGCCGTGTGCATATCACAAAAGATCACACCCTGCGCCTTCAGGTCGTCGCTCAGTTCATACTGGCGCACCACGCCGTCTACCTGCAACATACGGCCACCGGCCACGTCTTCCGTCAGTTCTTTGCCCAGGAATTCAGGGATGGCGGCGTCTACGGCCGTGTCCCCATTCACCGATGGCCCAATCTCGTTCAATTTCAGGCGGCGAATATCGGTGCGCCGCCACTCTTCATCTTTGGTCGTGGGCATGGGCAAACTTTCATACAATTCCCACGCCTGCAAACGCCGCTCCAACATCCATTCCGGCTCGTTGAGCGACGCGGATAGTTTAATTACTGCGTCTTTAGTAAATGTTATCATTCTGCTCAATTTAAAAAGTGAGCGGTGAGCAGCAAGCAGTGAGCAGTTTTTGTACTGCTTACTGCCAACTGCTTACTGCTTACTATCCAATAGTCCCTTCCATCTGTAACTGAATCAGCCGGTTCAACTCAATGGCGTATTCCATGGGCAGTTCTTTCACCAATGGTTCAATGAAGCCATTGACGACCATAGACGTAGCCGTTTGCTCATCAATGCCGCGGCTCATCAGGTAGAAAAGCTGTTCCTCGCCCACCTTGCTCACCGAGGCTTCGTGGCCGATGTTCACATCTTCCTCTTCAATTTCGATGTAGGGGTAGGTATCGGAGCGGCTGTCTGGATCTAACAACAACGCATCACACACTACGTTGGATTTAGAATGGTACGCGCCTTCGTTCACCTTCAACATGCCACGGTAGGAGGCACGGCCGCCATCCTTGCTGATGGATTTGGAGACGATGCGGCTGGTGGTGTTGGGCGCCACATGTACGACCTTACCACCGGCGTCCTGGTGCTGCCCTTTACCGGCAAAGGCGATAGAGAGAATTTCGCCATGCGCCCCTTCACCCATCATGTAAACGGCCGGGTACTTCATCGTGACCTTGCTACCTAAATTGCCGTCCACCCATTCCATAGTGGCCTTTTCGTAAGCGACGGCGCGTTTGGTAACCAGGTTGTAGACGTTGTTAGACCAGTTTTGGATGGTGGTGTAACGGCAACGGCCGTTGCGCTTCACAATGATCTCCACCACGGCTGAATGCAACGAGTCCGAGGAATAAATGGGGGCCGTACACCCTTCCACATAATGCACATACGCCCCTTCGTCAATGATGATGAGGGTACGCTCGAACTGGCCCGCATTCTTGGCGTTAATGCGGAAGTACGCCTGTAACGGCATCTCCACGTGAACGCCCGGTGGCACGTAAATGAAGCTGCCGCCAGACCAGACGGCCGTGTTCAACGCCGCAAACTTATTGTCATTGTAGGGAATAATCGTGCTGAAGTACTCCTTTACCATATCAGGATATTGGCGCAGCCCTTCGTCCATGCCCAGGAAGATCACACCTTTATCCGACAACTCTTTTTTAATGTTGTGGTAGACCACTTCCGATTCATACTGCGCCGCCACACCAGAGAGGAATTTTTGCTCTGCCTGGGGAATGCCCAATTTATCAAACGTATCCTTGATATAACTGGGTACATCCTCCCAGGTATCACCGTCGCGGTCATTGGGTTTGATGTAGTAGTAGATATTGTCAAAATCAATGCCGCTCAGGTCAGCCCCCCAATTGGGCATGGGCCGCTCCAGGAAGTGATAGTACGCCTTCAAACGAATATCCAGCATCCACTCCGGTTCACCCTTCGAGAGGGACATAGCGCGGATAACGCCTTCATTCAGCCCTCTTTCCGCTTTGAACACATAATCTTCCGTATCCGAAAAGCCATATTTGGTGGCGTAATCTTGATTGACCAATGACACCACTTCTTCTTCGGTTAATTCTCGTTCTTGTACCAATTCTGCCATCTTTACCTCCCGTTATTCGTTATCCGTTATTCGTTATCCGTAATCCGACTGTGGATTACGGCCTACGGTTCACGGATTACGGTTTACGCTATTTCCAGGATCTCGTGTTTTTCTTTCAGCCAATCGTAGCCGCGTTCTTCCAGTTGCAGCGCCAGTTCAGGGCCACCACTTTCCACGATACGGCCGTCTAACATGATATGCACATAGTCCGGCTGAATATAATTGAGGATGCGCTGGTAATGGGTGATGACCAAAACGCCCATATTCATGTCTGTTTGCAGCCGCCGCGCCCCTTCAGACACGACGCGCAGGGCGTCAATATCCAGGCCAGAGTCCGTCTCGTCCATGATGGCGATCTTCGGCTCCACCACCGACATCTGCAAAATTTCCACGCGCTTCTTTTCGCCGCCGGAGAAGCCTTCATTCAGGTAACGGCCGGCCATCTTGTGGTCAATGGCCAGGCTGTCCATTTTTTTGGTCAACAAACGGCGAAATTCGGGGATGGAAATGCCGGGGTCTTCGGGGTTTTCCGCTTTGCGGCGAGAGTTGATGGTCTGGCGCAAGAATTTTGCCAGCGTCACACCGGGCACAGCCGCCGGATATTGGAAAGCCAGAAATAAACCGGCGCGCGAACGTTCATCCGCTTCCAGTTCCAATAAATCTTCACCATCAAAAATCACTTGCCCGGCAGATGGTTCATAAGCGGGATGGCCGGCCAGCGTATAAGCCAGCGTACTTTTGCCCGAACCGTTTGGCCCCATGAGGGCATGGGTTTCGCCCTGCTTCACCAGCAGGTTGATGCCCTTCAAAATTGGCTGGTCGCCAATACTCACATGCAAATTCTTAATCTCTAATGCCGTCGTCATTGTCAAAAATTCTCCTTCAAGTAGTAAGCCAGACATCCTTTTTTTTGAGAATGAGGATCTCTGGGCAGTGGGCGGATTATAACAAAGGGTAGGATGAGCGTCAATAATTCTTATAATAATGATAAAAATAGCTCAAATTGACAAAAATAACCCCGCTGGATATACTCTCGCCTATTAACAAGGGGATTTTCCTCTTGTTTCAAAGGGATTGTATCGTGAAATCTGTAACAACCAACGGCAAAAAAAGCACAAGAGACTTAATTTTACACACCATTAAGTCATCACCACAGGCGACGATTGAAGCGTTGGCATTGGCGGCTGATGTGTCGCCGGTAACGGTGCGACACCACCTGAACACGTTGCAGGCCGATGGCTTGATTGAAGTGGACAGTGTGCGGCGGAAGGTGGGACGGCCGTATTACATTTACTCCCTCAGTGAGAAAGGCCAGGAACTCTTCCCCCACCGTTACTTCAGCTTAACTAACCGCCTGCTGGATGAACTCAAAAACCGGCTGCCGGAAACGGTGGTCAATGACATTTTCATCGGCGTGGTTAAATCGCTGATCAACGATCACAAAAATGAGTTTGAATCGCTCACTTTTGAAGAGCGCCTTAATTATGTGATTGAACTGCTGGCGAAAGAAGGTTTTTTGGCGCGGTGGGAACGCACCCATGAGGGGTACCAGATTATCGAATACAGCTGCCCCTACATTTCGGTGGGTCAAAAACATCAAGAAGTATGCACTTTTGATAAAGAATTGATGCTGACTGTGCTAGATGTACCTATTCAGCAGCACAGCTGCATGTTAAATGGAGATGACTGCTGTCACTTTTCGATGGCCGGGAATACGGCCGTGATGGTAGAATCGTAATTACGTAATTACCCAATTACGCAATTACTTTGGAGATTGATTGACAATGGTAACAACAAAAGACGAAGAATTGATGGAAAGCCTGCGGGCAGTCATTGACCCGGAAATTGGTTTGAATGTGGTGGAATTGGGTCTGATTCGCGGCATTGACGTGAACGAAGCGGATGATACCGCCAACCTTACCATGATTTTAACCACTCCCTTTTGCCCCTACGGCCCGCAGCTCATCGAACAGGTGCGTATGGTAGGCAACAAAGTCATGAACGGCGGCGTCACTGTAGAAATCGGCGCCGAACTATGGGACCCCTCTATGATGGAAGAAGGCGCCGGTGGCGACTGGGGTTTGTTCTAACCCACATATCCCGCAATTACTACCCCAAAGCCGAAACAAAAAAGAGGCTCTCCACGGAGAGCCTCTTTTTTTATTCCTGGTCATAGACGAGAACCCAAAGTTCCACTAAACTCTCACAGAAAACTGAGCCTCTCCCTACTAGATTAACAGGAGACGTTATGGGGCAGATTACACAACGCCAGACAGCGCTGGCGCTTAATTCTATCATTTTCGTTAGCTTGTTTATTGTCATTATCACGGTTGGGCAGCCTGAAAATCCTCTGGCTAACCATCGCAATACCTATATTGTTTACCTGATTATCACGGCCGTCCTCTGGCTGTTAACCTGGTTTGACTGGCGTTATGCACGTCAGGCAACAGTAGCTATTCTTACCGTCATGACGGCCCTGGCTGTCCCTGAAAGCGGCTTCAACTATGCCATCTCCCAAGGGGCGCTCTTGCCGCCCATTCTGGCAATGGTCATTACCGGCATACCCGGCGTCATCGGCAGCGCCCTGGCTACCTGGCTTATCCTTTTGTGGCGCAGCGGTGGTGATGGCATGTATGCCAGTCCACCTGCCCTGGTCATCTATGCCCTGGCCATCAGCGGGCTGGTATTGGGACGGCTGGTGATAAATGCCCGTCTATCTCAGGAGCGGGATTTATTACAGGCGCTTATGGATAACATTCCCGACCACATCTATTTCAAAGATACTGATTCTCGTTTCATTCGCATCAATCGTTCACAGGCAAATTTTCTAGGCATCTCCCAGGCTGAAGACGCCATTGGTAAAACCGATATAGATTTTCAGCCAGGACCACTTTCGCAAAAGTTCTTCGCCGAAGAGCAAAAGATGATGCACTTCAGGGAGCCGATCATTGATCGCATTGAATATAATCCCACACCAGACGGCCGTCCCCGCTGGCTGTCGGCTACCAAAGCACCTATCTATGGGAAAAACAGCCGTATCATCGGCATGGTCGGTATTTCCCGTGATGTCACCGGGCGCATTCGTATGGAAGAAGAATTACGCCTCTCCGAAGAACGATTTGCCAAAGCATTTCGCGCCAGCGGTGACGCCATTTCCATTTCCACCCTGGCCGAAGGCCGCATGATTGACATCAACAACGCCCACACCCGCATTTTTGGCTACAGCCGGGAAGAAGTCATTGGGCAGACGGCATACGAACTAAACATTTATGCTGATCCTCTCAGCCGCGATCGGCTGCGCACTATTCTGGAAAAAAAGGGAGAAGTACACAACCTGGAATTGAAAGCGCGGCGCAAATCCGGTGAACTCTTTGATGGTTTATTCTCGGCTGAAGTTGTCAATGTGCAGGGAGAATTGTGCATTATCGGCACTGTCCGCGATATAACCCCCCAAAAACAAGCCGCTGCCGCCCTGCAAGCCTACGCCAGGGAACTGGAACGCAGCAACCAGGATTTAGCCAATTTTGCCTACATCGCCTCCCATGATTTGCAGGAACCGCTGCGCAAAATCCAGACATTCAGCCACCGCCTGCTTGAAAAATATAACGGCGTACTGGATGAACGTGGGCAGGATTATTTACGGCGCGTGGATAATGCCGCCGCCCGGATGCAACTGCTCATTCAAGATGTACTCACCTATGCGCGCATTGGCGCAAAAAGCAGCAGATTTAGCTCCGTGGCGTTGACTGCTGCGGTACAAGATGTATTGGCAGACCTGGGAGATTTATTGGAGTCCACCAGGGGGCAGGTAATTGTCAGCGAACTCCCCACCATTGACGCTGACCACGTTCAGATACGCCAACTACTGCAAAACCTGATCAGCAATGGCCTGAAGTTCCACCAACCAGATGCGCCACCTGTCGTCCAGATTAACGGCCGTATCCTCTCCAACGCTGATGACATCCCCACCCTACAATTGACCATAACCGATAACGGCATTGGTTTTGATGAAAAATATCTACCGCGCATGTTTACCATGTTCCAACGGCTGCACGGCCGTGAGGAATACGATGGTACCGGCATCGGTCTGGCCATTTGCCGCCGTATTGTGGAACGTCATCATGGTTCCATCACTGCCCAAAGCCAGCCAGGGGCCGGCGCCACCTTCACCGTCGAACTGCCCATCAAACAGCCACCGCCCTAAGCCACTCGCCTGACCCTGTGATAAACTTGGCTGGTGGCTGGTAGCTTGTACCAGCCACCAGCCACCAACAACCAGATAAGGAAACAACATGAACCCACGCGAAACCTATACCATTGAAGTAGCCGGGCTTACCCGCCATTTCCCCCTCTTTGAAGTCGCCCCCGGTGTGCGCATCGCCATCTTCAACATGCTAGGCGACACCTATGTGGTCAAAGCATCCGCCGCCGCCCTGGCCGAAAAGTTGAAGAGCGTCTCTGCCGATGTATTGGTCACGGCCGAAGCCAAAAGTATCCCCCTCATCTACGAAATGAGCGCCCTGATGGGGTTGCCCTACATCGTCCTGCGCAAAAATTATAAAAGCTACATGGGCGACGCCATCAGCGCCGAAACGATCTCCATCACCACCGGCAAACCACAAACCCTCTACCTGGATGAAAAAGACCGGGCCATCATTCAGGGGCAGCGCGTCATTCTGGTAGATGATGTCATCAGCACCGGCAGCACCTTGAAGGGTATGGAAACAGTCGTCAACAAAGCCGGTGGTACCATCGCCCAAATCGCCGCCATCTTTACGGAGGGCGACACCGACTGGTCACATGTGGTGGCATTGGCTAACCTGCCGGTATTTGTTGACCACACCTGACAGGTCTCAAAAGACCTGTCAGGTGTATCCCTCATTACCGGCACAATACGTTAAACACATACCCCTGCTGCTGCAACTGCGATAATACCTGTTGCAAAGCGGCTACCGACTGAGACCGGTCGCCGCTGCCATCGTGCATGAGAATGATCGCGCCGGGAAAGACGCTTTCCAGAATGTGATTGGCAATGGCGTCCGGCCGATCCACCGCCAGGGAGCCAAGCCAACATACACCCTGCTGCTCGCCGTCACCTGGGAATTGTCGGCCAGACGACCGTTCACCCGGGGCTGCAAGGTAATCAATTCGGTCGTAACGGTGGGAGTGGGGGTGGCTGTCGCTTCGGCTACGGCCGTAGCGGCAGCCGTTGGCGTTAAAGATTCCTCCCCGAAGACCAGCCTGCCCTAAAGCATCGAAGAGCCTGCCGAAGGAGTCGGAAAGACAACGGTCTCCTTTATCTGTCTAGCGCCAATTTGACTGCTTCATACGCATTGACTATCCCATACCCGGCGATGTTGTTGGGCACAACGGCCGTGTCCGTTTGCGCCAGGCAGGTATCCCCGGTGGGGTCGGCCGCCTGATTGAGCATGGGAGAAAGCAAGGCAGCCGTGGCCTCATCCATCTGTTCTGCGCCCACCGGCAGCGTGGTGGCAGCTGTGGGCCGGTACGGGATGGCGCTGGCCCGCAAAATCGCCTCCGTCGCCTCAATGTCGCCGATCAAAGCCGGATTGGCCGACCAGATGAGGGCCACCACCCCGGCCACATGCGGCCCGGCCATTGACGTGCCGCTGGAATAGGCATATCCGCCACCGGGCCAGGCAGACAACACATCCACACCCGGCGCGGCAATGTCCGGTTTGATGCGCCCGCTGCCATCGGCCAGCACCGGGCCAACGCTGCTGAAATTGGCGATATTGTTTTGGCGATCCACCGCGCCCACCGAAAACACTTCGTCATACAGCGGCAGCGGGTCAGTGACGGTGCTGCAATCCGGCCCGGAGTTCCCGGCGGAGGCGACGACAAAGATGCCCGCCGCCCGTAATGCCTGCACGGCCGTCAGCAGCGACAAGGGATCACACCCTTCGTAATTTTCCGGGCAGCCCCAGGAGTTGTTCAGCACGTGCGCCGATTGGGTGGCACGGCCGTCTACAAACGGGTCGCCCCCCTGTGGATACGGCGCCAACATGAACTGCATACAATCCAGATAAAGGGCCGGGTTGCCCAGGTTACGCACCAGATTGGCACAGGCGAACCATTGGGCATCCGGGGCTACGCCCACGCTGTTGCCCAAAACAGAACCGAGGGTATGCGTGCCATGCCCGCTGGTGTCGGTGGGCACGGCCGTACCCCGCCACACATCCAGCCAGTAGCCGCTGTGGTTGCCCGCCCGCCCCAGGTAGCTGTCCATCAATTCGGGATGATCCCACTGCACGCCGGAATCACTCTGGCCGATGATGATGCCCTGCCCACGCGCCCCAAATTCCGCCCAGGCCCGATCCGCGCCAATGTTCGTCAGATTCCACTGCGGCACGGCGGGGGCGGCGCCCAACTGTGTGGGGAGACCTAAATCACTATGCGTAGGGCGCAGTACGGGACTGGGGATGATGCGATCCACTTCGGGCCGCGTGGAGAGCCACAGCCGGTGCAGCAGCCCGCCGCGCACTTCCAGGGCGTTGACCAGGTAGTAGGGAGTATAAGCCACGCCCATGCCATCCAACGATTGGCGTAAATCGGCCTGCGTTTCATTGGCGTGAGTGGTCAGGGTGTCATAGACAAATTGGCGACGGCCGTCATAATCCGCCATCCCCACCGCCGCCGACACATCCGCCTGCTCCTTGAGAATAACAAACAACCGGTCGCCATGAAAGCCGGTCTGCCCGGCAAAGAGGTAGAGGGCTATACCCAAAGCAATGGTGATAAGCGAGAGCGCGGGCAGGAGACGGCCGTGTACCGCCGCTATCAACCGCCACCGGAACAAAAGCATCAGGAAACCAACCAACCAGGCCAGCCACGTGGAGACAGTGGCCGCCTGGAAGGAGTAGCGCAAAATGCCATCAAAGGCGTTCAGGAAAATGCCATCGGTGTCAGTAAACATCAGAATGAAGGCGGCGCTAAACCCCGCCAACCAGCCAGCAGCCCGCGGCTGACGGCCGTCAGCCACCACCAGACCCATCAGCGCCCAGCCCAAGGCGGGCAAAGCAGTCATCAAGACCAACTGCGCGCCATTAAAGCTGAGACCAGAAGCCAGGATGAGGACGGCCGTGCCCAGCACCACCCCACCCGTGAGCATATCCCACCCCAACCCCCGTGAATCCTCCGCCAGCGAACGCAGCCAGGGACGGCTGGCTAACACTACCACCACGCCCCAGGCCAGCCCCAGCCCCAAACTGAGCAAGGTATCCAACGGCGACCCCAATGCGCCCCAGGCAAACCAGGGCAGGGAGATGAAGACGGCCGTGCCGGAAGCAGTGAGCAGTAAGCGGTGAGCAGTGAGCGGTGAGCGGTTGAGCGGTGAG
>CAADGU010000127.1 GCA_900696625.1 uncultured Chloroflexota bacterium | reverse complement strand
TTGTGACAAAATGTACAAATTATTTGCCCACTTCAAGGCAATAATTATAATCCCCTCGGAAATTTGTTAGGCTGCCAGACAACCGTTTTTCAACATATCGGATGTCTGGCCCCAAATCTGCAAGAGGCAAAAGGAAAGCGCATGTTCAAAATTTTAATTTCTGACAAACTGGGTGCGGCCGGTTTAGAGCGGCTGGACCAGACCAAAGACGCCACGTATGACCTGAAAACAGGCATGAGCAAAGAGGAATTGATGGCGATTCTGCCCGGCTATGATGCGCTCATTGTACGCAGCGAGACCAAAGCGGACGCCGAAGTATTGGCTGCCGGAACCAACCTGAAAGTGGTAGGCCGGGCCGGTATGGGCGTGGACAACATTGACGTGCGCACCGCTACCATGCGCGGCATCATCGTGATGAACACTCCCCAGGCCAACAGTATTGCCACCGCCGAACAGGCGATGGCGCTGATGTTGGCTGCCAGCCGGTATACGGCGCACTCCCATGCGTCGCTGGCGGTGGGTGAATGGAATCGGGCCAAATTCACCGGCGTGCAGTTATACCGCAAGACGTTGGGCATCGTCGGCTTTGGGCGGATTGGCCGCCATGTAGCCAGACGCGCCCAGGCTTTTGGCATGGAAGTGGTGGCCTATGACCCGTATGTGTCCGAAGAGGTAGGCCGCGATCATGGCGTGACGCTGGTTGACCTGGATGATTTGCTGGCGCAGTCCGATTACATCAGCCTGCACACAGCGCTGATGCCGGAAACAGAGAGCATGATCAACGCGGACACTATCGCCCAAATGAAAGATGGCGTTATCATTGTCAATGCGGCGCGGGGCAAATTGATTGATGAAGCGGCCCTGGCAGCCGCCTTGCAGAGCGGTAAGGTGCGCGCCGCCGGGCTGGACGTGTATCGCAAAGAGCCGCCGGAAGGCAGCCCGCTGATTGGGCTGCCCAACGTGGTGCATACGCCGCACCTGGGTGCCAGTTCGGTAGAAGCACAGCGAGATGTAGCCACGCAGATTGTTGATCAGATTTTGGACGCGCTGCGGGGCAAAGATTTTCGCAATGCGGTCAATATGCCGTTTCCGGCGGGGCCAGGGTTTGAGGCGTTACGGCCGTATATGGCGTTGGCGGAAACGTTAGGGCTGCTGCACTGCCATCTGGCCGAAGGCGCCATTCGCCGCGTAGAAATTGAGGTGCGCGGTGAGGATGTGGATACACTGATCAAACCGGTGGCGGCGGGGCTGCTCAAAGGCATCTTGCAAAAATCTATTTCCGAGGATGTGAACTATATCAACGCGCCTGTTCTGGCCGAGGAAAACGGTATTACTACTTCGCAAACCAAAGGCATTACGCCCATTGACTATCCCAACATGATTTCCTGCAAGGTACAGTGGGATGGGGGCGAACGTCTGCTGGCGGGGGTGCTGTTTGGCGGCAGCGAACCGCGTCTGGTGCAGGTGGATGAGTATACGCTGGAAGCCAAGCCATTTGGCGAGGTGTTGGTGCTGCGCAATCGGGATGTGCCCGGCGTCATCGGGCAGGTAGGCACGATTCTGGCGGCTTATGAAGTGAACATTGGTGAATGGCGAATGGGGCGCGACAAGCCAGGTGGGGAGGCGCTGTCGTTCATTAACCTGGACAGTAAACCGCCGACGGCCGTACTCGACGCTTTAGCCGTGATTCCGGCCATTACCCACGTGCGATTAGTAAGCCTGTAATCAAAAAAGCCCTGACGAATTCGTCAGGGCTTTTTTTTACCGTTTGGGGTGTATGCGTACCCGGCGCTGGCTGCCCTCGCCGGTGCTTTGCGTATAGACAGCGGCGTGATCACGCAAGGTCATGTGAATCACACGCCGTTCATTGGCCGGCATCGGTTCCAGGCTGACCGGGCGTTGTTGTTTGATCACCTTACTGGCCATCCGTTCGGCCAGGCGCGCCAATGCCTGCTTGCGCCGCTCGCGGTATCCTTCCACGTCAATGACAAAGTTGGCTTTATTTTTCAATTGATGGCTGGCAATCAGGCGGGCCATGTATTGCAGCGAGACCAGCGTGTCGCCACGCGGGCCAATGAGGACGCCCAGGTCTGGCCCGGTAATCTCGATTAAGTTGATAGGTTGGCCGGTCACGTCATCGGGTTCGGTCACGGCCGTGTGAATGTCAGCCTCAATTTGCATATGGCCGAGGATGGTTTGCAGGATGGTGACAGCCGTGTCCCGTTCCTGTTCTAGCTCTTCAGAGGTGATGGGGGTGACGGCCGTTGCTTCTTGTTCTGTTGTCACCGGTGTTTGTGGGGGCGCCGGTGGGGTGACGATTTTGGCGGGCATCGGCGCTGGTTTGGTGGGCGTCGGCGCTGGCTTTGGAGGCGTCGGCTTGATGGGTGCTGGCCTGGCGGGCGCCGGTTCCGCTTTTTGCTCTGGCATTGCCGGCGTCATGGGCAGCAAACGTACAACTGCTTCCCGCGCTCCCAGCCCCAAAATTCCCCGGCTGCCTTCATCAATCACATCCACAATGACATCGCTGCGGTTCAAGCCCAGCTTTGCCAGGCCAGTTTCTATGGCGTTGTCTACTGTTTGCCCTCGGACTTCAATCTCACGACTCATAATTTACCCTCTATTGTTAGTGGCTGTAGCTACTTATTTTTCTTCTTCTTACGTTTTGCTGGGGGCGGGGTGCTTTTGGCAGGTGGTTTGGCCGCCGCTTCATCCCCAGCGTCGCTTTCGCTGGTGACACGGCCGTTGGCCGAACCATCGCCATTAGCAACTTCCAATTCAGCCGCCTTTTTTGTTTCCTCACGCACGGCTTTTTCCTTTTCCATCACCTGGCGCGTGTAATACCCTTGCCCGATGCCGATCAGGTTAGACAAAATGAAGTAAATGGACAACCCGGCCTGAAACGTCAGTGCAAAAAAGCCAAACATCAGCGGCATGGTGTATTGCATAGATTGCGTCATAGCCGCCGTGGGGTCATCCTGCTGTTGTTTGCCTTTTTTATCTGCGCCCTCATTGTTCTTCGGTTTTGGTGGTGTGGAGACTTTGGTTTGAATGAAGGTGGTGATAAAAACCAGCACCGGCAGTACATAGAAAGGATCAGGCTGTCCCAGGTTCAGCCACAAAAATTGGCTGTTGATGGGTAGCAGCGCCGTCAGGTCAATAAACGGATAGGCCCGCTGTGTCATTTCCAGCAGCGCCAGTGGCGTGGTCCCCAGCACAATCCGCAGCACGGCAAACAAACCAAACAAGATGGGCATGGTAGCAATGAGGGGCAGGCAGCCGGATAGACTCTCCGCCGGGTTGTAGCCAATTTTGTTAAATTCCTCCTGCATTTTTTGCGGATTGTCTTTGTATTTTTGTTGGATGGCCCGGATTTGCGGCTGCATTTCCTGGGTTTTGGCCA
>CAADGU010000126.1 GCA_900696625.1 uncultured Chloroflexota bacterium | reverse complement strand
GAAGTGGAGTCCGCCTGGTGCCGCGCGGTAGCCCTGCAAGCGCCGGACGGCATGGACCAGGCAGAGTTCTTCGCCGCCATGCAGCAGGCAAACACGCTGGATATGACCCTGCCTTTCAGTGTGCAAACGCCACAATGGGCCAATTACGAACCATTGAGCATCAAATACACCAAGCGCGTCGGCGGGCAGTATTTTGGCCTGGGGCGCAACAACGCCCACTGCCGCGCCAGTTTCCATCTGGCTTCACACATGGATGGCGAGAAACATTTTTGGGCCGCCGGCCGCACCATCGGCCAGGTTCCGCTCGATTACTGGCATGGCCCCGGTGTCATTGTGGACATCTCCGACGTGGTCAGCAATTCCAGCGTCTACACGCCGCAGATGATTGAGGAGCGGGTGGATTTGCACGACGGTGATATTCTGATCATCAAAACGGGCTGGTATCGTTACGGCTGGAACAGCCCGGACTCTGATGAGTTCCGCTACATGATCAAACATCCCGGCCCTTCGCCGGACTTTGGCGACTGGTGCATTGCTCGCCAGATTAAGTGGTTGGGCATTGATTGTGTGGCTATGGAACACCCCATGAACACCATCCAGCGCAACTGGCACCCCAAAACGTTCGCCGAAGCCAACCAGAAGTTGATTGACCAGTTCGGCCAGGATTGGGACGAGATGTACCCGTTGGATAAGTATTACCAGGACATGCACCTGAATTTGTTCCCGAAGGGCATTGTTCATGCGGAGAATTTGGGCAAGGAGATCGCGGCGGCGGGCAACGGCCGTTACTACATCGCCGCCTTCCTGCAACGCGGTGTAGATAACGCCTCCATGTGGGGCCGTTTTGTCGCTTTTACCGATAACTTATGAACACCAGATGGCTGAGATTGAGAGATTGGGAGATTGGGAGATTCAATATCACCAACAGAGTTTCCCCTTCCCTGCCAGACGGCGAACCTGAAGCTTCTTCCGGCCGTGCTGACGCCATTCGAGAAAATCTGGATGATTTACGCGGCCAGTTGACGGCGCGTATTGCCCTGCTGGCGCTGGTGACGGCGCAGTTGATGCTGCTGTTTTACAATCCGCCGGTCAGCTTTCCGCTGGACATGCTGTTTTATTGGGCCGGGCTGACCGGGTTGTGCCTGTTGACGCTGGCGCTTAACAGCCGGCGGCCCATCTGGGCGCGGCACGTGCTGGCGGGCGGGTTGACGGTGGCGCTGGCGGTGATGATGGCGCTGTTCCCGGTAGCGTGGCTGCCGTTTGTGGGCGCGATTCTCATTTTTGTCACGGCCGTATTGGTCAGCGGCGGCGAGGTGGTGACGGCCGTGATGGTGGGCGGTACGGCCGTGTGGCTGACGAACCAGGGCAGCCGCGCCTATGACCTGACCGGCGTTGTCACCGTGCTGGGGTTGGCGCTGCTGGCGGCCTGGCTGACGGCCCGCCAGCTTACCATTACCCTGGACTGGGTGTGGCACATGAACCAGCGCGCCGCCGAACTGCTGGAAACCACCCGCAGCCAGCAGGCCGAACTTCGCCTGGCTAACAAGTCGCTCAAAATCGTCAACGACCTGCGCGAACGCACCGAACACGAACTGCTGCTGGTGCACAAACAACTGCGGGAAGCACAGCGCCTCAAAGAGCAGTTCGCCGCCAACATCAGCCATGAATTGCGCACGCCGCTGGCCATTATCCTCGGTTTTAGCGAGGTGATGGTGCTGTCGCCGGAAGTGTATGGCGGCGAAAATTGGCCGCCCAAACTGATGCGTGATGTGTACCAGATTTACCGCAACAGCCGCCACCTGCTGGGCATGATTGATGACATTCTCGATTTGTCCCGCTTTGAGATGGTTGGTTTTACGCTGCAAAAGGAGCCAACGGCGCTGGCGCCGCTGCTGCAAGAGACGGCGGCGATTGTGACTAATTTGTTTGAGAGTTCGCCGGACATTTCGCTGCGGTTGGAAGTACCGGCCGACCTGCCCATTGTGGAGGTAGACCAGACGCGCGTGCGGCAGGTGGTGTTGAATTTGTTGAACAATGCCCGCCGCTACACGGAGGTGGGCACGGTGACGCTGCGGGCAACAACGGCCGTAAACGAAATCATCATCCAGGTGCAAGACACCGGCCCCGGCATTGCCCCGGAGCAGTTGGCAAACATTTTTACCGAATTTTACCAGGTGGATCATTCGCTCAGCCGGCAGCAGGGTGGGGTGGGCCTGGGTTTAGCCATTTGCCAGCGGTTTGTGGAGGCGCACGACGGCCGTATCTGGGCCGAAAGTGAACCGGGGGTTGGCTCTACTTTTGCTTTTAGTCTGCCGCTGCCCCATCATCGCCCGCTGCCCAAACCGTACCAGACGCGCCCGATTGAGCCGCTGCCGCAGGTGATACGGCCGTATCTGCTCGCCGCCGACCCTGATCCCCTGGTGATCAGCCTGTTGCAGCGCCATCTGGCCGAATTTGAGATTATCCCCATCGCCCAGCCGGCGGAGATGGCGGCGCAGATCAGCGCCTACCATCCGTTGGCGGCCATTTACAATTTGCCACCCGGAGAAACGGTAGCCCCGGAATGGGTAGATGGCCTGACGCTCCCCATCATTGAGTGTTCGCTGCCCAGCCAGGCGTGGATGGCGGATACGGTGGGCGCGCTGGCCTGCCTGACGAAGCCGATCAATTTTGGGCAGTTGCGGGCGGAAATGGCGCCGTGTGGGCCGGTGCAGCGGGTGCTGGTGGTGGACGATAATCCCGGCGTGTGCCAATTGGTGGAACGGGGGCTGGCGGCGATTCAGGCGGAGATGGTGGTGCAGGTGGCGTATGACGGCCGTGCGGCCCTCAACGCCATGCAATCAGAACGGCCTGACCTGGTGATTTTGGATTTGATCATGCCCCAAATGGATGGGCTGGCTGTTTTAACGGCTATGCGGTCAGACGCGGCGCTGGCGGATGTGCCTGTTATTTTGCTTACGGCTACGAATTATATTGAAGACCGGCTGGTGCAGGCGGGCAGCCAGATCAGGGTCAGCCAGGCCACCCCCTGGCCCCCCGGTGATACGCTGCGCTGCCTGGAAGGGATTTTGCGCAGTTTGAAACCGGTGATGCGTGACGAGTGAGGGGTGACGAGTGAGGAGTGACGAGTGACGAGTGACGAGTGACGAGTGATTTTCTCACGCATCACTCGGCACTCGTCACGACGATGCCCGGATTTTCTTACCGCTGAGGGGGTTGCCAAACAGGGGGGCAAAGACACAGAAGTCAAACAGCCCGGCCAGCAGGGGCAGCAGGCCGATGATGGCCACGATGATGCCGGTTGTGCCGCCCAGGCCAAACCAGCCCCAGGCTGCCAGAGCAATACCGGCCACAATGCGGATAATTCGGCCGGCGGTTGATGCCATAAAAGCGATAAATGGGTTCATTTTCATATCTCCTTATTGAACAGCAGGTTTATATCATGCACCTACTATAAGAGATGGGCGGGGGGTTGTCGGTGACAAAGTCACATTTCCACGCCATGTCATTCCGAGCGGAGTCTTCGGAGCGAGGAATCTTTCACTTTAGACAGGGGAAAGATTCCTCACCCCTTCGGGGGTTCGGAATGACAGGTTCATTTCGGGGGTTCGGAATGACAGGCTCAGGCGGATGTCTGATTTACATGGCGGCACGGCCGTGCAGCGCATCCACATCTACCAGTTCAATCAGGCCCCGACCGGGGCGAATCATGCCCTGGCTGGCGAAATCTTCCAGGATGCGGCTGATCACTTCGCGGGAACTGCCCAGTTCGGCAGCGATCTCTTGATGGGTGATGGGGATGGGCTGTTGCGCCTGGCTGCGTTCCAGCAGCAGACGGGCTACCCGCGTATCCATGCGGCGGAACAACACCTCGTCCACCACATCCATAACGCGGGTGAGCCGCTGCGAAAACAGGTCAAAGACAAATTCGCGCCACAGGTCATAGCGGCTGACCCAATCACGGAATACGGCCGCGGGAATCATCACTGCTTCGGCTTCTTGTTCGACGGTGGCGATGGCCGGAAAGGTCTGCTGGCTGAGGATGGCGTTGGCCGTGAGGACGCAGGATTCCCCCAGGCCAAACCGGTAGAGTGTGATTTCGCGCCCGGTTTCGCCAATTTTGTAAACGCGCACGACGCCGGAAAGCAGCAGGGCGATGGCCTCAATGCGGCCGCCTTCGGCGAATACGTCGTGGTTGGCCGGGATGCGGGCCAGGAAGGCGGCCTGCCTGAATTCGCGCACCAACGGCGGGTCGGCGCGGCGCAGCACGGGCAGGGCGTGGGCGATGCGGTCGAATTGGGATTGGGTGATCATGGGTTAGGTGTCGCTCCGGTGCGACGCAGCCCTGTCATTCCCGCCTTCGCGGGATAAACCTCAACTGCGCTAAAGATTGTAACCCCTTCCCCCGTACAGGCAAAAAAAAAGTAGGGGCGGGACGGGCGGGTATGGTCTGGTCAGTTCGCCAAAAAATCCTCTCCCGCCCGTCTCGCCCCGTTTGCCCACCATGCCGCACGAGGGCGAGACGGCGCGGAGACAAGACCATACGTTTTGCCCAGATGGAACCCGCGCCGTCCGTAAGAGGGGTGAGACGGCGCGGAGACAAGACCATACGTTTTGCCCAGATGGAACCCGCGCCGTCCCACCCCTACGGGTCACGCATTACGCCTCATGGCTTGTACCACACCGGACAATGTTTAGAATACGGGCAGCAAACAACCACAAAGAAAAGGAAGATGACCATGACACAACTGGATGTATTGAGCGACCGGGAACGGGAAGTGGTTGACCTTCTGCTGGAAGGCAACAGCAACAAGGCCATAGCGGCCGCCCTGCACATTTCCGAGCGCACCGTTGAATTCCACCTGAAGAACATTTACGACAAGTTTCAGGTGCGTTCCAGAGTGGAACTGGTGCTAAAACTAGGGAATTCCACAGTTGTGGATAAAGGGGAAGTGGCTGAAAATGAAGACGGGCCTCATTCACGGAATTGGGCTACATCATTGCAAGAAGCCGTCTCATTATTCGGCAAGGAGTTAGAAATAAAAATGGCAGATAGTTTGAAATCCGATGTCCACGACGAAGACAGCGGGCTGGAAGGCGACGACCTGAAAGGTGGCAGCCTGACCTTCTTTCAGGCAATACTCACCTGTCTCCTTAAATCTGGCACATTTCACGGCCGTGCGTCCCGGTCAGAGTTCTGGTGGTTCACCTTGTTCCTCTTCCTACTGGTGACCGCGTTTAGCTATTTAAGCGAAGCGTTAGCGGGTGCGTTTCTGACTGTGATGCTGCTGCCCTGGCTGGCGGCGGGCACGCGCCGCCTGAACGACGCGGGCATGAGCGGTTGGTGGCAACTGTTCCTGTTGGTTCCCGTCGGCGGCATCGTGATCGTGGGCAGTTTGTGGGCACGGCCGTCGGCATGATGCATGACGAGTGATGCGTGACGAGTGAAATCACTCGTCACTCGTCACTCGTCACTCGTCACAGATTACGGCCGTAACCACTCCCTAAAAAAGTCCGTCATCGTGTTATACACGGTGACGCGGTTCTCAAACTTCAACACGTCGTGCCCCTCGTCTGCAAACATCAGGTACTCCGCCTGGTTGCCTTTGGCGCGTAAATCTTCCACCAGTTCGCGGGATTCAATTTCCAGCACACGCGGGTCGTTTTTGCCCTGCACCACCAGCATCGGGCACTGCACGTCTTGAATATAGGTAATGGGCGAGCGTTCTTTCAGGAAATCTTGCTCCGTTTCCGGGTCGCCGACGAGCATCTTCATAAACGGCTTCCACGTCGGCGGCACCCGGTCGGCAAAGGTGAGCAGATTGTACGGGCCAAACATATCTACGGCCGCTGCCCACAATTCCGGGTGACGCGAAGCCAGCGTCAGGGTCATAAAACCACCATAGGAACGCCCCACCACACCGGCGCGAGACACATCCAACCGGTCATCTTTGGGCAAAACGTGCGTCATGGCATGAACGTGATCCAGCCGGTCGGCGCCGCCCCAATCACGCACCACATGTTTCATGTAGTTGAAGCCATAGCCGGTGCTGCCGCGCACATTGGGCACAAAAACGGCAAAACCGTTGAGCGTCAGGAATTGGATAAAGGGCATGGAAAACCAGGCAAAGTCGGGCCGTTCCTGCCCCTGAGGGCCGCCATGGATGTAGTAGATGAGCGGCCGTGGCCCCTCATACCCCAATTCCGCCGCCGGTAAATAAAGCCGGGCGGAAATGCGCAGCCCGTCGTAGGAATCGAAGGCATAATCTTCGCCGGGGGACAACATGCTTTCGGTCAGGCCCAGGATGCGCTCATTGGTGTGCCGTTCCAACCGCTCCCGGTGGGGGCCGGCGATGGTGTAGAGTTGGGTGGGGGAGACGGCCGTGCTAAACGCCAGCGCATACCGGTCGCCCGCCTTGTCGTAACGAATGGCATCCAACACCCCATTCGCCAATTCACCCTGCCCTACCAGCACCCGCTCCAGATGCAGCACCAGCTTATCCGCATCCAGCGCCGCCTCATACGCCCACGAACAGCCATCAATGTTGTACTCCACCAGATACCGGTTCCCGGTCAGATGCTTCAACCCCGTCATCTCCCCCTGCCCGGTATGCACCACGCCCGTCACCGCCACCGGCTTTACCGCCTGAGGATCAGCCAGCGACAGGAGGCCTGGCCCGTAACTGTCCGCGAAGAGACTGGTAGAAATGAAAAGAGCCGACTCATCGTCGGTGAAATGGACCTCGTTGATATTGTTGGTGTGGTATTCCTGGCCCGGCTGCCGCTGGCTGATGGGTGTGCCAAACAGCGCGGTGGGCGCTTCATCCCCCGGCGCATACCGAAATAGGACAATATCGCCCATGCCGTAGCTCTCCACCAACACAAAGCTGTTATACGCCTTATTGCTGCTTACCGGCACACCGCCATACATACTCTCACTGAGTTTGATCAATTCGCCGGTCGCCAGATCGGCCAGATACGAATGGAAAATAGATTCAGTGCGCGATTGCACCGTGAGGAAGATGCAGTTGCGCTCCAAATCTTCGCCGTCGGCCATAATGCTGTGCCCGGCAAAAACCTCGCCGTGAAAGGGCTGCGGATAACCGCCCGTTACCGGGATGAGCATGGGCTGGTAATTTTCATCACCATCCTGGTCAATCATCACCAAAATCTGGTCAAGCTGTGGGAAGACGACGAAGGAGATGCCTTCGATCAAATGGGGGTTTTGCAGGGCGATGTCTGGTGGCAGCAGTGGTTCGGGCACACTGCCGCCGGTTTTCATGCGGTAGAGGGAGTTACGGCCGTTGAGATTGCTGATGAAGTAGATCATGTCATCCACCACCTGCGGCCGTAAAAACAAACGAGCAGACAATAACGATTCAAT
>CAADGU010000125.1 GCA_900696625.1 uncultured Chloroflexota bacterium | reverse complement strand
GGTATGAAATATTTTGCCAGAGTGAATGATAAAGAGTTTGAGATTGTGATTGACAGCGAGCAGGAGGTGATTGTCAATGGCGTGCCGTATGAGATTGACTTTCAACTGTTGCATGAAGACAGCGTACTCTCCTTGCTGCTCAATAATCGTTCGCTGGAAGCGGTGATCAACGAACGGGATGATGTGTGGGAGGTGCTGACGCGCGGTGAACTGTATGCGGTGCAGGTGCAGGATGAGCGCATGTACCGGCTGGCGCAGGCACGGGGCAGCGGCCCGGCTGTCACCGGCGAAGCGCAGGTACGGTCGCCCATGCCCGGCGTGATTGTGGCCGTAGCGGTAGTTGAAGGGGATGCGGTGCGCCAGGGGGATAAGGTGATCATTCTGGAATCTATGAAGATGGAAAATGAACTGCGCGCCCCCCGTGATGGTATTGTCAGCCGAATTAACGTGAGCAAGGGTGACAGCGTGGAGAAAGACCAGGTATTGGCGGTAATCAGTGAACCGGAGGAAGACGGGTAGTCCGTAATCGGTAATCCGAGGTCAGAAGTCTGACCTTGGACCTCGAGCTTCGGACTGTTGCGTATACGGCCGTTGCCTTTCAGGTATAATGCTCTCATTCAACTATGCTTTGAACACCAACATGGTATGCACGTCATCACTCGTAAACGGATCAAAGAATTTGTCGCTGAACATCCTGATAGCCGTTCTTCCCTGGAAAACTGGTATCGAATTATCAAACACACCGACTATGATTCCTTCGACCACCTGAAACAGCATTTTTCAACAGTTGATTATGTGGACGGTTTTATGGTGTTTAACATCAGTGGTAACAAATACCGACTCATTGCCGTTATTCATTTCAACCGCAAAAAGGTGTACATTCGAGACATCCTCACTCACGCCGAATACAACAGAGACAAATGGAAGAGGTGAACATGTTGCAGACAGAGATGATTCATAATTTTGAACAGGCTGCCCGCTTTATTTTTGTTCCTGGCAGTGAAGATGAATATGACCAACTGGTGGAATTACTGGATGAATTGGCGGATATAGTCCGTGATGATGAAACTCATCCGCTGGCAAATTTGATGGATGTAGTAGGGGTATTGATTGAAGCCTATGAAAATGAAACCATACCAGAGTCAGTATCGGATCCGATCTCCATAATAAAGCATTTTATGGAAGAATACAATTTGAGCCAGGAAGACCTGGCTGAATTGGGCGACCGGGGAATTGTGTCCGAGATATTGAGCGGCAAACGAGAGCTAAATGTCAGTCAAATTAAAGCGTTGAGTAAACGGTTTCGTGTTCCAGTATCGGTTTTCATTTGACTTGAAGTGAACGATTAGATGGCTGACTATCTGGAAGTGGAGGTGAAGTTTTGGGTGGCGGAGCACACGGCCGTGCGCCAAACCCTCCTCTCGCTTCATGCCCAACTCACCAAACCGCGCGTCTTTGAACGCAATCTGCGCCTGGATACGCCCGACCAGCAGTTGTTACAAAAAAGGCAATTGTTACGGGTGCGACAGGACACGGCCGTGACCATTACCTTCAAAAGCGACACGATCACGTTGCCGGGTAGTGAGGCCAAAGTGCGCGAAGAAATTGAATTCCAGGCCAGTGATGGGGAGACGGCCGTGCTGCTCTTCCAGCGTCTCGGTTACAGCCCCGTGCAGGTGTATGAAAAGTACCGCGAAACCTTTCAGTTGGGGGATGTAGAAATTGTGCTGGACGAATTGCCCTTTGGCAACTTCGTGGAATTGGAAGGGCCAGAAGCGGCGATTAAGGCAACGGCCGTGCAGTTGGGCCTGGATTGGGAGTGCCGCCTGCTCACCAACTACCTGGCGCTCATGGCCCAATTGCAAGCCCACCATCACCTCCCTTTCCACGACCTCACCTTCGCCAACTTTGCCAATCAGCCCTACGCCATTGCCGATATTTTGCCTTGAGTGGTTGCAGTTGCCTCACGGCAATTGCCTCTGTATGATGGATGCAAATTAGCAAATGTTAGATTTTTACCTCGGAACAGGTGGTGTTGAAAATCCTGGCAAGCACCTTGGTGGAATAAGTGCTGAGGGTATTTATTGGCTTCAGAAAAACGGCCTGCTTCAAATGGGGTCTACAGGACATTTCCCTGACGATGATCCTGAAAGCCTACCTTACCATGATGATGTGGTTTTGAATCCAGAACAAGTAAGACGAATATACAATAAGTTCAGGATACGCGCGCAGCATATCCGCCAAACACCTGGTTTTAGATTTGATGAAATGGACACTCTGGAAAGGATTTTGGTGGAGGCTGTTCAGTCTGATATGGGCTTAAGCACCATAGCAGACTAAAAGTTACATAAGGGCAAATTATGGAATTTGAAAGACCAGATTTGAGCCAGGTCGCGCCGGAGGTGGTGGCGTATATTGAGGCGTTGGAGGCGGAACTGGCGAAATATAGTGCCGACGAGCCATCCGAGCGTGCGCCCATTCCCCAAGAGCCGCCGACCACCATCAACGTCATCAGCCTCAGCCACCACGGCCGTGCCAAACGCACGCCGCGCCACTTCTACGGCCGTCAGCACCGCGCCGGGATGGGGGTGTTTGACCTGGAAACCACCCCGCCCGACTTCCCCGCCCACCTGGCCCTGGCCGAGGAAGAAGGTCATTTGCTGCTGGTGAGTAATCACGGCCGGGCCTTCCGCCTGCCCGTCACTGCCCTGGTGGAAACCCCTGTCCGCGCCGCCGGGCAGTTGGCCCTGGGCAGCCTTTCCCTGCGTGAGAACGAACAGATTGCCGGTGTCCTGCCCGCCGACGGTGGCCCCCAGGGGGGCAAATATCTGGTCATGGTCAGCCAGCGTGGCTGGGTGCAGCGCGTCCGCGATGGCTACCTGGGCAAAAGCCTGATCAACGGCATGAGTTTTCACAATGTCAAGGATGGTGGGCTGATCACGGCCGTGTGCTGGACCAACGGCGACGGTGACCTGTTCATAACCACCCGGCAGGGCAAGGGCATCCGCTTCCGCGAAAGCCAGGCGTCGGAGCGGGGTGGCCTGGGACTGCGCGTGGAGTTGGGGGATGAGGTAGCGGCGGTCACGGCCGTGTACCCCCACAGCCGCGTCTTTATGATCACCCACGATGGCAAAGGGACGGTGCGCCAGATGGAAACCTTCGCCGCCAACAAAGCGCCCGGCGCCGGTGGTAAAGCGTTGATGAAGACCGAGAAACTGATTGGCGCAGTCACGGTCAACGACGGCGACGACCTGTTTATCATCTCCCAATTGGGCAAAATCATCCGCTTCCCCGCCGATGACGTACCTGCCAAAGAGGGGGCCGTCCAGGGTGTGAACTGTATGGCACTGCGAAATGATGAGGTCACGGCCGTGACCATTGCCAAAGGCTTGTAAGCGTTCGTAGTAGGCGATTTATCGCCGTTTAGCGGCCACCATCAAAAACCAGGCGACTAAAAAGAGAAAAGTGTGTTCGATATTGAGCGGTTACGAAAAGATGTGGCTTTGGGAAGACGCCCGTTACGCATCACCACCCATGCCCAAATGGAAGCATTCAAGGACGGTTTGTTATTCTGCTGATAAACGGCGTAAAAAAGGTGGAAAACGATGAGCTGTTCTGTTTGTGGGAATGAAATTGGCGAACAAGGTGTTGCCACGCAGGTTTTTCGGCGGCACGGTGTGGTAGTAACGGTGACGGGCATTCCGGCCACAGCTATTTGCCCTTTCTGTGGTAATGCCGTGCTGGATTGGGAAGTGGCTCAACAAGTGGAAGATTTAGTCCAACCACTTTTCCACTGGTCAGAGACCCATACACTGCCTAAACCCATCATCACTGTCACCTTCCCTGAGCCTCAATTACTGCCGGCATAGAGGTAAAGAATAATGTTAGATAAAGCGCAAGAACTACACAATGAATTGATCCGTTTGCGGCGGGATATTCACGCCAATCCTGAACTGGGATTCCGTGAATTCCGCACGGCTGCGCTGGTGGCCGATACGCTGCACGAGCTAGGCATCCCGGTGCAAACCGGCGTCGGCCGTACCGGCGTGGTGGGCACCATTGGCAGCGGCAGCGGCCCCACCATCGCCATCCGCGCCGATATGGACGCCCTGCCCATCTGGGAAAAGACCGACCAAACCTATGCCTCCCAGAACGACGGCGTCATGCACGCCTGCGGCCACGATTCCCACACCGCCATGCTGCTCGGTGCGGCGCACCTGCTCAAACAAAGTCTGGTCGCCGAACAATGGCAGGGCACCGTGCGCCTGCTCTTCCAACCCTCGGAAGAATCGTCTGATGAAAGTGGCATCAGCGGCGCAACCGCCATGATTACCGACGGCGCGCTAGAGGGCATAGATGCGGTCATCGCCCTGCATGTGGCCTCACACCGGCCGGCAGGAGAAATTGCTTTTCACGATGGCTATTCGCTGGCCAATGTGGATTCCTTTGAGGCGTGGCTGTACGGCGATGGTGGGCACGGCGCGTATCCGCACCGGGGCAGCGACCCGCTGTTCATGCTCAGCGCCATCCTGCCGGTGTTGTATGGCATCCCCTCGCGGCGCATCAATCCGCTACGGCCGTGTGTGGTCAGTCTGGGCGAGATCAGCGGCGGCGCCGCCTCCAACGTCATCCCCAACCAGGTGTACATTCAGGGCACGCTCCGTTCCCACGACGCCGATGTGCGCGAGCAGCTTTGGGCCGAAGTGGAAGCCGCCCTCAAACTGAGCGAGAGCATGGGCGGCCGTTACAAATTTAACCTCATCAAAGGGTATCCGGCCATGTTTAATGACGCCGGCGTGAACAATTGGATGCGTGGTGTGGCTAAAGATTTAGTCGGGGAATCGGCCATTGTTAACAATGAGTTTGGCATGGGCGCGGAGGATTTTGCCTACATGACCCAACAGGCGAAGGGGGCCATGTTTATGCTGGGCGCGGCCATTGATGACGGCCTGATTCGCAACCACCACACCGACATTTTTGACATTGACGAGCAGGTGTTGCCCGTAGGCGCGGCTATCCTGGCCGAAACGGCGCGCCGCTTTGTGACCGGGCAACTGGGTAATTGAGTAATTGGGTAATTGAGTAATTACCCAATTACCCAATTACTCTCTCCACTTACGGCCGTACCCCCACACCACCACGCCACAAACCATCATCAGCAGCAACAATAGCCAGGGAATAGCAGCCGTTTGCGTGTGGAATGATTGCAGGGTCACGGCCGTGGGTGTGAACACCAGCCGGTAATCTTCCACCTCCCCTTCAACCGCCACCCCTGTTGGCCCGGAACCACACGCCGCATACAACCGCACCCGCAGATGGTAAGAGCGCGTGGGTGTAGGTGGGCCAGGCGGCGGGTCAAACGCACCGGCCGGAACTTCAAAGCTGTAATTGCCGCTGCCTGTCGTTGCGCCGCGAATGATGTATTCCAGATTCTCCGGCGTGGCGCTGCCAGCAAACGCGCCGTCCCCGTTCCAATCAATCCAGGCATAAAGGCAGCCATTCCCACTGCCCGTCACCGTGATGTTTAGCGAGCCACCATCTGGGCCAGGCTGCCACTGCCCGCCAGGGCCAGAGCCGGGACCACGCTGCACCCCATCATCCGAGGCATCATCCGCGCCAAAAGTATGCACATTATCTGCGTCCCATAACGTCCCCAACCGGATAGCCCCACTGCCCACATGCCAGGCAGTGCCATACACACTGTCCAGGTCGCTGTAATCGGCCGCTGCCCCTAATTCCAGGCCGACAATCACCGGATCATGGTCAGAGGCGCGGTAGGGGTCGGCGTTGTACAGGCTGGTAAGCTGCCCGGCTGTTTTGTTTTCCATGTTGTAATCCAGCGCCGACGGTTCATCGGCGTTGCTGTGCCAGATGGTTGCGCCCAACACCTGCGCCGTCAGGCTGGGGCTGCTCAGGGCGTAATCTAACTGCCCGGCCTGCGCGCCAAAGACGTAAGAGTACACGCCTGGATGGATGTCGGCGGCCAGGTTGGTATAGCCACTGCCGCGCCAAAAGGTGATGGGGTCTTCTCTGGCGTAGGAATTCAGGTCGCCCACGATGAGGAAGTCGGGATCGTTGCTGTTGGTGGGGTCGGTTGCCAGCCAATTGTGCAGTTGCGTGGCCGCAATGGTACGGGTGAGGTTACAGTTACCCTGCCCATCGCCGGTATCGGGGTCATCAGGGAAGGCGTCATCGGGATCGTCCGTTGTGCCGTCGTTACAATCGGCGCCTTTTGATTTGAGATGGTTGATGACGACGGTAAAAGTTTCGCCAACGGCCGTGAAGGTGGCGGCTAATGGCTGGCGGTTGCGGGCGGCAAAGGCACCCGTGCCGGTAGTGGCAACGCTGATGAGGGTCACGGCCGTTGGCCGGTAAATCAGCCCCACCGCAATCTCATCACCGCCTAACGCAGGCAGGCCAGGATCAACATAGGCGTAAGTTCCGGCTCCGGCCACGGCGTTCAGGCCGTCTACCAGATCGGCAATGGCGCTGGTGGGATCATAACCGTCATTTTCAATTTCCATCAGGCCAATGATGTCGGCATTTAGGGCCAAGATGGCCGGGATGATTTTGTCGCGTTGGCGGGTGAATTCTTCCGGGCTGGATGCGCCGCGTGAAGTGGGGAAACCACCGCCCATCCCATCGCCATTGAAGTAGTTGAGGACGTTGAAACTGGCGACACGCAGGGTCCCGCTGATAGGTATAGGCGCAGCCAGGCGGGGATTGGCAGAGGTGTGGGTGGGCGGCGTCGTCGGGTGCAGCCGGTAGTTGTCTGTGCCGGGGAAGCCAGACCAGCTATAGGTGAGGATGCCGGTGATGCCGCTGACGCTATCGCCGCCGCGGATGGTATTCACGGCCGTCAACCCCGGCGCAGGATGGATGATGGGATCGGGGTTTTGGGCAGCACGGCCGTCATCCAAAATCAGCATGTTGCGCAGGTTGTCTGCCAGCATGGTCTGGGCGGGCAGGCCGGGGCTGACGACGTTGGTGGGAATGGTGAGACGGCCGTTGCTCAACACCAATTCCCCGTACCGCCCCAGAAAATAATTCTCATTCACCGTCAACGTCTGTGGCAGCGTCACCAGCATCCCTTCGGCCCGTTCCAGAAAGGTGGTAGAGGAGAAGGGTAGGGTGAGGATGAGGGGGGTGGGCACGGCCGTGTCGCCACACACCTCCACCCGGTACACATCGCGCAATTCCGTCAGACCGAAATACTCGGCTACCGTGCCCGTCGCTCGCACCCGCTGCCCTACGTTCACATTCACCCACAGCGCCGGGAAGTTGTCATACACAAAGACCCCCTCGGATGTGTCCGGATCGCCATCTACATCCCCATCTTCCTCCTGCACATAAAAACCGCGTATCGTCGCCTCCGCCTGGAAATCGCCCACGACCACCCCTTCGATGGTGTGAACCTGCCCCACCAACAGGCTGTCCATGCTGCTGCCCTGAATGGCATGAATACGCGCCGCCGGCTGCCCGCAGTGGTAACACCCGGCAAACTGACTGCCGTTAATTTGTGTGCCAGGGGAAAAGATCGCCCCGTTGGAACCCACGGCCGTGCTGTGCTGCACCAACGGTAATAATCCAGTGATGTCAGGGTCACGGGTTAAGGATTGATTATTGTTCCCTTCTGAACCATAGCTGACAATAGCCTGGGCTTCCGTACCATCGTGCAGCGTTATCGTATCGCCGGCATTGTTCAATGCCAGGGTGCTACTGCTGGCGATTTGTACCTGGGCGCTGCCAAAACTGCCGGTAGGCGTGCCGCCGCCAAATATGACGATGGCACAGCCATCGGAAATGATGGTGTTGGCCGGGAAGGTATGCCTGGTACCGACTAAATCGGACAAAGTCCAGCCGGAAATATCCAGATCAGCGCCGGTATTGTTCACAATTTCTATAAACTCATCTTGGGTGATATTTACCACGCCATCCCCATTGGCATCACCATTAACCGGGTCAGGGTCGGCATAGATTTCGTTGATGATGGCAAAGCCGGTGGAAAAGCGCCAGGTGTAATCGGCGGCCATGTTGTCGGGCGGGTCGTCGCTGTCATCGTCCGTTACCTGGGCGGCGGGCAGGGTGACGGTACAGCTTTCGTTGGGCAGGAAGCCAGCGTGGGTCAGGCTATAGGTAAGATTATCGCCGCTGCTGGGGGTGGCATTTTGTGCCCCGCTCAGGGAGCAAAAAATGGGCACATCTCCGGTAATTGTGACTTCTTCGTTAAAGGTGACGGTGATGGGCACGTCCACTGCCTGCCCCAGGGCAAAAGCAGCGGGGTTGTGGCTGTTGACTACCGGCGGAAAATCGCTAACAAATGTGCCGGTAATGCTCAGGTCATCAATACCCACCCATTCATCATTGCCAACGGCGTTGGTGGTCATAATGCGCAGCATCACCAGCGGTTGGTTATCGGCGGCGGCAGGCAGGGTGACGGATACGGCCGTGACCAACGCGGCCTGATCAGGCCCTGTAGTAGCATCGGCCACGTAAGCGGCGGGGATATTGATAAAATTGCCGCTTCCGCCCACCCGATAATGCAAAGCCACCTGCTGCACAGCATCATCGGCCGAACCATCAATATCACGCAGGTTGTAGGCCACCTGAATGTTTGTGTAGTTGAGGGTGTTCAGGTGGATGAGCAGATAGGGGGCATCGGCCGCGCCCGATCCTTGCAAGGCCACCACCGTATCGGCTAAATGAAATTCAGCCACCCCGCCGGTTGCCAGGGTGTTGGGGTTGGTCTGGTTGGCGATCACGTCAATTGTGGGCGTGGCATCATCCATTAAAATCGTTTGCGGGTCTGTGCCGGTAGCTCCGGTCAGGCCATCTCCCTGAAAGCCCATGATACCCGGCACACCGGCCCAATCGTCGTTGGCAGTGATGAGGTTGGGATTGCTCCAATCCTGGGCAAAGGGCAGGGGTTGGGCGGTGTTGTCGGCCTGGATACGGCCGTTAACCAACGCAATCAACAACAGGCAAGCCAAACAGAACAAAGTGATCCGGCGAACACGCGACATGTTTCCCTCCATTTTCCAAGTTTTCAAAAGTTCAACTTTTTGGAAAAGTTGAACTTTTTATAGAACGGTGTATTTGCTTGATTGCACTGCACAATGGCGATATGGCTGGAATTATAAGCGCAACTTCTCAAAAAGCGAAGCCCAAAGTTCATAATTTCGTAATCCGTAATCCGAAGTCTGTAATCTGACATTGAACCTCGGATTACGGGTCACGGATTACGGATTACTGATTACCGATTACCGGTTACAATTCCCCCCATGATATGGATTGGTCTGGTTGTGAGTGTTCTGCTGGGGGGGGCATTGTTGTATTACCTGCTGGTGGTGACGGAGGGGGTGTTTCTGGGGCGGCGGCTGGTGGTGTGGTTATATGACCGGGTAGCAGGTACATATGACGCCCGCAAAGCGGTTGACCCTGACTATGAGGCGTTTTTTCTGGCACGGCCGTTGCAACACCACCTGAAACACATCCCCAATCCGCTCATTCTGGACGTAGCCACGGGCACGGGGCGGCTGCCGGTCGCTTTGCTGGCAGAACCGCTGTTTCACGGCCGTGTCATTGGCCTGGATGCGTCTGGGAAAATGCTGGCGGTGGCGGCGGATAAGCTACGGCCGTACCAGTTCCGCGCCGCCCTGGTGCAGCAAACGGCCGACCGGCTGCCTTTTCCGGCAAATTCATTTGCAGCCGTCACCTGTCTGGAAGCCTTAGAATTTTTCCCGGATGACGAAACGGCCGTGTATGAGATGGTGCGTGTCCTCAAACCGGGCGGCATTTTGCTGGTGACGCGGCGCAAAGGCGCCTGGGGCAAAGCATTCCTGTACCACTACCGGACGGTGGCCCAATTTGAAGCTTTTTTAAGGGTAATCGGGCTGGAAAAGGTGTATACTGTGCCCTGGCAGCAAGAGTATGATCAGGTGTACGGCCGTAAACGCCACGAAGGATGAAATTCATCCTTCATAATTCATAATCCATAATTCCATAAAGGAGACACCTCGTGAAAAAAATATGGTTTTTGACAATTTTTATTGTGTTGGGCTTTTTCCTGGTACTCTTTCCAACCATTTCGAAAGGGCAGGATATGACAGAGGCTGAATTACCAACAGCCCCACCCACAGATCAAATCATCATTCAATTTGCCGACCCAGTGGCAGAAGCCAGAATGGTCGGCATGAGCGAAGGGCAGGAACTGCCCGTTCTCAGCCAGGCGGCGGGCGTCACGGTCACCTACGTGCGTCCCATGTCTGGTGATGCTCACGTTTTGAAACTGCCTACGGCCGTATCCCCCAAAGAAGCTGCGGTCATGGCGGCCGAGATGGCAAAGTTAGACGGCGTGGCTTATGCCGAACCAGACCTGATCAAGACGGTAGACGGCCGTGCCCAACGCCTGCTCTACACCCCTGAACTAACACCCAATGACACCCGGTTCAACGAGCAATGGCACTACATGTATACGCCAGGCACATCAGAAGGGCTGAACCTGGTCAATGCCTGGAACCTGTACACCGGCTCTAACAGCACCGTAGTCGCCGTTATTGATACCGGCATCTTGAACCACACAGACCTGGCCGGAAAAATCGTCGGCGGTTATGACTTCATCCATGATGCTTTTGTGGGTAATGACGGCAACGGCCGTGACAATAACCCCGCCGATCCTGGCGATTGGGTTACTGCCAATGAATGTGGTTATGCCCATAGCGCCCAACCAAGTTCCTGGCATGGCACCCACGTCGCTGGCACCATCGCCGCCGCCACCAATAACAACCTGGGCGTGGCCGGCGTCAACTGGCTGGCCCGCATCCTGCCTGTGCGCGTGTTGGGTAAATGTGGCGGCTATACCTCCGATATTGTGGACGGCATGCGATGGGCCGCCGGTCTCGCCGTAACCGGCGTGCCTAACAATGCCAACCCGGCAAAAGTATTAAACCTTAGCCTGGGTGGGTCAGGAAGTTGTTCAACCAGTGAACAAAATGCCATCAACGCCATTGTGGCCGCCGGCAGCGTGGTGGTAGTAGCCGCCGGTAATGACAACGCCAATGCTGCCAATTACACCCCCGCCAGTTGCAACAATGTGATCACCGTCGCTGCCAATGACCGCACCGGCGACCGTGCCTTCTATAGCAACTACGGCAGCGTGGTTGAGGTAACAGCCCCCGGCGGCGAAACCACCGTCCTGGCCAATGGCATCCTCTCCACCCTGGATACCGGCACAACTACCCCGAACAACAGCAACACCTACGCCTTTTATCAAGGCACCAGCATGGCTACTCCTCACGTCGCCGGTCTCGCCTCCCTGATCGTGGGGTTACGCCCCGCCTACACCCCGGCGCAGGTACTCTCATTGATGCAAAACACGGCCCGTGCCTTTCCTGGTGGCAGTTCCTGCAATACCAGCACTTGTGGTGCCGGTATTGTGGATGCTTTCCAGGCTTTAACCCAACTCAATGTAGTTTATGACACGGAGGTATTTCTCCCTGTGGTTCTGAAACCGACCCCGCCACCCCCACCACCTCCGCCACCATCGTCCATCGTCAATCCCGGTTTCGAGAGCGGGCCTACCGGTTGGACGGAATATTCAGCCCAGGGCTGGGATTTGATCCTGAATTCCGGCTTTCCCCCAGGAGTAACGGCACATGGTGGCAGTTGGTTAACATGGTTAGGTGGTGATGACAACGAAGTGGCTTATGTCCAACAAAGCGTCACTGTCCCGGCAGCCGCACCTTACCTATCCTACTGGCATTGGATAGCTTCAAGCGAAAGTTCTTGTATCTATGATTTTGGTAGCGTCCAGGTAAATGGCACATCTGTAGATACATATGGTTTGTGTAGTTCGTCAAATACAGGAGGATGGGTGAGACATACGGTAAATCTGAGCGCCTACAGTGGACAGACGGTCACTTTGCGCATACGTGCCACCACAGATAGTTCGGTCAACAGCAATTTGTTTGTGGATGATGTCTCCTTCCAGGCCAG
>CAADGU010000124.1 GCA_900696625.1 uncultured Chloroflexota bacterium | reverse complement strand
CTCACCCAGGTGGATGAAGGGCCGCTGCTGCACATCTGGGTTTCCCTGCCCCTGGCCGAATTTGTGGAAGAAATCGCCGACGATGGCGATGAAGATGACGAAGAGGATGATGGCCTCTTCTTCTCGTAGAGAAAGTAATTGGGTAATTGAGTAATTGGCTCAATTACCTAATTACCTAATAACCTGATTACCCATTTCCCCCCAACAGTTTCATCACGGCCGTACCCGACTCCAACCCCAACGCTTTTTCCGCTAATGCTTCGGCCTGTGGCACCGTTGTGGCGCGCACGGCCGTTTTCACAGCCGGAATAGCGGGCGCGGCCATACTCAGTTCATCCAACCCCAACCCCACCAACAGCGGCGCCGCCAGGGCGTTACCCGCCAATTCACCACACATCCCCACCCAAATATCGGCGGCATGGCCTGCCTGCACCGTCTGTTTCACCAACCGCAGCACCGCGGGGTGCAGCGCATTGGCCAGCGCCGCCACCTTTGCATTACCCCGGTCGGCGGCCATCACATATTGCGTCAGATCATTGGTGCCAATGCTGAAAAAGTCCACTTCCCGCGCCAACTGATCGGCAATCGCCACCGCCGCCGGGACTTCAATCATGATGCCCACTTCCATGTCGGCGGCATAGGGGACGTTGGCCTGCTGCAACTCGGCCTGTATCTCGGCCAGGATTGTTTTGGCGGCGCGCACTTCGGCCAGGGTGCTGACCATGGGAAACATCAATTTGATAGGGTGGCCGTGGCTGGCGCGCAAAATGGCCCGCAGTTGTGGCCGGAAAATGTGCGGCGTCTCCAGGCAAAAACGAATGCCGCGCCAACCCAAAAACGGATTCTCTTCGCGCCCCAAATCCAGGTAGGGCAACGGTTTATCGCCGCCCACATCCAACGTGCGGATGATCAACGGCCGTCCCGCCAATCCCTCAGCCGCGGCCACATATGCCGCCACCTGCTCCTCTTCATCCGGTGCTGCTTCCCGGTCTAAAAAGAGGAATTCGGTGCGGAACAGGCCCACCCCTTCCGCGCCAAACTGCACGGCGATAGCCGTTTCCTGGGGCGCGCCGATATTGGCCCCAATTTCCAGGCGACGGCCGTCTGCCGTTTGTGCCGGTTCTTGTGCCGCCGTGCGCGCCGCCTGCCGCTCTTGCTGCCAGGTATCTCGCTGCCGCTGCAAATCGGCCAATGTAGACTTGTTCGGTTTCAGCCAAAGCTGCCCGGTACGGCCGTCCAACGCCACCACCTGCCCCTCTTTCACCTGCGCCACCCAGCCGCCCGCACCCACCACCGCCGGAATGCCCAACCCCCGCGCCAAAATGGCACTGTGGGAGGTCGCCCCACCCCGCGCCGTGACAATGCCCAACACCTGCGCCGGATCAAGCTGCGCCGTGTCCGACGGCGTTAGTTCGGCTGCCAGCAAAACGACCGGCTCCGGGAACGTCAGCGATGGCCGGGCTACGCCGGTCAGGTGGCGCAGCACCCGCTGCCCCACGTCCCGCACGTCGGCGGCGCGGGCGCGCATCACCTCGTCCGGGATCGCCTCATACGCGGCGGCAACGGCGTCAATGGCCTGCTGCCAGGCCGCCGCCGCGTTCAACTTCTGCCCGGTTATGCGCTGCCGGGTATCCTGGTGCAGGGCCGGGTCTTGCAGCATCAATTGGTGCGCCTGGAAAATATCGGCCTCTGACGCTCCCATTTGCTGCCAGGCGGCGGCGTACAATTCCTGAATTTCTACCAGCGCGGCGGCTACGGCCGTGTCCAACCGCCGCCATTCCGCGGCCACATCCTCTACCTGATGGGTCGTTACTGTCGGCGGCGCCACCCGGTAATGGAAAGCGGGGCCGATGGCAATGCCCGGCGCAGCGGCAATACCACCCAACCCACCGGGCGTAGGCGTCACGGCCGTCGCTGCCGCCACTTCTTCATCCTTATCGCCAAAATTGTTGGCGGCCAACGCTTGTAGAGCGGCAATCGCGGCGTCGGCGTCGGGGCCAACGGCCGTCACCATCACCGTTTCCCCCTGGCGCGCCCCCAGGGTTGCCACCTGGTTCATGCTTTTGGCGCTGGCCGTCAGCGTCCCTTTTTGCACGGTGATGTCGGCCTGGAACTGCACGGCCGTACTCACAAACCGCGCCGCCGGCCGGGCATGTAAGCCCAACTTATTTTGAATCGCCAACTCAACACGCATGGATTGACCAGTGACGAGTGACCAGTGACCAGTGACCAATGACTGTTCTTCATCCACCACACCCAGTTGGCTATGTTTGGGTAGCAGCGCCGTCATCGCTTCGCGGATCACGGCCGTGACCGGGCTGCCCGCCGCCGCCTGTACCACCGCCGCTATCGCCCCCTCCACCAGCGGCGCGGCGCACAAATGCACATTCGCCCGCTGCTCCAGCGGCAGAAACTCCACCGCCATCTCCGTGCTGAGAATGGCGCTGCCCAAATCCATCAACACCACCACCCCATCTTCGCTGTAAACGGCGTCAATAGCTGCCAGAATTTGCATGGCATCGGTGCCGATGGGGTTGTCCGGGTTGTCCGAACCACCAGCAGCCGCCAGCGCCACCTGCCCCTGCACCATCTGGCTGGCCAGTTCCACCACCCCGGCGGCTAGTTGTTTACTGTGAGAAACAATGACAATGCTGACCATAGTGTAATTGGGTAATTGGGTAATTGGGTAATTGGGTAATTGGGTAATTACTCAATTACTTAATTACCCAATTACTTCATAACCTCCGCCAGCGGCCCTTCCGGTTCATATCCGTAGGCAGCGGCCAATAATTCTATCGGATGCACAAACGGCACGCCTGTGACGGCGGCGATATTCCAGCGGCACGTTTCGCTGTCGCACACGGCAATGGGGCCGTTTACTTCCTGTACAAAATCAAATAAGGATTTCCCTACCGCCATCGTAATGTCGTACTTTTCGGCTTTGTAGCCATAGGTGCCGCCCACGCCGCAGCAGGCAGCCTGGCTTTCGATGATGGTGAGTTCGGGGATGAGCGCCATGATCTCCGTGCTGGGGCGGCCCAGACGATGGGCGCGGTACTGGCAGGGTGGGTGGTAAGCCAGCGTCAGCGGCATCGGCTTGAGGCCATCCGTCTTCAATTCGCCCGCATCTAGCAGATGCACCAGAAATTCGTGAATGTCAAAGGTATTGGCCGTCAGCAATTGGGCGTCGGGGGTGTGGTAGGCCAGCATTTCCGGTGCTTCTTCTTTAAGCGTCAGGGTGCAACTGGTGGAAGTGCCCACAATGACGCAGCCTTGCTTGACATAATCAATCAGATGGTGAATGTTGCTTTCGTGGTAGGCTTGGGCGGCGGCAAATTCGCCGTTGGAGAGCAGCGGCAGCCCGCAGCAATTTTGCGGCGGCACGATCACTTCAAAGCCGTTAGCTTCCAACACCTGCACGGCCGCTTTGCCCACCCGCGCCTCAAAATACTCCGTCGAGCAGCCGTGAAAATAGACAACTTTGCGGGCGCTGCGTACCGCGTCTGGCCGTTTGCGCGCCCACCGGCTAAAGCGTTCACCGGAGAAACGCGGCAGCGGCGCGTTGGGCGCAATGTCCAGCAGCAGTTTGGCAAAGAAGCGACCAAAGCCGCTGTGCAGCAGCACATTGGCAATGGGGGCCAACGGCTGCCCCACTTTGCCCATCAACTCTGGCCGGGCAATCAGGTTATTGCGCAGTTTGCGGCGCAGCGGCACTTGCCCGGACTGCACGATGTGGGCGCGGGCACGGCCGTTAATCTCCGCAATCTTCACCCCCGTCGGACACACCATGTTGCACACCCGGCAGCCATTACAATAATCCACCGAATGGTCAGGGCTGGGCTGCCCCTGATGACGGAAACGCCCCGCCTGCGGGCCAACATATTTGGGGCCGGGGAAGAGGTCGGTCACGGCCGTGACCGGGCACGCCGTCACGCAGATGTTGCACTTAATACAATGATCCAGCGTCAACTCCACCGGCTTATGGTCGGACGGGGTGATGTCCAATTGTGCTTCCCAAATGTTATTTGTCATTGTCCTAAAAGATGTAATTGGGTAATTACTCAATTACCCACCAAATTTCCCACCACAAAGCCCGTCGCCAGGGCCACGCCGTCAAAGGAGCGTTCGCGGATGGCTTCAAAGCCGGCCAGGGTGTTACCGGCGGCGAAGAGATTTTGGTAGACCACACGGCCGTTCATCGGCTGAAAGTTCTCGTTCACGCTGACGCCAGAGCGGTAAATGGGATGCCCTTGTTTATCCAAAAAATCGCGGCGGAACCATTCCAGTCGGTTTTCCGGGTGACGCAGCGGCAGGTTAAAGACCACTTCGCCCACCTCACCGGCATGGTTGGTGACGATGCCACCGCCTAAAATACCGCCGGTAGCCAACACCACCCGGTCATACCGGTGTTGGCGGGGTCGCCCAGATGTTTCGGTGTATACGGCCGTCACCCGCCCACCATCTGCCGCAAAACCAATCGCCTCCATGCCGTCATATACCCGCCCGCCATTCTTCTCAATGGCTGATTTCAGGATACGGTGCAGCCGCATCCCGGCCACAGACGGCGGCAAACCGGGAATCTCAAAAACAGGGCGGCCCAATTGCGCCTGCAAATCCTGGTGTACGGCCGTGGCCTCTTCCAGCCCCAACACCGCCGGAAAACCAACCCGCGCCGCCTCGCCCAGATGCGGTTTCACCGCCTGCACCACCGCCGCCCGGAAATCGGACTGCTGCATGAAACGGGCCAGGTTCACAGCCGTTGTAAAATTCCGCCCCGCCAACGCCGGTAAATCCAGCGCCACATGCCGCGCCGGGATGCCCTGCTGCGCCAGATTGTCGGCGGCCACATTGGCATAAAAGTCCGGCAGTTGTTTGAAGCCCACCAGCAGCATCGGCGCATGGTCATCTAAATTCCCGGCGATCATGGTAGCCGGGGCCAGGCAGGTGGGGCGGGCCGCGCCAACGGCCGTTGGCAGCCGCCAATTTTTATCCAGCGACCCAACCAGCGGATAACCGGCGTCACTGCACAACTGCTGCAAGCCGTCCAGCGCCGCTGCCAGCCGCGCCAGGCCCACCAGGGCATACGGATGCTGCGGATTGGCGGCGAGCAGGTCAGGCAGGGTGGCGGCGGGGTTGGCCACCGGGGTTTCACTTTCCATCGGCCAATAACCCAGCACATCCACACAACCCGCGTGCCAATGCGTCGCTCCCCACCCTTTGGCAATCACCCGCACACCTTTACCATGTAGTGATGCCTGCCACGCGGTGGTCAATCCGGCTAACCCGGCGCCGATTACTAAAACATCATTCGTCATAACATTTGTGTGAAGCGTGAAACGTGAAACGTGACCAGAGGGACATCGCGTTTCACGTTTCACGCATCACTCTACACATGCGCATGATCGCTTTCCCAGACTGTGCCCGGTTCATACATCGCCGGCCCCAGCCGCGAGGCGCGCGGGCCAGGCAAATGGTCAGCGTTCAAAACGCTCAGGTAAATCAATTCATCGAGCCGCTCTTGTTTCAACTGCGGCCCCCAGAGAATGGGCATCAGCCCTTTCCAGCGCTCCTGCAAAAAGTCACGCAAGGTCACGTTTGTCTCTTCAATGGACGGTTTCTTCAGTTCGTGCCAGATGGCGGCCACGCGGTAGGTGCAGAACCCACCCTGGCATGGCCCCATACCCACGCGCACATCACGGCGCACATCGTCAATGGTTTTGGCTTCGCCCTGAGTGATGGCGTGTTCTACGTCGGCGCGGGTGGCCAGTTCACATTCACAAATCAGTTGGCCGAACGCCTCTTCTTTTTCCACGTCGGCCAGCCGTTGGCCGAGGTTATGGTGTTGACGGCCGTGCCCCTGTTCAAATGGATTCGGCACAACAGTTTCATGGGTAGTACACGGCCGTGCCGTGCCCAACTTTTCACACACCCGGTCCACCGTCACCTGCGCCATTTGCCGGTACGTCGTCCATTTGCCGCCGGTAATGGTGATAAAACCGGCCACACCATCGCGTGTTTCATGATCCAGCAGCGTGTAGGCGCGGGTCACGTCGCGGGTATCGGCCACTTTTGTCTCCTGGTACAACGGCCGTACCCCACCCCAACAGCGCAGCATCCGTAAATCGTGCCAGCCGGGCACAATTTTGGCTGCCTCTTGCATCATTAACTGCACTTCCCATGGCTCAATGGCAAAATGCTCCGGGTCGGGCACACCCTCATCCGTCGTGCCGATAATGGAAACGGTATGCACGGGCACAATAATGTCGCCATCGGCCGGCATCTTGCAGCGATTCACCACTGTATTGACTATGCGATAGCTGGCGGCGATCATCGTGCCTTTGCCCGCCCGCACGTTCACTTCCACCTCGGCCGTGTGCGCAATTTTGCCCGCCCAGGCCCCGGCGGCATTCACCACCAGGTCAGCATGAACCGCCACTTCCTCATCTTTCACCAGGTCATAACACAACGCACCCACCACGCGATCTCCCTGGCGAATGAGCTGCTTCACCTCGTAGTAGTGCAAAATCTGCGCCCCGTGCGCCTGCGCCAGCGCCGCCACCGACTGCGTCGCCAGAAAGGAATCGGCCGAGCCATCCGGCACGCGGAAGCAGCGGCTAATTCCCGGATTCAGGTGCGGCTCTTCACGCAGCATGTGGGGGATGGAGATTTCTTCGCAGGGCACGGCCGTGTCCCGGCAGCCTTGCATAAAACGATCGCCAAAGGCATCATCGTCCCAGGGCGTGACCACAAAAAAGCCGCCGGTGTCCTCAATACAATGGGGCATAATGCGACGCAGGATGACGTTTTCCTCGATACATTCGGTGGCCGCTTTGGGGTCTTTGACGGCATAACGCCCGCCGCTGTGCAGCAGGCCATGATAGCGCCCGGTGGTGCCATGCGCCAGATCACGCTTTTCCACCAGGGCGCAGCGAAAGCCACGCAGCGCCAGGTCGGCAATAACACCCGTCCCGGTCGCGCCGCCGCCAATAACCAATACTTCCGTCTGAATCGTTCGCATGAGTAAAAAATGTAATTGGGTAATTGGGTATTTGGGTAATTGGGTAATTACACAATTACTCAATTGCTCAATTGCTTAAAATAATCCGGCGTCAGGTTGAGCTGCTTCATTTTGCGCCAGAGGGTGGTGCGGCCGATGCCTAAATGCTGCGACATCTCCGTCACCCGCCCCTGGCAAACCCAACCAGCCTGCAAAATCGCTTCCCGCTCCGCCTCTTCCACCGAGAGGATGGGTTGGGCATGGGGGGAGGCGGCGGTGACAATGCGCCCTTTGCGAATGGTGGCCGACAGATCAGCCACGCCAATCACGCCATTCTCGCTGTGATGCAGGGCGCGTTCCAGTGTACTTTCCAGCTCGCGCACATTACCCGGCCAGGGGTACCGGCAAATCACGGCCATGGCCTCGTCGTCAATTTCGGCCACACCACCGTTGGCGCGGGTAAACCGGGTCAAAAAGCGGGAAGCCAGCGCCGGGATATCATCAGGCCGTTCGCGCAGGGGGGGTACGTCAATGTTAAAGACGCCAAACCGGTAATAGAGATTGGGCAGAAAATCCCCTTCCGCTACCAGCCGTTCTAAATTTGCGCCGGTCGTAGCGATGATGCGCACGTCAACGGGGATGAAACGGGTGCTGCCCAGGCGCATCACATGGCCGGTCTCGATGACGTGCAGGAGGGCAAACTGCATCTCGTAAGAGAGCGCCTCAATCTGATTGAGCATGAGTGAGCCGCCATCGGTCAGCTCAAATTTGCTGGGACGGCCGTCCGCCTCGCTGCCCAGTAATTCACTGATGATCAACTCATGGGGGATCGCCTTGCAATTGATACCCATGAACGGCTTGTCGGCGCGTTGGCTGTCATTGTGAATGGCCCGCGCCAGATGATTTTTGCCCACGCCGCTCTCGCCACTCAGCAAGACCGGAGCGCGGCCGCGGGCAGCGGTACGCGCCTGGCGAATCACGGCGCGCATGTTGGCCGTCTGCGCCGGAATATCGTCTAATTTCAAGGTGGCCTTAGCGCCGACTTGCTGGTGAACTAAACGACGCACCTGCTCCATGGGGCGCACCATCAGAATGTAGCTATCGGGGGCAGCACGGCCGTTTGCCAGAATACGCAAACTGACCAATGCTTGCACCATGCCCAGGTGGGGCACATCAAAGGTCACTTCCACATCGCTCACTTCGGCAGCTTCCATGACGGCCTGGTCTAAAGGTGGCGGCAGCGTCAACACGGTGGAGAGGGGCAGGCCAACGGCCGTTTGCGGATTGATGTGCAGCAGTTCGCCGGCATGGGCGTTGACGTGGTTGATTTTGCCGGCTGCATCCCAGGCCAGTACCCCTTCTTGAATAGACCCCAAAATGGCGTTGACTTCCGCCAACCGGTGGTTGGCCTCTTGCAAATACATGTTGGCCTGCAACAGATTGCTAATGGCGCGGGCGGCAGCCATCACCAACGAGAGGCTGTGGCGGGATTGGGCCGTGGCCAGTTCCACAATACCGATGAGGCCGACGATACGGCCGTTGCCATCATGGATCGGCGCAGCCGTAGTGGCCAGTTCGTGAAAAATGGCGTAGAAATGTTCCGCGCCCACCACCTGCACCGGCACGGCCGTGACCAGCGCCATGCCAAAACCATTGGTGCCCACACAATTCTCCGACCAGATCGCCCCCTGGTGCAGGCCAAAGGCGACCGGCCCGGCAGGCAGCCAGTGGGAATCGGCCATACGGCCGCGCGTGGTAGTGGGAATTTGTGACTGAGCCACAATAGAACTATCCCCTTCAATATCCAAAATGCAGCCAGCACCGTCTGTAAAAACAATGGCGCAATAGGAACCTTCAAAAAACTCGTAGATGTCTTCCAGAAACGGCCGTGACTGCATCAACAGTTCAGCATGGGTCTTAATAGTCGTTTGCAGCGCCGCTTCTTGCAACGTCACGGCGCGTGGTGACTGGCGTGGGTCAGTGCGTAGCGCACAACGCTGCCAGGAACGCACGACATGTGGGTCCGGTTCATAGCCTTCAATTGGCTCGACCCGGCCCGTTTTCATAAAGGCATACCAGAACTGTTTTAGAATATCACGCCGGACTGGGTAGTTATTTGGCTGCATGCCGGAATGGTAATGGGTAATTAAGTAATTAAGTAATTGGGTAATTGGGTAATTACTCAATTACTCAATTACCCAATTACATCTTCTACTCCACCCAATCAAATGTGCGCGTAACCGCCTTCTTCCATTGGGCAAACAGTTCGGTGCTGGCGTTTGTGCCGGGCGTTGGTTCCCAGGTATGGTCCATACCCCAGTTTTGCCGCATTTCGTCGGTGCTTTGCCAGAAGCCAACGGCATAACCGGCGGCATAGGCCGCGCCTAATGCGGTGGTCTCGGCAACCTTCGGCCGTACCACCGGCACACCTAACACGTCGGCCTGGAACTGCATCAGCAGGTCGTTGTAGACCATGCCGCCGTCCACTTTCAACGCCGTCAGGTCTACGCCGGAGTCGGCATTCATGGCGTCCAGCACTTCGCGGGTCTGGTAAGCGGTGGCTTCCAAAGCAGCGCGGGCAATGTGCCCCTTCTTGACATAACGGGTCAGCCCGGCGATTACGCCACGCGCATCGGAACGCCAGTAGGGGGCAAAGAGGCCAGAGAAGGCAGGCACAAAGTAGACGCCGCCGTTATCTTCCACCGATTTGGCGTAATCTTCAATGTGCGGTGAGAAGTCGAAGAAATCCAGATTGTCGCGCAGCCATTGTACCAATGCGCCGGTAATGGCGATGGAGCCTTCCAGGGCGTACACCGCCGGCTCATCGCCAAACTGGTAGCAGAGGGTGGTGAGCAGGCCGCTCTTGCTGGGCACAATTTTGGTGCCGGTGTTGAGGATCATAAAACAGCCGGTGCCGTAAGTGTTTTTGGCTTCGCCGGGGCTGAAGCAGGCCTGACCAACGGTGGCAGCTTGTTGGTCACCCAGGTCGCCAGCAACGGGGATTTTGCCGCCAAAGGGACCATCTTCGGTGGTATAGCCGTAGACTTGGGACGACGGCCGTATCTCCGGTAGCATAGACTTGGGAATACCCATGGTGCTGGTGATGGAGTCTGACCAGCGCAAACCGTCCAGGTTCATCAACATGGTGCGGCTGGCATTGCTGACGTCTGTTACATGCACACCACCCTGAGTACCGCCGGTCAGGTTCCAGATGACCCAGGTGTCAATGTTACCAAAGAGGGCATTACCCTTGTCGGCAGCGGCGCGCACTTCGGGCACATTGTCCAGCATCCATTTCACTTTGGGGCCGGAGAAGTAGGTTGCCAGCGGCAGACCAACCTTGTCGCGGAAACGATTTTGGCCGACGCTGCCTTCCAATTCCTTGCAGATTTTGTCGGTGCGGGTGTCTTGCCAGACAATGGCGTTATACAACGGTTTGCCGGTGGTTTTGTCCCAGACGACGGTGGTTTCGCGTTGGTTGGTGATGCCCACCGCCGCCAGGTCAGCGGCGGTGACGCCCGCCGCTTTCATGGCCCCTTTGACCACATCCTGGGTACGCGCCCAGATTTCCATGGGGTCGTGTTCCACCCAACCGGGTTTGGGGTAAATTTGCTCATGTTCCAGTTGGTGTGCGCCAACTGGTTCCCCCGCATGGTTAAAAATCATGCACCGGGTACTGGTGGTACCCTGATCAATGGCTGCTACATACTTGGTCATTTCTTAAACTCCTATTTTTGGTAATTGGGTAACTGGGTAATTGGGTAATTGAGTAACTGGGTAATTACCCAATTACCTGATTACTTAATTACCAGATTACTTCATTACTCAATTCCCCTCTTGCACTGTTTCTAATAACGCATTGAGAATTAAGTGGGTTGATGTGGCGCCAGGGTCCTGGTGGCCGATGCTGCGGTCGCCCAGGTAGCTGGCGCGGCCTTTGCGCGCTTTAAGTGGGATGGTCGCTTTCATGCCTTGTTCAGCGGCGGCGACTGTTTTTTGCAGGGCGCCGGTGATGGTGTCGCCGTTGTCTACGGCCGTTTTCAAGGCTACCATGGCCGGGAACCAGGCGTCAATCATTGTTTTGTCTTCTAATTCGGCGCGACCACGCTGCACTATACCGTCCACGCCAGCCTGCAACATGGCGGCCAGGTCTTCATTGCTCAGTTCTTCTTTGGCGGCCACGGCCGTGCCCGCCCGCATGTAAAACGTGCCATACAACGGCCCACTGGCCCCACCCACGCTGGAAATGAGGGTCATGCCCACCGTTTTGAGGATATTGCCAATGTCTTTGTCGGTCACAGTGGGCAACTTCTCCATCACTTTGGTGAAGCCACGCGTCATGTTGATGCCATGATCGGCATCGCCAATAGCGGCGTCCAGGTCGGTGAGGTACTGCTTATTTGCGTCAAGGACGACGGCCGTTTTCTCCAACCACGTCACAATTTGTTCTCTGGTTACTGACATGTTTTTTCCAGAAGTGCGCAGTTACCAGTTGGCAGTTAACAGTTAGAGCCCCTGCTTACTGCTTACTGTTCACTGCATCAAACACCCCAACGCAGCCCCGGCGTTTTCACCGGTGCATCCCAAAAGCGCAAAATTTCCTCATCCGCTTTCAGCAGGGTAATGGAGCAGCCCTGCATTTCCAACGAGGTAATGTACGGGCCAATCAGGTTGCGGGCAATGGTAATGCCATGGCTCTGGCACACTTCGGCCAGTTTACGGTAGATGGCATACAACTCAGAGACAGGGGTGCCACCCATGCTGTTGACAAAGGCTATCACCTGGTCGCCTGCTTTCAACGGCTCATCCACCAATTCCACATCTACCCACACACCCTGGTCATTGTCCCACTCACGGACGGTACGGGTATAAGCTTTGTCGGTGATGATTTCCAGCGCCATCATTTCGGTGATTTCGTCGGCCGTTTTCATTTCCATGCGCCGTTGACCGGGTTCACCATGAATGCCGATGCCGATTTCCACTTCGTTATCACCCAGCGAGAAGGTGGGTTTACCAGCGGCGGGGACGGTGCAGGAGGTGAGCGCCATGCCCATGGAACGGCCGTAGCTGTTCACCTTGCGGCACAAATCAGCGCACTGCGTCAGATTATAACCCGCCTCTGCGGCGGCCCCGACGATCTTTTCCGCCAACACGGTGGTGCCCACGCCGCGACGCCCAGCCGTATACAGGCTATCTTTAACGGCCACATCATCATCAATTAAGATGCTCTGCACCTTAATCCCATCGGCATGAGCCAGTTCAGCAGCCGTTTCAAAGTTCAGCACATCACCTGTATAATTTTTGACGATGAACAAAACACCGGCGCCACCATCCACTGCCTTGGCACATTCATACATTTGATCCGGTGTGGGCGAAGTAAAGACTTCACCCGGACAGGCGCCATCCAACATGCCCATGCCCACAAAACCGCCGTGCATCGGTTCATGCCCGCTGCCACCGCCGGAAACCAGGGCCACTTTCCCTTTCACCGGCGCATCGGCCCGCACCACATAATGGGGGTCAATCTGAACCTTTACCAGGTCGGGATGGGCTACCGCCATGCCCTGCAACTGCTCGCGGACCACGTTATCTACGGCATTAATCAACTTTTTCATCTGTTTTGCTCCTCATCAGTTTGGCCGCTGGCGGCAAGACGCTGCCAGCGACCAGAACTTGATCAAATACCACTTAACATAATGAAAAGGCCGGCCAAAATACCACCCACAATTGGTCCTACTACGGGAATCCAGCCGTAACCCCAATCAGAGCTACCTTTGCCGGGAATGGGCAGTAGTTGATGGGCAATGCGCGGCCCCAGGTCGCGTGCCGGGTTGATAGCATACCCAGTCGGGCCACCAAGTGAGAGACCAATGCCCCACACCAGGCCAGCCACCAGGAACGGGCCAAGCCCAGATGCCGGGCTGCCAGCCGTACCGCCACCGGCGGAGAAAATAGCCGCCACACCCAACACCAGAACAAAGGTGCCAATGATTTCCGTGATGTTGTTCCAGATCATATTGGGAATCGCCGGGCCGGTGGAGTAGACAGCCAGTTTCAAACCGGGGTCTGGCGTCTCTTCCCAATGCTTGAAGTAGGTCAGGAAAACAATGACTGCACCTACGAAAGCACCCAACACTTGTGCGATGATGTATCCGGGTACATCAGCCCAGGGGAAGCTACCAGCCACCGCAAACCCAATGGTGACGGCAGGATTGATATGGGCCGGACCACTACCAAACGCCTGCGAAACAAAGACGCCGACCATCACGGCGAAGGCCCAACCTGTAGTTATCACGATCCAGCCAGCGTTATTACCTTTGGATTTACCCAACAGCACATTGGCGACGACGCCATCACCTAAAATAATCAGGAACATGGTTCCCAAAAATTCACCCATAAATGGACTTGTCATTTTTCCTCTCCTGTTTTTGAGCTTCTAGCTCCTATTCATTAATTCGTGGCTGCGTCTGCTGGCCATTCTGGCCAGCGCCGTGCGATCCATTCCAGACCGCGCCACACCATGCACTTTTTTGTCAGCTAAATGGGAAACTTATGGAATGGACAAGAGTAACCAATCACCTCCTTTGCCGTCGAGACAAAAAACCTTCACCCATAACCAATCTGACAGCCAAAACGGACTACCAACAAAAATGAACAAAACTGTTCATATAGACAGATCACGTTACGATGGTTGAATGGAGGATGCCAATGCCTGAAATTGATGAGGGAAACGGTTCAACTGTGTGGGTATCGGTTTCAGTGGGCATCCCGATTTTCTTCTACAAACTCTTCCAGACTACAGAATATAGAAATTTGGAAAGGCGGCAAGTACGGCCGTAAAACAGTTTCAAGATGAAACACCAAGTAGGCGGTAGAAGTTTCGCAATGAAACACAGTGGGAGATTCGGAGATTGGGAGATTGGGAGATTGGGAGATTGAGAGATTGAGAGATTGGCAATCAAACGGCGGCAGCTTATAATGATCCCATTCCCGCTGAAAAGCAACATTCTTCCTTCATAATTCATAATTCATAATTCATAATTCTAATCAGGAGACCGCATGAGTTACGAGACAATTCTTTTTGAGGCGCAGGAGGGCATTGCCACCATTACGCTGAACCGTCCCGATAAGCTAAATGCTTTTAACGACCGGATGATCCAGGAGACAACGGACGCCTTGAAGCAGTGTGCGCGGGACAAGGGGGTGCGCTGTGTGGTGCTGACGGGCAACGGCCGTGCCTTTTCTTCCGGTCAGGATTTATCCGATGTACAGGCGCGGGAGGGGGTCTTTTCTATTGGCGAACATTTACGGCATGGCTACCACCGCCTGATCAAACAAATGGTGGCGACGGAAAAACCGATCATCGGCGCCATTAACGGCGTGGCCGCCGGGGCCGGCGTGGGCATTGCTCTGGCCACAGACATTCGTATCGCCAGTGACAAGGCGAGTTTTATGCTCGCCTTTAGCCGCATTGGGCTGGTGCCAGACAGCGGCACCAACTGGCTGCTGCCCCGCATCATCGGCCAGGCGCGCGCCTACGAAATGGCCGTCACCGCCGACCGCATCCCGGCCGACAAGGCGCTGGAATGGGGCATTGTCAACCGGGTCATCCCCCATGAGCAGCTCATGGAAAATGTGATGGCCTGGGCCAAACCGATGGCTACCGGGCCAACACTGGCTTACGGCCTGGCCAAACGGGCCATGAACCGCGCCTGGGACATGAGCCTGGACGAGGCGCTGGAATACGAAGCGCACATGCAAGAACTGGCGGCCCGCAGCCACGACTTTACCGAAGGCGTGACCGCCTTCCTAGAAAAACGTGAAGCGCAATTTAAGGGAGAATAGAGTACGAATTTTGAAAATGAAGCACTAAAGGAGCAAGCATATGTCTGAAACAACTTTTGAAGTGCGTGTCCCGACAAATCTTCTCGACTACGGCTTTAATCAAAAACAGGTTGAACAGCATGTTACGGAGTGGATTGTCCTCTCATTATTTACCGAGGGGCGCATCTCTTCCGGTAAGGCGGCTCAATTACTCAACATCACCCGAATCAAATTTCTGGCTTTACTGCGCAAACGCGGTATTGCTTACATTGATTACTCGCCTGAAGAACTGGCTGAGGAATTCGAAGCTGTACAGACTTTACGGAAACAAGGGTTTAGCATTAGCCAACCTGTGATAGACGCAGTTTTGCAGCAAGCAGGAGAAAAATGATGCTTGAGATCGGTAAAGTTGCTGTCATTGGCGCGGGCACGATGGGCGCGGGCATTGCCCAGGCGTCGGCGTTGGCCGGGTACCGGGTGGTGTTGTATGACATCAGTGAGGATGTGCTGCACAAGGCGTTAACGGGCATTCAGGCATCCATTGACCAGGGCGTGGTACGAGGGAAAATAGCAGCTGAGGCGGCCGAAGCGGCTAAAACAGCTTTGACGCTCACCACTTCCCTGGCGGAAGCGGCACAGGTTGACCTGGTGATTGAAGCGGCACCGGAAATCATTGACCTGAAACGGCAAATTTTTGGCGAATTGGAAAGCCAGGCGCCGGCGCACACCATTTTTGCCAGCAATACATCCAGTCTGAGTATTAACGTGCTGGCGGCGGCCACGCAGCGGCAAGATCGGTTTGTGGGGCTGCATTTTTTCAACCCGGCGCATGTGATGAAACTGGTGGAGGTGATACGAGGGGATTTTACCAGCCAGACCACTTTGGCGTCGGCTTTGGCGTATGTGGGGCAGTTGGGGAAAACGGCCGTACTCTGCCAGGATACACCCGCTTTTATTGTGAACCGGGTGGCACGGCCGTTTTATGGCGAAGCGTTCCGGCTATTAGGTGAAAACGCCGCCGACCACGCCACCATTGACAAACTGCTCAAATCATTGGGCTTCCGCATGGGGCCGTTTGAACTGATTGACCTGATTGGCTGTGACGTGAATTTCGCCGTCACCCAATCCGTCTACGAAGCCACCTTCCATGATCCCAAATACCGCCCCCACCCCATCCAACAGCGCATGGTGGAAAGCGGCCGGCTGGGCCGCAAAACCGGTCGTGGCTTTTATGAATACAAAGAGTAACTCTACTTTATGGGGCCAAATTCCTGTCGGCTGATGCCCAGATCACGAAGGATTTGCCGCAGAGTTCCTGGCTTTATGTCTTTGCTGCCCCAATCTGGGATTGTGGTATACCGATCAAGTGTCGGATTCCACCAAATTTGATGCGATCCTGCCCCAGGACGCACATGCTCACACCCCAACTGCCGAAGCCGCTTTGTTAATTCTCGATACTTCATGCAGGCACGATTCGCAATGTAAACGGCGCATCTATATCTACTGCCTGTAGATCTGGCGGAAGGGGCGAGCCTTTGTCTTGATATGCCATGACCATTGCCCGGATATTGCCGGGAATTGCCTGCATGGCTTCATCCAGTGACTCTCCCCAGGCATGGCAACCCGGCAACCAAACACAACTGACCTGGTAAGTCTGATCTTCTTCCAGATAATCAATTGTGATAGGGATGATGATTTCATCTAATAACAATGAATCATTCATATCAGTTGTTCCTTACCGCGACAAAAGGTTGAACCACGGTACAGTATAAATCAAGAAAAGTGCCTCGGCCAAATTTTACCCAGCCAGTTTAAGCTTTAGCCACTCATCGCTTTTTGAATGTCCGCCAGGTGTGTCATATCGTGGCCGGCGATGACGTGGCACACTT
>CAADGU010000123.1 GCA_900696625.1 uncultured Chloroflexota bacterium | reverse complement strand
TGGGCGTGGGCAATCCCCGGCTGGATACCGTCACCCTGGCCACCATCTTGTTCCCCGACGCCGGCCGTTACGGGCTGGATGCACTGTCTCGTTTTCTCGGCCTGCCCATGCCAGATGGGGGGCAGGCCCACCGCGCTCACGCCGACGCCGAACTGACGGTGGAATTGTTCCTGGCGCTCAAAGAACGGGCCATGCAAATTCCCCTGGCGCAGTTAGACGAAATTGTGATGGCTGGAAAAAAATTGGGCTGGCCGGAGACGATATTTTTTGAAGATGTGCTGGCAGCGCGGGCGCGCACCGCTTTTGAAGGGGGCGAACTGCGCCAACGAGGACGGCTGCCCCGTCTGTTTAATCCACCCAAATTAGAAGGCCGTTCCTTTGCCCCGGCCGAAAAGCCAATTGCCTTGGACCCGGACGTGGTTGCCAGCATCATCCGGCCGGGCGGCAATTTTGAACGCGCCGTGCCGGGTTATGAATATCGGCCGCAGCAAGAAGATATGCTACTCTCGGTGGTGGATGCTTTCAATTATGGCTCACACGTCATTGTGGAAGCGCCCACGGGTACGGGTAAATCGGTGGCGTATCTGATTCCGGCGGCATTTTGGGCGGCGCAAAACGGCCGTCGCGTGGTCATCTCCACCAACACCATCAATCTGCAAGACCAACTCATCAACAAAGACATCCCCGAACTCCAGCGGATTATGCCCTTTGAACTGCACGCCTGTGTGCGCAAGGGGCGCAGCAACTACATCTGTACCCGCCTGTTCCAGCAAATGCGCCACAGCGGCCCCAGCAACGGTGACGAGATGGCGCTCTATGCCCGCATCCTGCTCTGGCTAGGGCGAACCAAAACGGGTGATGTGGCCGAACTGAACCTGCGCACCTCTGGCGAACGTATTGCCTGGGCGCGGCTGAGCGGCGAAAACAGCGCCTGCACCCTGGACCAATGCGCCCTGGAAAATTGTCCACTGCACCATGTACGCCGCCAGGCGGAACTGAGCCAGATCATCATCGTCAACCATGCCCTGCTGTTGTCCGACGTAGCCAATGAAGGGCATATTCTGCCCGACTTTGTGGATTTGATTGTGGACGAGGCGCATCATCTGGAAACGGCCGTGACCAATGGCCTCAGTTTTCAGGCCGACCGCCGCTTTCTGGAAGCGGTGCTGGACGAGATTAACAAACCCCGCGCCGGGCTGCTGACCGACGTGCAAAACCGGGTGCAGGCCGCCATGCCACCCGACTTTGCTGAAAAGTTTGCGCAGCTGATCAACGCCATGCGCCGCGAAGGGCAGTTAGCGGCCGAACGGCTGGAAGAGTTTTTTATGACCCTCTCTTACTTCCTGGCCGAGTTTACCAACCGGCGCAGTCAGTTTGCCGAGCAAATTCGGCTGACGCCCGATCTGCGCCGCCAGCCAGGCTACAGCGAAGTGGAACTGAGTTGGGACAACCTGAATACGCACTTGAAACGCCTGGTCAGTGGCTTTGACAAACTGGCCGGGGGGCTGGCGGACGTGGCCGACCAGTTTGAAATTGAGGAAGGGGAAGAGATGATGGCGGCGCTGCAAAGCAACGGCCGTACCCTGGAAGAGACCCGCGCCAACCTGGACGGCATCATCATCCAGCCCACCAAAGAGATGATTTACTGGGTGGAAATCTTCAAGGATCGCATTTCTCTGCACGCTGCCCCTCTGCATGTGGGGCCGCTGGTGGAAAGGCACATCTTCAAGGCGTTGGAAACGGTCGTATTGACTTCCGCCACCCTGCGCACGGCCACACCCGGCGAATGGGAAACCGAACCCACCTTCGCTTACGTGCGCAACCGCCTGCACGCCTATGAAGTGGGCGAACTGGCCGTAGACACCCCCTTTGACTACAAAAATTCCACCCTGCTTTACCTGGCGACCGACATTCCCGAACCACACCAGCCGGGCTACCAGCGGTACGTGGAGGAAGCGATCATTGACGTGGCCACGGCGTTGGGCGGACGCACCATGGCCCTCTTTACTGCTTACGGCCAGTTGAGCCAGACCGCCAAAGCGGTGGAAAGTGTGCTGGCCGACCGGGGCATTGCCACGTTGGTGCAAAATTCGGGTGGTTCCCGGCAGCAGTTGTTGGAGCAGTTCAAACGGCCGGACGCCAACGCCGTTCTCCTGGGCACCCGCTCGTTCTGGGAAGGGGTGGATGTGCCCGGTGACGCCCTGCAAGCGGTGTTGCTGGTCAAACTGCCCTTTGACGTGCCCTCTGACCCCATCTTTGCCGCCCGTTCGGAGACGTATGACAACGCCTTTTTTGAATACTCCATCCCGGAGGCGGTGCTGCGCTTCCGGCAAGGGTTCGGGCGGCTCATCCGGCGCGGCAGTGATGAAGGGGTGGTCGCTATTTTGGACAAACGGGTGCTGACGAAGCGGTACGGCCAACTATTCCTGGACGCTTTACCCGAATGTACCGTCTTACGTCAGCGCACCGACCGCCTGGGAGAGTTGACGGTGCGCTGGTTGAACCGGGAGCGGTAGTCCATGAACGGTAATCGGTAATCGGTTATCCGAAGTCCGATTCTCCTGTCATTCCCAACGAAGTCCTCGGAGTGAGGAATCTTCCCCCACGGCCAGCGTGAAAGATTCCTCGCCGCAGTTACTTCTGAGTAGAAAACAAAAATGGTAGAACTAACCTTACAACTTTCGGAAACCTTGTATCATCAGCTTGAAGTTTTAGCGGAAAGCGAAGGTGTGACACTGAATCACTACGTTATCTATACACTGACGCGCCAGGCATCTTTGGCCTATACGATTCAGGTCTCCTCCCCAGAAGTCATTGCCCAACAGAGAGCAGACTATGACACTCTGTTGCAGAGGTTGGGCAAGGGTTCAGAACCTAGTGTTGACGACATATTAGCCAGACGCGAAGTGGTTCCCCCCGAACCGGATTTACGCCCCGAAACAATTGAGAAATTGAAAACGCTGATTGCCAACCAACAGGCAGCTATTAGCTAAAACTTTTGCGGATATTAGTAACAACGCAAAAAGCTACGTAACGGCCTTTCATCTGTAATAATTGTGGTTGTTGCGCCAGCACACTACCCACATGGGAAACCAGCCAGCCGTTGGCTTTGCGCCGGGCGAGATGAGGGTCTAACAACGGCACGGGAAATGCTGACGGCCGTGACCGCCGTTTGCCGCCATGGAGTTTGCCCACTAGAATTCCTGCCTATGACTGCCATTGATTACCTTCTCATCGGCCATATTACCCGTGACCTGACGCCGCACGGTGACGAACCGGGTGGCACGGTGACGTATTCGGGGCGGGCGGCGGCGGCTTTGGGCAGCCACACGGCCGTGCTCACCAGTTACGCCCCCGATTTCACCAGCAGTCAGGTGTTGGCCGACCTGCATGTCCACAACGTGCCCTCGGCGGCGACGACGACGTTTGAGAATGTGTATACACCACACGGCCGTGCCCAGACCGTTCACGCCACCGCCACCACCCTGACACCCGACCACCTGCCGGAACCCTGGGGCGAACCGGCCATTGTCCATCTGGCCCCGGTGGTGCATGAGGTGGATGCCCGTTTCATCCACCATTTTCCAAACAGTCTGGTTTGCCTGACGCCGCAGGGGTGGCTGCGTGAATGGGGTGGGGACGGCCGTGTCCATCCCCGTGAATGGCCGGAAGCACAGGCCATTCTCAGCCGCGCCGATGTAGTTGTCCTCAGCCAGGAAGACCTGCCCGATATAGCCACACTCTGGCAGTATTGGGAATGGAGCAAATTGTTGGTGTTGACAGGTGGGCCAAAAGGGTGCCTGGTGCTGCAAGGGGCAACGGCCGTGCGCATCCCCACCATCGCCGTCCCCCAGGTTGACCCTACCGGCGCGGGTGACATTTTTGCCACCGCCTACTTTATCCGCTACCATCAGACCGGCGACGCCATCGAGGCCGCCCATTTTGCCAACTTCATCGCCGCTCATTCCGTCACCCAAAGCGGCATTGACGCAGTAACAGAAGCAGTGAAACAGGCAGCGAAACAATATGAGATCAAGAGGTAATTGAGTAATTGGGTAATTGCGTAATTACCCAATTACCCAATTACCCAATTAC
>CAADGU010000122.1 GCA_900696625.1 uncultured Chloroflexota bacterium | reverse complement strand
TCCATTAACCTTTGCGCCTCCTGTGTAAATCGGGCATCCTTGCCCGATGAATGCCCGGACAAGGATGTCCGGGCTGCGATTTTCATTGGTCGTTGAGTAGCAGCTTAAAGTTTAGCATATGGTTCAAGAGGCGCATTTGCCTATAGGTACTAGCTGGATGCCTTCGGTTTGCTAATGTTAATGAACGCATAACGCGCCCCTGAATTCACTCGGTTTATACCGTTCCCTGCTTGCCCCCTTGTTATGATTCCTACACTTTGAGCCAAATGAGAAGAAGGAGTGGCTCTTCAGGAATTCAGGGGATTACCATCAAATGAAGCGTGAAACGTACCAGAGAGACCTCACGTATCACGCATCACGCATTAGACCAAACCCCACGAAATCCCAAAGACCCGAAGGAGTACACGATGAAGTTCAAAACATTAACAATCCTTACCCTGTTCGGTTTATTGGTTGCCCTCGGCTGGGCACAAACAAAATCCAGCCAGGCCCAATCAACCATCGAAATGGTCACTTTTCAAGGAGAAACCTTTGCCGGGGGCGAAAGCCAGGGGATGCAGGTAACGACGAATGGACTGGAGATGACGGACACGGCCGTCACCGCCCACTACCAATCCGCCATCATCCACACCCCCATCGCCTACAACGCCGTCGTCACCCACTGGCTGGCCGATATACCCGAAAGCGCCAGCCTGGAAATCCATTTGCGCACCAGCCCAGACGGCCAGCAGTGGAGCGAATGGTATGATATTCATGCCCACGCCGACTGGAACGAACCGGGCGACGTCTGGCAGTATGGCGACATGGTCGCTGTGCCGGCGGTTGACAAAACCCACCATTACCTGCAATTCCAGGTCAGCGCCACGCGCTTTTGGGGCGGGCCGGCGCCCTTGCTGCGTCAGCTTGATTTTGTGCTGATAGATACCAGCAGCGGCCCCACCACCGCCGAACTCATTGCCCGGCAGCAAGAATTGGATGCCGCCAGCCCCCCAGAGATGCCGGAAAACCCGGAAGATTTCCCCCGCCCCTCTGTCATCACGCGCGGCGCCTGGTGTACCCAGCCCGAATGTTGGTACAGTGGTCTGGAATATCAGACCTATACCCATCTACTGATGCACCACACCGTCACCAGCAGCGGCGGCGACTCGGCGGCTATCGTGCGGGCGATATGGGAATACCACACCTTCAACCGGGGCTGGGGTGACATTGGCTACAACTACCTGATAGACATCAATGGCGTCATCTTTGAAGGCCATCTCAATGGCAACTATCAACAGTGGGATGTCACCGGCGTCCATGCGGGCGCGGCCAATGCCGGCGGTATGGCCGCTTCACTCATTGGTAACTTCACCTCTCCCGATGAAGGCGGCGGCGACATACCGTCCACAGCCATGCTCAATGCCCTGGCTGACCTGTTTGCCTGGAAAGCCGATCAACGCGATATTGACCCCTTTGACGCCAGCCGCATGGTGCAGATGAGTTGGGGGCTGCCCCACATCATGGGGCACCGGGACGTGTACGGCGGGCTGAATACGCTTTGCCCCGGTGGCAATGCCTACAACTATTTGCCCTGGCTGCGCAATGCGGTGGCGTCGCGCATGGGTTTTGTATCACCCTATATCTTTATAGATGAGATGAGCAGCAGCTTTACCAAGAGTAATTCCAACTGGTATGAAGGGCCGCGCGGCTGTGGCAACAATGGACATTCCTATTACACCTGGTCCACCACCGATCCCAACCAAAGCACGAATTGGGGTGAATGGCGGTTTAATGTGCCGGTAGACGGCCGTTACCGCATTCAAATCTATGCCCCCTATTGCAATACCGGTGCGTCGGAAACCGTTGGGGCGCGTTACACCGTTTACCACGCCACCGGTACCAGCAGCGTCACCGTCAACCAGGATGCCAACGTTGGCCTATGGATGACGGTAGGTGAATTTGACCTGACCGCCAACAGCAATAATCGCCTGCGCCTGACCGACCTGACCACCACCGATAACGGCCGCGGCGTCTGGTTCGATGGCATACGGCTGCTGCACCTGGGTCAGAGCGTCAGCGAAGTCCACAACAGCACACCCGCCCCCGATGTGTGGGTAACGGCCAACCCCGTTGAATTCACCTGGCAAATTGTCAGCACCGCGCCGGTGGTACAAACACAATTACAGGTTGCCACCGACGCCGCCATGAACAATCTGGTGTATGACCAGACCTGGTCAGGGGCCATCTTGCAGCACAGCCACACCTTTACCCAGGATTATGCGCACCTGTACTGGTGGGTAAAGGCAACCGTGCAGCCATCTGGCGGCGGCTCCCAGACCGTCACCTCCACTGCCACCCACTTCAGGCTAGATACCACCCCACCCACCAGCAGCGTCAACGCTGTCTTGCAGATACCAAACGTCCCCGGCTACTCCATTCACTGGTCGGGCACAGATGAAATTGCCGGCATCACCCATTACTTCGTCGAATATCGGCCACAAGGCAGCGGCGATTGGACCGTCTTTGTCGGGCTGCCCCCTTTAGCCACCTCCACCCGTTTTGTGCCCCCAGACAGCCAGGTGTATGAATTCCGCAGCCGGGCCATAGACGCGGCCGGCAATGCCGAGCCGTCCCACGCCACTGCCGACATCTCCACTGATCAGGCAATTTTGCTCACCCATGCTATAATGCTGCCCGTTATCAGGAGATGATATTGTTGAAAAGAAACATGTCCGGTCATTGAAATAACCCCTGCTATTCCTTGCACTCAAAATGACTAAAAGGACGCTTGATTATGCATGACAGAATCGAATTAAACCCTTTGGTTTGTCACGGCAAGCCAGTCATAAGGGGAACGAGAGTGATGGTATCTACCATCCTTGGCGCCCTCGCGGCTGGTGATACGATAGAAATGATTTTGGAAGATTATCCTCACATTGAACGTGAGGATATTGCTGCGGCATTGGCTTTTGCCAGCGACCTCACGCAATTTGAAGATGTTCCTTTTGAGATGAACCCGGCATGAATTTTCTTCTTGGCGAAAATTTCCCAAAATCAGCCGAAGAACTATTGCATGGGTCAGGTCACAAGGTGATTGACATTAGGGGCACAGACCAACAAGGAGCAGATGATTTTCAACTTTTTGAGATTGCCCAACAGTATGAAGCGATTCTGCTCACTACCGATCGGGATTTTTATCACACTGTTCCGCTAAACTATTCATCTCATGCAGGCGTTATTGTTATCGCTCTCAAACAGCCTAACAGAGAAGCTGTTCTTGCCAGATTGCGTTGGATCATCTCTCAAGATTTGATGAATTCACTCCAAAATACAGTTATATTATTGCGAGATAACACCTATAGAATTCGTCGCAATTAAGCAATTTTCCTGTTATGAAGGAAGAAATATGGTAGAGTTTGAACAAGTTGACGTGTTAATTGTAGGGACGGGGCCATCGGGAACATCCACCGCGCTGCATCTCATTCAGCAAGACCCGGCCTGGGCCGGCCGTATTGTTATGGTAGATAAAGCCGTGCATCCTCGTGACAAACTATGCGGCGGCGGCATTACACATATGGGGCTAAACACGCTGGCGCGGTTAGGGCTGGAATTGGAACCGCAGAGTTTTGATGTGCGTGAAGTACGGCTGCTGTACGAGGATGTATCCTACTCCTTTTTTGGCAACCCGGTTTTTCGCATCATCCGGCGGGCGGAATTTGACCATTGGCTGCTGCAAACGGCCGTAGCCCGCGGCGTCACCGTCTACCAGGGCGAAGCGGTCACGGACATCATTCCCCATGACGACTATGTGCAGGTGGTGACGGAAAATCACGCCTTTCAGGCGCGGGTGGTGGTGGCGGCCGATGGCTCACGCAGTTTTGTGCGGCGGCGGCTGAAATGGGATGATGATTCACGGGTGGCCCGGCTGATTGAAGTGCTGACGCCCGAAGACGCCCGTACCCAGCCGGAATTCCGCGATGGCGTGGCGATTTTTGACTTTACCCCCATGACCACACACCAATTACAGGGCTATTATTGGGATTTCCCCAGCTTTGTGCAGGGCAAACCATACATGAATCGTGGTGTGTTCGACAGCCGTGCCCGCCCAGAACGGCCAAAGGCCGACCTGCCGCAAACGCTGCGTGACGAAATGGCCGAACGCAACCGCAATCTGGATGACTTTGAAATTAAGGGGCATCCCATTCGTTGGTGGTCAAAAGACGGCCGTTTCGCCATCCCCCGTGTCATTCTGGTGGGCGATGCGGCCGGGGCTGACCCACTCATGGGCGAGGGCATTGCTTTTGCTCTGGGTTATGGCACGGTGGGGGCACAGGCAATTGCCGATGCCTTTCGCCGCGCCGACTTTTCGTTTGCCACCTATCGTGAAATGGTGCTGGCCGACCCCTTGTTTAAGCAGTTAGAAATTCGCACCAAACTGGCCCGTTTTGCCTACATGCTGCGTTACCCCTGGCTGTTTCGCCTGGGCTGGCAGGCCGCGCGGCTGGTCATTCGTTTCACCCGTTGGCGCGACCCGAATTATGTGCCGGTGATCCCACCGTCGGCGTCGTTGTCTGTAGCCCGAAATCCGTGAACCGTAATCCGTGAGCCGAAGTCGGATTACCGATTACCGGCTCTTTGGGAACTCAGGGCAGGCCGTGATGCGTGACGAGTGATGCGTGACCAGAGAGACCACACGCATCACTCGTCACTCGTCACGCCGAACCCCATGAAATCCTGTAGAGCCCGATTACCGATTACGTCCGCCGCGGCCGGCCATATAGCCACCAGTATTCCGCCTGGGGGTATGCCTTTTCCCAGGCGGGCGGCCAGACGAATTCGCCGGGCTGCCAATGGGGGCGCAGTCCAGTATCCAGCATTTCCAGATTGGGCACGGCGCCTGCTTCCAGTTCATAGGGCGCTGTTTGCAGAAAATGAACCAGAGCGGCGGCCATGACGCGGTTTTCTACGGCCGTTTCATAATTCACCGCTGCCACCGCCCGTTCCCGCTGCACATCGTTTAGATAGGTACCCCATTGGCGGGCACGCACCCCTAACTCTTCGCGGGCGCGTTGTTCGGTGCGTACCACTTTTTCCGCTAAAGCTGCCTGGAATTGGTGGACGGCCGTATCCCACTTTTCTCGTTCCGCATCATTCAACATGTCGGCCAGGTATTGCAGCCGGTGCTGGCGCATCAGATAGCCACCCAGCGTCAGTTTGGGCATATCGCCATGCACCATCGGCCAATACAGCACCTCACTTTTCAGGTAATCATCCATTTCAGCCGCCATTGCTGCCAGAATATCTAAATCTTCATGGACTATATCTACCGTTGGGGACATGTGGTACCTCCTTCAAAATTATGAATTATGAAGGATGAATTATGAATTCCATCCCTCAGCGCCGGTGTCAAAACTCCCATTTTGCGCTACGATTACCTGGATTATAACAATTTTGAGGTGGTAAAAGGATTGTCAAATGTCATTATTTCGTCACACTGCCCTGGTGATCGTGCTGTTCATTTTGGCCGGTCTTGGCCGTCCGGCTTATGCCCAACTGCCCACACCCACCATTGAAACCCTGGCTGTGGATTTATGGCCGGATTATGATCGCACGGCCGTGTTGGTGCTGCTCACCGGCACATTGCCGGCAACCGCCCTGCTGCCCACCACCGTCACCATCCCCCTGCCGCCGGAAGCGGAACTGCACGCAGTGGCCCGCATTACCAGTGACAACGTGATGACCGATGATGTGCAGTACACCGCCAGCGAAAACGGCGTAACGTTTGTGACTTCGGATCAACGCTTTCGCGTGGAATACTATATGCCGTATACCACAGCAGGCAGTCAGCACTCCTTTGAATTTTCCTGGCTGGCAGATGTGGCGGTTAATGAGATAGACGTGGTGGTGCAGCAGCCCGCCGCCGCCAGCAACATGCGCACCCAACCAACCGCCATCTCCAGCAGCGCCAACAGCCGGGATGGCCTTACGTACCATGTGCTGCCGGTAACGGCCGTGCCCGCCGGGCAGCCCTACAGCGTGCAGGTGGATTACACCATGGAGCAACCTACCTTGAGCGTGGAACAGCTTGCCCCTCCCGCCGCCAATACAAACACCTCATCGGCGGTCACATCGGCAACGGGTGATGGTCTCAACTGGCCGCTGCTGTTGGCTGCTGCCGGGGGCATTCTTATTCTCATGGCGATTGTGTGGCAGGCAGCCAGCATGCGCCAACAGCGCAAACGGCCGCGTAAAACGCCGCCACAGCGTACCCCACCCGCGCCCAAACCTGCCGTAAAAGCGGTGCAGTTTTGCCATGAGTGTGGCGCCCCGGTGGGGCCAGAGGATAAGTTTTGTCGGGAATGTGGCACGGCCGTGAAAAGCCGATTTTGAGTATCAGGATCGGTTTGATTTATGCTTAAACGGCAGTTTGAGTTGTTTAATTTCGGCCTGAATCTGCTCAAATTCCGGGCCTTTATGGACGAGCGCTGCCTGTTTCAGTAAGGCTAATCCTGCAATGCAACAATCGGCAAATGACATGGTATGGTTGGCTTTCAGTTCCCCAATAACTTTTACCGATTGCTCGTCTATCGGCTCCTGGAAGAGTATCAAATCATTGATCTGCTTTAACCGCTCAATGGCAACGTCTTTTCCCTGCTCCTGCCAGGAGATATAGAACAGCTCAATGCAACTAACAACAGAGACGTAAAGCTCTACTTCAGCATTAACGGCTTGTTGTAGCAAAGTCTCAACAACGGCCGTGCCATCCTCATTTTCTATATAGGCCAGCAAAGCCGAAGCATCCAAAACATACTGATTCATAGAAGAGCGTCTTTGGCTCGTTCATTCAAGAGCGCGGCAACCAGATTACCATTACCAGAACCCTTGAGCTTTTGCATTGCAGCTAGGGCTCTCCTTCGTTTTTCTGCTTTTTGGATTACTTCATCATCCTCAAAAATGATTTTCAAACGTGTGTCGGGCGGTAACTGGAGGGAACGCAAAAGGTCCGGTAGTTCTGAAACTGTGACGAATTCATGGGGGGCCATAGTATAGTCTCCTCGTGCAGCTTCCATTGATTTATACTGGCTGGTAGTATACTACTACTTATCTGACCGCAGTTGCCACAACTTGAGTGCCAGATTCAGCCCCAGGCGCATATTCGCCTGGTTCAGATCGTGCCCGGTGAGTTCCTGAATGCGCTCCAACCGGTACAGCAGTGTGTTGCGATGGACAAAGAGGGATTCGGCGGTCTGGCTGATGTTGCCATGATGGTTAAAGTAGGCGTCAATGGTTTGCACCAGGGCGCTGTTATGCCGTTCATCATATTCGATCAGCGGGCCAATGACTTGCCGCGTGAAGGCGCGCACCGCGGGTACATCTTCCAACTGCCCCAACAGCCGGTACACGCCCAGGCTGCCAAACTCTACTACTTCATCCTGAATTTGCAGCCGCTCGCTGAGCTGCATGGCTTGCAGCGCTTCGTTGTAGATGCGTGGCCAGTCAGCCAGCGAAGTAGCTGGGCCGCTCATGCCGGCCACAATGCTTTCTTTGGGGAATTCGGTGCGCACCTGCTCCAGAATGCGCCGCCCCAGTTCGTGGGCGGAATCCATATCATTTTCGGCGCGCAGTTCTTGAAAGATGCAAATGTGGACACCACCGTAAACGTGGACAAGGGCCGCACGGCCGTGTGTGGAGAGCGCCCAGTTCACGGCCGTTTCCAACCGGCGCAGCGAAGGTGCATCTTTCCGCACCCAGGCAATGGTCATAGCCGCGTGGGGTGTACTCGTCTCATGATCCAGGCGGCTGGCCAGCCGTTCGGTTTCCCGCTGTGGCAGCGTACCCGCCAGCAGCCCTTCCAGGAAGTCGCCACGCAGCGCCTTTTTGGCTTCGCTAACCGCTTTGGCTTTGGCCATTTCCAGCGCAAAGGCTGCCGCGCCATGTTCCACCGCCTGCTCATCCAGCAAATCTAGCTCGTCGGCCAGACCAATCACCGATAAATACCCCCGCGCCCGGTCGCCAGAAATAATGGGGCTGACCAGCCGGCCGATATTTTCGATGGGTAAAATTTGCTGCCAATGGCTCTGGCGGGCGCGGGCGGCGGCTTTGCGGTTGCGTAAAATGGCGGGTAGTTCTTCCCGCTGCGTCAGCTCCTCCACAATTTTTTCCACATCCAGCGTGTTGGAATTGGGCACGCTAATCGCCTTGATTTCCAGCCGTTTGTCCTGCACCACCACAATTTTGCCGGTGAGTTTGGCAATCACATCGGTCATGGCCGGGATGCCCTGCTCTTCGCGGGACATTTCAGACAGGGTGCGGTAAAGTTGCAAGCCGCGCTCGGTGGTGGCGGAATAGCGGTCTACCAATAGGGCGGCGATGGCCCGGTTGGCTTCGCGGATGGATGTGTCCGGCGGGGCCACCAACAGCGGCAGGTCTAGCCGGGTGGCTTCAACGGCCGTTTGTTCAGACACGGCTTGAAACAGCAAAATACCGGCCACGTCCAGTTCCGCCAGCGCCTGTAATTTGGGCATAAACAGTTTATCGGTGAGGCGTTCTTGCAGGGCGGGCGGCAAGATGATCAGGTCGTGCGTCTGGGCTTGCAAAGGCAAATTGTCCCAGGAAGTGAGAACAACCACCCAATCCACTTTGCGGCGGGCAGGGTCTTTACCGGCAGCGACGGCCGTTTGCAGCGGCAGCGCCAGCCGCAGCACATCACTGATATTCACTTCACCGTGTGAAGGTTGGTTGCTCATATTGGTTATTAGAGATTGGAGATTGCTGTCAATCTCCAATCTCCAATCTCTGATCTCTATTGTCATTCACCGGAAGCCGGACAATAAAGGTTGCCCCTTCTCCCGGCGCGCTGACCACGTTAATCTCACCGCCGTGTTGTTCAATGATGCGGTGGCTGGTAGCCAGCCCCAGACCGGTGCCTTTGCCGGGGTCTTTGGTAGTATAAAACGGTTCAAAAATATGAGCCAGTTCTGCCGCCGTCATTCCTTTGCCATTGTCCCGGAATAAAACCTGCACGTAATTGGGATCGGCCGCCAGCCGGGTGGTTATTTCAATCTGGCGGTTTTGGGGCAAATGTTGCAGGGCGTCACGGGCGTTGATAATCAGGTTGAGCCAGACGCTTTTCAGATGCTCCCAACTGGCGACGACGCGCGGCAGGTCCTCGGCCATATTTTGTATCACCTGGGTATCGGCCGTGAGAAGTTGGTATTGCACCAGCGCCAATGTCTGGCGAATAGATTTGTTGATGTCGTCAGGGGTAAAGTCATACTGTTCTTGCCGGGCAAAGTCTAGCAGACCACGCACGACCCTGGTAGCCCGCTCTCCGGCCTGCTGTATCAGGTCTACCGATTCGTAATTGTCATCATCTACGGGGATGGTCAATTTGAGGATTTCGGCGTTGGCGTTGATGGCGGTGAGGGGGTTGTTGATTTCATGGGCCACGCCGGCGGCCAATTGGCCGATGGCTGCCAGTTTGCCCGCTTGCAGCAAGGAGCTTTCCAGCCGCCGCTCTTCGGTGCGGTCTTGCCAGACGATGACGGCGCGGGCGGAACTGGCCTGTTTGCCGGGGATGGGGTAGGCATTGACATCCCATTCGCGGGGCAGGTGGTCTTCGCCTTTATAGTTGACCGTCCAGTGACAGGCTTCTTTTTCGCTGAGGGTGTGGGCGATGAGACAGTGGGGGCAGGGGGTGGCACGGCCGTAAAACGCCTCGTAGCACACCCGCCCCACCAGTTCATCCAGGGTGGCGCTCAGTTCATCTATCTTGCTCTTGTTTACCGCCACCAGTTCCCACTCATCGTTGATGGTGTAAATGGGGTTGGGGATGCCGTCAATGAGCGCCTGCAAGGTATTGCGGTTTTCCAACAATTCTTGCTGGCGCTGGCGAATGCGCTGGAAAAGCCAGGCGTTTTCCACCGCTTCGCTGACGGAACTGGCAAGCGAGTTAAAGATGTCCAGGTCAAAGTCGGAAAAACGGCCGTCTAGCTTGTTATAACCACACATGACACCCACAGCCCGCCCGCGCACCAACAGCGGGGCAATGATAAGTGACTGCACGTCGTAGTTGGGTGGGGCGTCGGTGGTGGGATGGTAACGGCCGTCGGTGAGGACATGGTTTAGGTAAACGGCCGTTTGTTCGGTGAAAGCCAGCCCCATCATGCCTTCATCTGTGGGGGTGGAGGGTAGCGCCGTCACCGGCACATCCCCATCCTGATTGCGCAAATTTTTATAGCGCAGTTTGCCCCCTTCCAACAGCAGCACGGCGGCCAATTCCACTTCTACCAGGGTGCGAATGCCTTCGACGGCCGTTTCCAAAATCTCCGCCTGTTCCAGCTTGGCCGCTACCGTTTGCGCCAGACGGTTCAACCCGGCCAACTGCTGCCCCTGCCGCTGCAACTGCTTTTCCAACTGCTGCGTGCGCAAAATCGTCTTCACCCGCGCCAGCAGTTCTTGGGGCCGGTATGGTTTGGTGATGTAATCATCTGCTCCCGCCGTCAGCGCTTCCACTTTTTCACTGCTGCCCGCGGCTGCCGTCAGCAGCACCACCCGCGTATAACGCAAGTCAGGATGTTCCCGAATCCACGTCAGCACATCCAACCCAGACAGGTTGGGCATTCGCATATCCAGCAATACCAGGTCAATTTCCGTCTGATTTTGTACGGTGGATTCTAAAAATGAAATCGCCTGTTCACCATCGCTGGTGATAGAGACTTCAAAGCCTTCTTTCTTAATTAGATAATCGGCCAGCGACTCGGCAATCTCTGGCTCATCATCCACAATGAGCAGATGGGAGGGAGGTGGGTTGATTTCTGAGATGGGGGGAGTGGCTGACATCGAGATTGGAGATTGGAGATTGGAGATTGGAGAGTCAATCTCCAATCTCCAATCTCTAATTCTCTTCCGGCGTTGTGGTAAAGGTATACCCATGCCCCTGCACGGTGAGGATATAACGTGGTTCGTTGGGAATGGGTTCGATTTTTTCGCGCAGGTTTTTGATGTGGGCGCGCACCAGTTCTGGGCTGCCGGTGTCGCGTGGATAGTCCCATACATCTTGCAAAAGCTGCTGGCTGTTGAATACCTGGTCGGCATGGCTCATCAGGTGATAGAGCAAGTCAAACTGCACATTGGTCAGCAAGGCCACGCCATGAGGGGTAGTCACCTTGAAGCTGCGTGTATCCAGCACAGACTGTCCGGCTATCACTTCTACCGGTGGCGTCACAACTTCGGTCTTGGGCTGAATGCGGCGCATAATGGCGCGCACGCGCAGCTGCAGTTCTTCCATGTTGAATGGTTTGGCCAGGTAATCGTCGGCGCCGGCGCGGAATCCCTCAATTTTGTCTTCGTCTTTGGCTTTGGCGGTGAGGAACAACACCGGAATTTCTTTCAACAACGGGTCGCCGCGCACCTGCCGGCACACCTGGTAGCCATCCATGCCGGGCATCATAATATCCAGAATAAACAGGTCTGGGGGGTGGCGGTGAGCCAATTGTAACCCTTCGGTGCCACTGTTTGCCACCATGACGGTGTGGTCGTAGGTTTTCAGGACACGCTGCAAGGTGCGAGACACCAGTTCATCGTCATCTATAACCAGAATGGTAGCCATTAGGAACTCCTCTGTGCTGATAAGTAGTGATAAAGGGTGCGGTTTGCTTTATGTGAACCTGCCTGCGTAGTATAACAGATTTTTTCAGATTGTGGGGGAGTGGAGGATGATGACCTTTTGCCCAATACGCATCCAATCGGCTTGATGTTACACTATTAGGTAGACAACTTCGTAACCCTCGCAGGGCAGGTAATAGAAAATGTATTGGAGTAATGGTATGTGGCAAAAATGGCGCACCGGCAAAACAGGAGCCGGTTCGGGAACGCCAGCTATCAAGTTTTGGGAAGTTTTAAATACGATTGCTACTGCTTTGCAGCGGGCAGCACATTCCGAAACGGCCGTCTACGATGCGTTCCGGGAACAGATGACGGCTCTGAAGCTGCAAGGCAGCATTAACTGGTTTGACGAGGCGTATACCACGCTAACCATCGCGTCCGTGGTATTCCCACCCCGCTTGATGCGCGTTTTGCACAGGTTTGAAAAAATGGCGGGGCAAACGGCCGTTGGTTTTCAACTACCCGTTACCGTGTTAGAAGAGCAGCGCGCTGTCATTGAAAATGACACGGCCGTGTTTGTGCCCGATAATACCCCGTTGTTAGAAGCGTTGGCCACGCAGCGGGTACGGCCGTTTTTCCACCAGTTTTTACGCGCGTTTGGGGGGATGCCGGGTGTGCTGGCGCCCCTGTATATAGATAACCGGGTACGCGGCATTCTCTATCTGGCCGACCAGAGCCTGACAGCTGATGATTGTACGGCCGTTACCGCCCTGGCCAATCACCTGTCCGTCGCCATTGAAAACGCCCGCCTTTTCCAGCAAACACGCGCCAATGAAGAGAAGATGCGCCTGCTGACGGAAAACGTGCCCGGTGTTATTTACCAATGCGTCAACAACTACACATTTGACATGCTTTACCTGAATGACGCCATTGAAACCCTGACCGGCTACCCCAAAGAGCAGTTTCTCAGCGGCGAAATCAGCTTTCGGGACCTCTATCATCCCGATGACACTTTTCTCATTCAGCCGGAACGCGAAGAGCAGGCAAAGGACGGTATGTTTCACATCACGTACCGGCTACGGCATCGTAATGGCGGCTGGCTGTGGGTTGAAGAGTTTGGCAAAGGTGTTTTCAACGAAGCGGGGAAGCTGCTATTTCTGGAAGGCAGTATTATTGATATTACCGAACGCAAACAGGCGGAAGCGGTGCAGTTGGCCCTTTACCGTATTGCCACCGTGGCCAACGCCGATCTGAGCCTGGAGCAGCTTTATCAGGCGATCCATGTCATTTTGGGCGACCTGATGGATGTGCGCAATTTTTACATTGCCCTGGTTATGGAACCATCCGGGTTGCTGGATTTGCCCTATTTTGTGGATGAAGCTGACGAGTATGATGGCGGGCCGTTTGACGGCCGTGGCGGGCTGACGGCTTATGTAATCGAAACGGAACAACCCCAATTACTATCTCGCACAGAACTCAATCGCCTGATTGAGCAAAAGAAGCTGCGCCTCATTGGCGCTATGCCGGAAGTATGGCTGGGAGCGCCGCTGCAAACACAGGGTCGGGTGTTTGGGGCCATTGTGGTGCAAAGTTATCATGATGCGCAGGCGTATACCGACCGGGAAAAACAACTGTTGTTTTTTGTTTCCGGGCAGGTAGCCGCTGCCATTGACCGCAAACGGTCTGAAGACCAACTGCGGGCCATGGCGGCAGAAATTGTCAAACAAGCGCGGATTTTTGAAGAAGTGCTGTCCACCACGCCCGATCAATTTGTGGTGTATGACCGCGACGGCCGTATCACTTTTGCCAGCCCATCCATGTTGCAGGCATTGCACCTGTCAGCGGCCGATGTATCGGGCAAAACAATGGCGGAATTGGCGTTCTTGCCACCGGAAATCATTGCCCAAATAGAGCGCGATCGCCAAGAGATATTCCGTAACGGTCAGCCCATCCAGGGCGAAGTACAAATGATGGGTAGCCAGGGTGCGCGCGATGTAGAGTACATTTTGTCACCGGTAAAAGATGATGCGGAGGAGGTAACGGCCGTTGTCTCCGCTGCCAGAGACATTACCCAACGCAACAAAACCAAAGCCGCCCTGCACCACGCCCAAAAAATGGAAAGTCTGGCCATTCTGGCCGGCGGCGTAGCCCATGATTTCAACAACCTCCTGGTTGGGATGCTGTCCCAAACTTCACTGGCTATTGCCAAATTACCCCCAGACAACCCGGCTGTGCCCCACATTCAAAAAGCCATACAGACCGCAGAAAGGGCCGCCACTCTCACCAAACAAATGCTGGCGTATTCCGGTCATGGGCAATTTACGGCCGTGCCCATAAATTTGAACCATCTCATCCAGGAGAATCTCCACCTCTTGCAAGTGACCATCAGTTCCCACCTGCACCTACAACTCGATCTGGCGCCAACGCTGCCCCTGATCGAAGGCGACCCCGGTCAGATGCAACAACTGCTGCTGAATTTGGGGCTGAACAGCAGCGAGTCCATTGGCAGCCATGATGGGGTCATCCGGCTGGCAACGGCCGTGCGCCCCATTACCACCGCAGATGAACTGTATTGGCAAACGACCAACATCCCCCTGCCGCCAGGTGACTATGTCTGCCTCACCATAGAAGACAACGGCGAGGGTATGAGCGAGCAAACTCTGGCGCGTTTATTTGAACCCTTTTTTACCACCCGGTTCACCGGGCGCGGGCTGGGGTTGGCGGCGGTGTTGGGTATTGTGATGGGGCACCAGGGCGGGCTGCGGGTGGTCAGCGCCCCTGGCGCCGGTGCTACATTTGAACTGTTGTTTCCGGTTAGGCAGGTGGCAATGAGTACGGCCGTGCCTCCTCCCCCTACATCCACATACCCAGGCATGGTGCTGGTGGTGGATGATGAACCGGCTGTCTGTGACACGGTGGTAGATATTTTGGAATTAGAGCATATTCAGACGGTGACGGCCGTAGATGGCGCCAGCGGCATTGCCGCTTACCAGCAATACCAGGGCCAGATAGGGTTAGTTTTATTAGACCTGACCCTGCCCGATCTGCGCGGCGAAGAAGTCTTCAATCGGCTCAAAGCCATAGACCCGCACGTGCAAGTCATTCTCTCCTCAGGCTACAACGAAATGGAAGCCCTGCGTCGTTTTAACAGCGACCTGGTCGCCTTCCTGCAAAAACCATATGCCCTGGAAGACCTGGTAAAAATGGTTCGCCAACATTTACCTGCCCCGCTAACCGATAACTAATTACCGGTGACCAAACCCTATCTGTACACTTTTGCCAAACAAGACCACTTACCTTTCTGTTAACTTAACCGATGAGAATCCCTGACCAATCTCCTATACTTCTTCATGACTTGTGCTGAAATGCGCGGTTCAGTGGGAAATAGTGGGAATCAAAGAGGGCAATGGTTTACCATCGCCCTCTTTGGCTTTCCACGGGAGCCGAAAATCCATTTTTTTGATAGCTTTACATCCGAAAATTTCATGTTATAGTGTTCGGGCTGTATTACTAGAACGATAACCAACCTGATCAGTAACTTTCGGGGCGCCAACTAAACGGGGGCGTGTCCCATTGGGACAGGAATGTCCCACATCCTTCAGCAACATCGAGTAAAAGTAGCACATTGCCTGTAAATCAATCGCTATCTGAGAGCAACCTCTTATATTGCAAAGCCCATGCAACCAGCCATCTTAATCTTGGTTTGTTTCAATTCTGTCAATACCAGTTGCCCTGGTTTTTGACAGTATATTGGCCAGGGACGTTTGAGATCCTTTGGTTCTAACTATTTCATTCACTGTAGGAGATAAATGTAGCATGAAAAAGAAAGTGACATTAGGTTTTGTCGTATTGTGTCTGGCACTCATTGTGAGTTTAACCAGCACCGCAGCCGCCCGGTCAACCCAGATGCCAACGGACAACCCGGAAAATCCCACATCGTCAGTTCGGCATCCAGGAGACATTTCCTTTTTAACCGGCCCCAATGCGGGCGACCCCCTTGATATTGTGCAATCATATATCTATGGTCATCAGGCCGAGATGGGCCTGAGTGCGGCCGATCTGGCCGATGTGGTCATAACCGATCAATACACCGATGCCGACACCGCCACGACGCACATCTACATGCGCCAACGGTATGATGGTAAAGAGGTGTTCAACGGCAACCTCAGCGCCCATGTGGCCAAAGATGGCGCGATCATCAACCTGTACAGCGACTTTGTCAGCAACCTGGCAGAAGCCGTAAACAGCCGCAGCGCCACGCTGAATGCCGAGCAGGCAGCGGCGGCAGCCATCGCCGCCATTGGTCTGAGTCCAGACCAGCCAATTACAGTACTCAAAGCAAGCGACAGCGCAGACAGCCAGACCTTGTTGAGTGATGGCGGGGTATCGGCCATGGCTATTCCTGGTCGGTTGGTATATTACCAGATTGAAACCGAACTGCGGCTGGCCTGGGAACTGCAAGTAGAAACGCTGGATGCCCAACATTACTGGGTGCTGTTGGTAGACGCTGTTAACGGCGATTTACTGCACCAGATAGACCTGGTCGTCCACGATCACTTTGGCGAGGTGGACAACCATGCCATTAGCGAAGGCGCCATTAGCGGCGTCCACGAAGAAACCCGCGCCAACGCGACCGCCAGCGCCCAGAGCCAGAATGCATCTCCACCCAATTCCTACGAAGTTTTTGCCATGCCCAGCGAGTACCCCGATGATGGGCCGCGTGTTATCATCAGCAACCCGGCACATGCCATAGCTTCACCCTTCGGCTGGCACGATACAAATGGCGCAGCCGGACCCGAATTCACCCTCACGCGCGGCAATAACGTTAGCGCCTACCAGGATCAGGATAACGATGGTAACCCAGAGCCAGGCGAGCAGCCCGATGGTGGCGCTACCCTGGACTTCACCGGCGCGTTGGTGCCGCTAGACCTGACGCAGGACCCTCTCTCCTACGTGAACGCCGCCATCGTCAACTTGTTCTACTGGAACAACATCGTTCACGATGTGTTCTATGTGCATGGCTTTGATGAGGTCTCTGGCAATTTCCAGGTTAATAATTACGGCCGTGGCGGTCTGGGCAACGACGACGTCCGCGCCGAAGGGCAAGACGGCGGCGGCACAAACAACGCCAACTTCCTGACCCCTGCTGACGGGTCACGGCCCCGGATGCAGATGTACCTGTGGACACAGACAACGCCGCGACGCGATGGCGACCTGGAGAACAGCATCATTGTCCATGAGTATGGTCATGGTATTTCCAACCGGCTGACCGGTGGCCCTGCCAATGTAAGCTGCCTGGGCAACAATGAGCAGATGGGCGAAGGGTGGAGTGACTGGCTGGCCCTGGTGCTGACGGCCAAATCCACCGATACCGGGCCGACCTCACGGGGCATTGGCACCTACGTCCTGGGGCAGCCCGTGACCGGGCAAGGCATCCGGCCGGCGCCATATTCCACCGACTTTGCCCTGAACAACTACACCTATGCCAACCTGCCCGCCATGGCCGTTCCTCACGGGGTGGGTTTTATCTGGGCCACCATGACCTGGGATATGTATTGGAACCTGGTAGATAGACACGGTTTTAACAGTGATTTCTACGGAAACTGGAACACAGGCGGTAATAACCTGGCCATCCGGTTGATATTAGACGGGATGAAATTACAGCCCTGCAGCCCTGGTTTTGTAGACGGCCGTAACGCCATCCTGCAAGCAGACGTGAACCTGACCGGTGGCGCTAACCAATGCGCCATCTGGAGCGCATTTGCCGGGCGCGGGCTGGGCTTTAGCGCCAGCCAGGGCAGCAGCAGCAGCACCAACGACGGCACACCGGCCTTTGACGTACCGCCAAGCTGCGACTTCCTGGAGGCAACACCAACCACACAGGATATCTGCGCCGGTCAGAATGCCGTTTACAATTTCTCTGTTGGCATGGCTTTCACCGCCGGCGTGGCCATGAGCGCCACCGGCAATCCGGCGTCATCCACCGCTACCTTTAGCCCCAACCCGGTCAACGTGATCCCCGGCAACACCGTCTTGACCATCGGCAACACTGCCAGCGCCGCCCCTGGGAACTACACCATTACAGTCACCGGTAACGACGGCGTTACTTCCGGCGATTTGGACGTCGGGCTGAACGTTGTAAACAGCACGCCGTCAGCGCCAACGCTGGTGTCGCCACCCAACGGCGCTTTGGGCGTGAGTACAAGCGCTCAACTTAGTTGGAACGCCATCCCTGCGGCCTCTGGTTACACCGTAGAAGTGGCTACGGATACAGGCTTTACCAATATCGTCCATAGCAACGATGTAGTCGGAACGAGCGATACTGTAACCGGCCTGTCTGCTTTGACCCAGTATTTCTGGCGGGTGCGGGCGACCAATCCCTGTGGCGCGGGTATAAACTCCCCTGTCTGGGTATTTGTCACCGATGCCCAATACTGCAATACAAGCGCTATTAACATCCCCTCTAGTGGCGTGGCCACGCCCTATCCATCAAACATCGTTGTCAGTGGCGCCGGTAACACGGTGATGGATGTGGATGTGCAGTTAACGGGCTTAAGCCACACCTGGCCTGATGACATTGACATCTTGCTGGTTGGGCCACAGGGCCAAAATCTGATTATCCTGTCTGACGCCGGTGGTTCGAGCGATGTTGTGAACGCCAATATCATTTTCGATGACGGCGCGGCCGGGACGGTACCGGACAGTGGGCCGCTGGCAGCAGGTAGCTATCGGCCCACTAATTATGAAGGCATTGACACCTTCCCGGCGCCGGCCCCGGTAGCTTCGGCGGCGACAACACTGGCTACCTTCAACGGCACAGACCCCAACGGCACGTGGAGCCTGTATGTGGTAGATGATACCGGCGGCGACAGCGGCAGTATTGGCAGCGGCTGGTGTTTGCAGATAGCCTCGAACCCTGACAACAGCCCACCGAGTACCACTGCTCCCAGCATCACGACGCCCATCAATGAAAATGGCACGGCTACCGTGAGCGGCACAATCGTTGACCCGGATGCCGGTGATACCTTCACTCTGACGATCTTGTGGGACGATGGCTCGCTGCCAGAGGTGTTTAACTATGCGGCGGCACCGGCTGCATTTAGCCATAGTCACCAGTACCTGGACAATGGCTCATATACCGTTGGCCTGCTGCTGCAAGACAGCGCCGGAAATCCGTATTTTGAGTCGTTAAACCTGACGGTGAATAATGTGGCGCCCACTGTTGATGCCGGGCCAGATAGAACGGCCGTCATCAACACGGCCGTTACCTTCAACGGCGCTTTTACCGACCCCGGCACATTGGATACCCATATCATCGAGTGGGACTTCGGCGATGGCAACACCGCCAGTGGCACGTTGACGCCCAACCACACCTACACCACCGCCGGTCTCTATGCAGTGACGCTGACCGTTACCGACAATGACGGCGGCACTGACACCGATGAACTGATGGTACAGGTAGTTGAGACGTATAACATTTATCTGCCTGTGGTCCTGAAACCATAAACCGTAAGGGGTGGTTTGTTACAAACCACCCCTTTTTTCTTCTTTGTGTTCATGCACCCAGAGCGCCAGGATGAGGACACCCGCGCCCATCAGCACCCCCGCCGCCACTCCATTGGCGCTAAAACCCCAGGCGGCAAATAGCTGCGGCCCCAACCAGGCCCCCAGTACCCGCCCCAAGGCCATCGCGGCAATAACGGCCGACATCACCACCGCCCGCGCCGACGGTACCAGCTCCGTCATCAGCGGCACGCTGCCCACAATCGCCATTTCAAACAGGAAAAAAACGGCAAAATAAGAGACCTGCGCCAGCGGCAGCGTGACGCTGACAAATGGCAGCAGCAGCATGGCCAACGCATTCAACAGGCCGGTGGAAACGACAATGGGTCGCTTGCCAAAGCGATCCACCGCCCAACCGGTACTCAATTCGCCGGTGGCTTCGGCCAGACCGATCACCCCGGCCGAAAAACCAAGCGCCACCAGCCCCAGGCCAAAGGTGCTTTCCATCCAATCGCCAAAGACAATGAGCAGCGTTTCGCTGGCGGTCATAGTCAGGGTGATGTAGGCCATCGCCGCCCAGATGACCCGGTGGCGGCGGATGACGCTGGCTGTTTGCCGCAGGGTGACGGCGCCACCGGCAGCGGGTGTATGGGTGCGGGTGATGCTGCGCCAGACAACCACGGCGGCCAGTAATCCCAACACCCCCAGCCAGAAAAACGGGGCGCGCCAGCCCTGGCGGACAATGGTCAGGCTGAGCAGCGGTCCACCAATCAGCAATGCCCCGGCCCAGGCCAGTTCGGTGACGGAGATCGCTTTGCCTCGCTGCGCATAGGGCACTCGTTCGCTGATGTACGACTGCATGGCCGGGTCGTAAACGATTTTGGCGACGGAGATGAGCATGAGGGTGATGCCCAGGGCGATGTAGGTGGGCCAGAATACGACCACCAGGCAGCCGGCCCCAAACAGGAGCATGGAGAAGGTGAGCACGGGCACACGGCCGTACCGCTCCGATAAGGGGCTGAATAGTGGGCTGAGAAACCCGGCAAAACTGCGAATGACAATCAGTTGGTAAATGGCTTCGATGGGCACACCCAGGCCGCGCGCAAAAGCAGGCGCAAAGGGGTACACCATACGCAGCCCGGTGTTCAAAAAGAGCCGGGCCAGGGCCATGACGCCTAACTGTGCCAGAAGTTTGGTTCGAGGTGATTGAGACATGGGGCGGAAGTGTAGCGGAGCGGTGGTAAGTGGCAAGTGGCAGATTGTGCAATCGGCCACCCCTCACTGTTTCTGAGGAATGGGTAATAGGAGGTTGCCGGGGCACGGCCGTTACTCTACATTCTGCTCATGCGCCCAGATATTGCCGAATTTGCCGATAAAGTTGCCCTACACGCCATGAACCGGCGTATTCCTGCGTCCCTGGAAAATTCATACCGGGCCGCGCTCTCTTTTGAGGCGGTACTGGCGGGGACGGAAGTGAATGGGGTGAAAACGGATATCACCCAACTGGCCGCCCCTGGCATTCACCCCATCTGGCTGAACACCCCCAGCGGTGAAATCGCCTGTCGTGTCAAGGTGCATCTGGCGGCCGACCCGGCCGCGCCGCTGCTCATTTACCATCACGGGCTGGGTGAGTACCCGTATGATAGTTCCTGGCGGCGGCTATTTGGCAACGGCCGTGCCACCCTCCTGCCGCCCATGCACCGCGTCCTCATTCAAGCCCCATTCCATGCCAACTGGCGTGAACCCCTGGATAAGGGTTTCCAATCGCTGCAAAGCATTTACCAGATGTTGGCCGGTTCGCTGCGCATCATGGAACTGGTGCAAGATTTCTTCACCGGCCAGGGCGCGGCTTATACGGTGGTGGCGGGTGTCAGTTGGGGCGGCATTACCAGCCTGTTGTATGAAGGTGCTTTTCAGCGCAGCCGGGCGGTCATTCCCATGCTCTCCTCGCCAAACGTGGGGCAGGCGATATGGGATATTGCCGAACTGGTGGCACGGCCGTTGACCATCTCACACAACGAATTATTGGCGCACCTGGACTTTACGGCTTATTACCAGCGCATTGAGCAGGCGGACGTATTTCCGCTGTTGGGGAGGCAAGACCTCTTTTTTCGCCAGGAACACCACGCGCCTCTGTTTGGAACACGGCCGTTGCGCCTCATCCCCGGCAGCCATATCTCCAACCTGTGGCAAATCAAACCCCTACGTGATCATCTGTTTGGCGTGTTGTCAGAAGTTCAACTTTTTCCAAAAAGCTGAACTCCTGACAACACGCTACTAATAGTTTGCTTATGAGCAATTCAGGTTGAACTTAGATTCGGCGGCTATCATCCCCCACGAAGTCGCCAAAAGAAGTGTTCACCCCCGGTTCTCCCTCCTGGCCGGGGGTGAACGCTTTTATGGGACAATTACCTAATTACCCAATTACCCAATTACTTAACATAAACTCTAGGCACACGGGTGTTGATATTCGTCAAAATCTCGTAAGGAATCGTGCCTGCCCAATCCGCCAATTCCTGGCAGGCGATCGCCACTCCCCCTGATTCGCCTAACAAAATCACTTCGTCATTGTTGTAAGCGGAATCCCACTCGATATTAACCATCAGTTGATCCATGCAAATTCGACCAACCACCGGGTAACGACGGCCGTGAATAATCACCTCCGCCTGCCCAGACATCCTTCGGAAGTAACCGTCGCCATAGCCCACCGGCACCGTCACCACCCGCACCATATGGTCGCTCTGCCAGGCGGAGCCATAACTCACCGGATGGCCGGGCTGCACCACCTTGAAGTAGACCACGCGCGACTTCCAACTAAGACACGGCCGTACCGCCACCGTTCGCGCCACCTCCGCCGAAGGATACACGCCATACAACAAAATGCCCGCCCGCACCATATCCAGATGGCTGCCCGGCAGTTGTAAAATGCCACCCGAATTCGCCATGTGCCGCAGACGCGGCGGCGGCAATCCCCGCTCAGTGTAAAAGGCCAATACCTGCTCAAACCGGGCCAACTGCACCGCCGCCGAGGTCAGATCAGCCGCATCCGCATTGGCAAAATGCGAATAAATACCCTCCACATCACAATGCTGGCAGTGCAGCGCCGCTTCCAGCAGCGCCGCCGCGCTGTAATAATGCACCCCAATGCGCTCCATGCCGGTGTCAATTTTCAGGTGAACCCTGGCGCGCACACCCATTTGCTGCGCGGCCGTATCAATTTGCTGCAATTTTTCCACCGAAGAAGCTGTCAGGGTCAGGTTATACTGCAAAAAGATGGGTATCTGGTTGCCGATAATGCCACCCAACACCAGGATAGGCGTTGGGATACCCGCCTGGCGCAGCATAATTCCCTCCTCCAAAAAAGCAACGCCTACATAAGGCACGTCCAGCGAAACCAGATGGCGGGCAATCTCCACCAACCCATGCCCGTATGCGTTGGCCTTGAGGATGGGCAAGACGGCAGCGGGGGCTACTGCCTGCTGGATAGCACGGTAATTGTGCGTCAACTGCGTCAGGTTAATTTCCAGATAGGTGGGGCGGGCGATGTCGCCGTTGCTGATGGTGGGTTGGTTGATCATGGTCATAGGCAGCAATGATGGCGTGATACGTGACGAGTGACGAGTGATGCGTAAGTGGGCCTCTGGTCACGCATCACTCGTCACTCGTCAACAATCCCCATAATCTCATCCAGCCGCGCCGTCACTTCATGCAGAGAAGGGTACACGGCATAGACGTGGCTGAAGTCCGCACCGACGGTGTGGCCGTTGGGAATGGCAATGACCGTCATGCCCGCCGCCACCGCCGCCTGGCTGCCGGGGGCCGAATCTTCCAGCGCCAGACAGTCGGCCGGGTTTATGCCCAATCGCGCCGCTGCCAGCAAATAAAGGTCGGGCGCCGGTTTGCCGTGGGTTACCTCATCGCCACAGGCGGTGGCGTACACTGTATCCACCAGTCCCAACTGCGCCAAAATTTCCTGCACGTGGCGGCATCCACTGGACGAAGCCACTGCCCAGGGAATGTTCCGGGCGGCAATGGCGGCTTGCAATTCCGCCAGGCCGGGCATCACCGGCACACCTTGCGCCCGGATGCGGGTATAAATCTCGGCCCGCTGCGCAATGATCTCCGGCACAGACAGGGGAATGGCAAACGCTTCGCGGATGAGGGGGGCGCTCACATCGGCGCGCAGGCCAATGATCTGGCTTTGCATGGCGTCGCTGATCTGGCCGCCATACGGCCGTAAAAATTCATCCCACGCCTGCCGTGACAACGGTTCACTGTCCACCATCAACCCATCCATATCAAATACAATTGCGCGTCGTTGTTTCAATGTTTCTCCTTGTTGTGGGGTAATTGGGTAATTGGGTAATTGGAGATTGGAGATTGAAAAATCACCCACTCACCTGCTCACCCTCTCCCCCCTCCACCTGCTCACCAATCCGGGCGCGCAGGGAGACGCGGCCCAGTTGGATGAGATCGCCATCGGCCAGGGGGCGGGGGCTGAGGCCCAATCGTTCATGGTTCAGAAAAACGCCGTTTTCGCTGCCTTCGTCAGTGAGCCAATAACGGCCGTTACGCCAGCGCACCCGTGCATGAAGCGGCGAAACGGAACGGTCGGCCAGCGTAATTTGCCCCGCCATTTCCGCCCGGCCCACCGTCATCGTGTCGGACTCGATGGCAAATTCCTGCTTTACGGCGGACGTTTCGTCCAGCCACAGCAGCGTCAATGGCAGGGGGTCTTCCGTGGCGGCGCTCTCCTCGTTATCCGCCTGCGCCTGCTGCCAGGCCGCCCGGCGCCCGGCGCGGGCTGTGTCCAGCAATACCCGCTCTCGATACCGTTTATAGGTGCGCACCATCACCAGCAGCAGCCCTAGCAGCCCCAGGCCCACCAAGACGACCAGCAGCGTATCTTGCGGCAAGGCGGCCAGTTCACTGGCGACCTGGGCGGCGGGCGGCGGTGTGGGGGAAGGGGCGGGGGTGGGCGTGGGCGGCAACGGCCGTTCCACCGCCACCGTCACAATCACCGGTTCAGACACGGCCGTGTAGCCCAATTCATCCGTTACCGTTACCGCCAGTTCATACACACCCACATCGGCATTCTGCACCGGCCAATCCAGCAGCAACATGCCGGCTTCGTCTGGCTGCGGCGTGGTCAACTGCGGCTGCAAGACACCATTCACGCGGAAGGTCACTTCTGCCAGGCGGCGGGCACGGCCGTCCGGCCAACTGATCTGCACCGGCACCGGCTGTATGGTGGGCTGCAGCTCGGCCAGCGGCGTATCTTCGGCCGTGCCCACCCGGCGAATGATCGTCCGGCCCAGAGCAATGGCCGCCGTTGGTGGTTCAATGGTCAGGTTGAGGTCGGTAACGGCCGTGACCGTGCCCAGATTCACCGTCAACGGATATACGCCGCTGGCGCGCAGCAGCGAACGATAACTGATTTGTGGCCGGTTGCTTTCTTGCTGCCAGCGCAGAAAAATGGCGTCGGCCCGTTCCGGGCGGGGCACATGCATGTGAAGGCCAGCCGTTGGCCCGGCCAGCGCCGAGGCATTGCCAATATCTTCCAGACTGGCTTCCGGCCCCAAAATACCGGCAAAGATGGGCACACCGGCTGTTTGCGCCGCCGCTGTCAGGCTGGGGTAATCGAGAAACTGGCTCAGGCGGCGGGATTCACTCAGCAAAAAGATGGCCTGGTAACGGCCGTTGCCACCGATGTCGGCGGCGTGGGCGATGGCATCCAGCACCTGCTGGTTTACCGGCCCTGCTTCGGCCAGATTTTGCGGTTCATACGCCGCCAGCGCGTTGATCACCTCTTCCGGCGTGGTGGCATCGCGCACCAGGAATTCACTGCGTGTGTTGGTGCGATTGGGCACAATCACCGAAACGCGATCCAGCCCGGACGGACTCATAAAACGGGTGGCGTAGCGACCGATGATCTCTTTTACCTCGTCCAGGCGGCTCGCCTCGTCCCCATCGGTCATCAACAGGGTGGTATCAGCGTCAATGACAAACACGATGTCGCTGCCGACGGGCACGTAACGCACGTCAAAGTCACTGATGGGTACGCCGTTCTCGCGCAGGCGCAGGTTGCCCAATTCGGCGGTACTCAGGGGCACACCGGCCGCATTCACGGCGCGCATGTTGACGCGCACGGTGGGAAAGGCGGACGAATCCGGCTGGCCTAACGTCAGCGTCACCGCCTGTGCCAACAGGGGCACGGCCGTGAGCAACAGCCAACAAATGAAAACCAATACCAATCCTTTTCTCATCATACCCAATGCGTGTTACGTTCCATCAAAGCCTGATGTCCGACCTCGGACCTCGGACTTCGGGTTACTGCTCACTGCTTACTGCCCACCGCTCACTGATTCCCCTCCGCCCACCGTGCTTTATGTTTACTTTATGGGCGCGGTTTGATATTATACCAGCGGACGTACCAGGGAGCAGGGACAGAGAGAAAAAGGCGTGGCAATGGGCAAATCACAACGATCAATTCTTAATTATCAATTGTCAAGTATCAAGTATCGGCTCCTTTTAGGGGTATTGCTGCTGTTGTTGGCTTTGGGGGCTGCGCCGCTGCGGGCGCAAGATGCCGAACCGTCGCCGGTGGAACGGTTGACCATTACCGGCACCAGCGCCGAGAGTTTACCGGCGATTGAAGTGCGGCTCTACGGCCGTGATGCCCAGGGCAATCCGCTTGACCTGGCGCGGGAAACGTTGACCATTCAACATGGCGGGCAGCCGGTTGGCCCCATCAACTACCAGGGTGCGCACCGCACCGGCACACTGACCATCTTTCTGATTGATATTCCCACCGGGGTGGCGGCGCAACTGCCGGCGCTGCAAGAGGCGATCAACCAATACGCCAGCCCCGGCAATATGATGGAGCAGGTGGATTATACGGCCGTGTACGAAGTGGGCGCTTCCCAACCGGTGGAATTTTTACCCCCCACCAATTTCCACAACAGCGTGCGCAACCTGTTCGCCACACCGCTCAACCCGGAAGTCGGCGCGACTGCCCTGTATGACAGCATCCTCAGCCTGTTAGAAAGTTCGGCCGGCCTGCGCCCCAACCCGGATATGCCCGTTCACATTGTGCTGATGACCGATGGCACAGACGCCCTCAGCCGGGCCAGCGGCGATGACGTCAGCCGCCGCGCCGCTGAACTGGGCATCCCCATCCACACCGTCTGGTTGGAAAACAGCGACATCAGCAATGCCACGCCGGGCCAAAGTTATCTGGCGGGTCTGGCGGCGGCGACCGGCGGCGTGGCCGTACAGTTGAACAATACCGCCGAACTACCCCTCATCTGGAACCGCATCGCCAGTTTCCGGGATCAGGCGCGCATTCGCTACCAGGCCATGAACCTCGATGGCGGCACTTTCTCTGTGAATGTGGCCCTGGCGGATCGCCCCTGGATCACGGCCGATTCTCAGGTCACTATCCCCTTCAATATCCCCAGCGTACTCATTGATCTGCCGCCCGAATCGCGCACATTGTCATTACCCAACCTGGAAGACCCGGTGCGCCTGCGGCTGAAAACGCAGGTTTCCTGGCTGGATGGGGAAACACGCACGATAGAAGCAGCGCAGTTGATCGTCAACAATGACACGGCACGGCCGTTTGAAATTCCGGTGGCCAGCCTGAGCGAATTTGTGGCCGAAGTGAGCAATCTGGCCTATGGCAACAATACGCTGGAAGTGGTGGTGCTGGACAGCCAGGGGATGCGCGCCACCAGCCCCACCGTACTCCTCACTGTGAATGAGGGCCGCCGCGATGTGCCCTCGACGTTGGATGGCGGCAATCAGGTTGCCCGCTTTCTGGCGCGGTTGTTCACCTTTTTGCTGGTGGCGGCGCTGATTGGCGGCGGGCTGTTCTTTTTGTGGCAGCGGGGGGTGTTTGCCGGGTTATTGGGCAAACGGGAAGGGGGTCGCCGCCGTTCCCGCCGCCGGGGTGGGCCAACGACGACGATTACGGATGTTGCCCCGGTGGCGCCGTCTCAGCCTACGGCCGTTGCCGGCTATCTGGATGTGCTGGAATCCGTTTCCCGTATGGAGACGCCCATCCCCTTACACGGTACGCTCATTCGCCTGGGCCGCAGCCCGGCCCAGTGTGAGATTGCCTTTGAGAACGACATCACCATGTCTCGCCTGCACGCCAATTTGCAGCGCGAAGGCAGCGATTACCGCCTCTTTGATGAAAACAGCACCAGCGGCTCCTTTGTCAACGAGCGCCAGGTGCCGGAATACGGCATCCAACTGGTAGACGGCGACGAAATCCACCTGGGCGCGGTGCATCTGCGCTACCGCCGGGCGTGATATGGAACAAGCGCCTGCTTACTCCCTAGAGCCCGTGGCCACACAGCCCTGGGCGGTCACGGCCGTTGCCGAGCAATACCGCGTACCAGCTTATGCGGCCGTCAGCGCCGCTGCGCGCACGGACGCCGGTCAGTTTTTTACGCCCCCGCCGGTAGCGCGGCTCATGGCTTCCTTTTTTGAGACGCTGCCTGCGGACATTCACTTGCTGGATGCCGGGGCGGGTGTGGGTGTACTCACCGCCGCCTTTGTGGATGAACTGCTGGCGCGCGGGCAACGGCCGTGTCGCCTCCACGTCACCACCTACGAACAAGAACCAAAATTCCAGCCCTACCTGCAGCAAACGCTGGCAAAATGCCGCACCGCCTGTGAACAGGCCGGTATCATTTTCACCAGCACCATCAAAGTGGAAGATTTTGTAGACGCCGCCAGCGCCATCCTGCGTCCCCGTCTGCTGGAAGGGCACAGCCTCCAGTTCAATTGTGCTATTCTCAATCCTCCCTACAAAAAAATTCACAGCGACTCCCCTTATCGCCGCCGCTTACGGGAAGCCGGTGTGGAGACAGTCAATCTCTATACCGCCTTTGTCGCTCTGGCTGCCGCCTTGCTGGAACCAGAGGGGCAACTGGTAGCCATTACGCCACGCAGTTTTTGCAATGGGCCTTATTACAAACCATTCCGGCGGCTGTTTTGTGAGCAGATGGCGTTTCGCCACCTCCACCTGTTTGAATCACGAGACGAAACATTTGCCGGGGACGAGGTGCTGCAAGAAAACATCATTTTTCACGCAGTCAAAACTGCCGACCGCCAGGATGTGACAATTACCAGTTCCCAAAACCCGCAAGAGACGGCGCAAGTTTGCCGCACAGTAGCCTATGATCGGGTCATCAATGCCCATGACCCGCACCTTTTTATCCATATCACCACCAGCGACCTGGATCAACAGGTGGCCGACCGCATGGAGCGGTTTTCTTGCACGCTGGCGGATTTGGGGCTGGATGTATCTACGGGGCGGGTGGTTGACTTTCGCGCCGAATCTTTTCTGCGCCAGCAGCCAGAACCGGAGACGGTTCCCCTGATTTACCCCCACCACATGCAGGCCGGTTT
>CAADGU010000121.1 GCA_900696625.1 uncultured Chloroflexota bacterium | reverse complement strand
GCCATGGTAAACGAGCAGGTCAAAATCGCTGAACAAAAATTGGGAGATGGTGGGATGCCACACGGCCGTGTTGCCCAACAAATTTGTCACCTTCTGCTGCGTACCCACGCCAAAAGCATACAGCACCGTTTCCTCGTTGAGCGGGTCGGCATAACTGAGCCATTGGCCATCGGCGGAGATGGCCGCGTTCTGGCTGACGGCCGTCGCCTCTTGCAGCACCGTCACCGTCTCCCCCGTTTGTGTATCCAGCCACCACAGCCGGGGGGTGTTGCCTTCGCGTCGTTCGTAAATGAGGCGACGGCCGTCCGGGTGCCACACCATCTGCCCACACACCGCCTCCACGCAGGTGAGCAGGGTACGGATGTTGCTGGCGGTACGGCCGTTCCAATCCAATAATTTCAAGGTTGTGCCGCCGTCGGCGTTTTGGGTGGCGTAGGCAACGGCCGTGCCGGTAGGCGACACCGCGAAATCGAGTACATCCTCCGGTTCTGTGGTTAACTGGTTAACCCTCTCCCCGGCAGGTGTGTTGCTTACAAATAGCTGCCACACCCCACTGGTGTCTTCGCGCAAAAAGGCCACCTGCGGCAGGCGCGGCGGCAGCGTTTGCCGCCCGGTAAACTGGTTGTAAAAGGTGATGAGGATGACGCCCAGAAAAGAGACGAAGATGAGCAGGGTCACGGCCGTAGTTATCACCCGCCCCCACTTGCCCGGTTTGCCCGTCTCTTCAACCTCATCCGATTCCCACTCTGCCATACCGTAATGCTACCTCATCCCCTTTCAATCAAGTATAGTTAGGCCCATTGCCTTAGTAAGCATTCAGTTTACCGATAACCGATACCTGATTACCGATAACTGGTAACCAACCTGGAAACGAATATGAAAACAACCAAAGTTATCCTTATCCTGGGGCTTCTCTTGTTGATGGTATTGTTCGTGGGGCAAATGGTGTGGCGGGTCACGGCCGTGACCCCCACCGGTACCACCCCGCCCACCTACCTCCCCCTCGTCACCAAACCCGGCACACCGCCGCCCCAAATTGCCGGCTGTGACATCTTCCCCGCCGACAATATCTGGAACACGCCCATTGATACCTTGCCCGTCCATCCCAATTCCAGCACCTTGATCAACACCATTGGCGCAAATAGAGGATTGCATATGGATTTTGGCTCCGGCGTCTGGCCGCCCGGCTCCAACAGCCCCATTGGCATCCCCTTTGTCGTTGTGCCCGGCAGCCAGCCAGAAGTAACCGTTGACTTCATCTGGTGGCCGGAACAGAGTGACCCCGGCCCCTATCCGGTGCCACCCGACGCCCCCATTGAAGGCGGCCCCGACAGTGATGGCGACCGGCACGTGCTGGTGCTAGAGCGGGATAACTGCATCCTCTACGAGATGTATGCCGCGTACCCGCAGCAGGATGGTAGTTGGGAAGCGGGCAATGGCGCGGTGTATGACCTCAATTCTCATGCTTTGCGCCCCGATGGCTGGACATCGGCCGATGCTGCCGGACTACCCATCTTGCCCGGATTGGTGCGGTATGACGAAGTGGCGGCGGGGGAAATTCGCCATGCCATTCGTTTCACTGTGCCCGAAACCCGCAAAGCGCATTGGTGGCCCGCCCGCCACGATGCTTCTGACCTGACCGGGGCGCAATATCCCCCCATGGGGCTGCGTGTCCGTCTGCGGGCAGACTTTGACATCTCCGGCTACTCGCCCCATGCCCGGGTCATCCTGCAGGCGATGAAGACGTATGGGATGATCCTGGCCGATAACGGTTCTGCCTGGTATGTCTCCGGGGCGCCGGATGAGCGGTGGGATAATGATGTGCTGCATGAACTGGATGATGTCACGGGGGCAAACTTTGAGGTGGTAGATGTTTCCTCACTGATGATTGACCCGGATTCTGGGCAGGCGCACCAGCCCTAATCGCACACGGAGGGGAGGCTTTAGCCGACAAGTGGTCGGCTAAAGCCTCCCCTCCATCTTTCAAGAGGTTTATGACGGCCGACCAATCATTCGATGTCATTGTGTTAGGCGGCGGGCCGGCGGGTATTGCGGCGGCGGAACGAGCCGCTGAACTAGGGGCGCGCACGGCGTTGGTGACACAAGATTTTGTGGGCGGCATGGCCGCGCATGATGGGCCTATTCCGGTGCGTACACTGGCCCATGCCGCCCGGCTGGTGCGCGAGGCGCAGCAGTTGGCGCGGTATGGCATTACCGCCGCGCCGCCGGTGGTCAATTATGATCGGTTGTTGGCGCGGATTCGGGACGTAATTTATGAGTTTCACCAGCAGGTGGACTTAATTGGTGATCTGGAAGAGCGGGGGGTGACGATTGTGGCCCAGGCGGGGGCGGCGCGGTTTGTGGATGCGCATACGGTGACTACGGCCGTTGGCCACCATCTCACCGCCCATTCCATCATCATCTGCACCGGGGGCCATTCCCGCACGCTGCCCATTCCCGGCTTTGAACACGCCATCACCCACAGCGACGCCTGGGGGCTGAAAGCCATTCCCGATTCGATGGTGGTGGTTGGTTCGGGCGCGACCGGGGCGCAGGTGGCTTCCATTTTTAATGCCTTTGGCACACGGGTCACAATGTTGGAAGCGGCGCCGCGCATTTTGATGACGGAGGATGCGGAGGTGGCCACGGCCGTGAAAGCAGCCTACGAAGCCAATGGCGTCCAGGTGGTGGAGGACATTGAAGGGTTGACGGCGATTGAACAGAGGCACGGCCGTCTACTCGTTCATTACCGATTGGCGGGAGAGCCATACACGGTGGAAACGGCGCTGGTGGTCATGGCCATTGGCTGGCTGGCGAACGCCGAGGGGCTGAACCTGCCGACAGCGGGGGTGGCGACCGACACGCGAGGTTATATTGCCGTGAACGGGTATATGCAGACCAATGTGCCCCATATTTTTGCGGCGGGGGATGTGAACGGCCGTCATATGCTCGTGCCCGTCAGCAGCCAGGAAGGGTATTATGCCGCTACCAATGCCGTGAAGGGCTGCCATGCCCCCATTCGCTATGATCTCATCCCCTTTGGCAGCTTTACCAACCCGGAATATGCCCAGGTAGGACTGACGGAAGCGGCGGCGCGGGAAACGTTTGATGTGGTCATTGGCAAAATTGGGTTTGACCGTTTTCCGCGCAGTATCATTGACGGCCGTACCACCGGCTTTTGCAAACTGGTGGCCGACCGGGCGTCGTTGCAAATTTTGGGCTGCCATCTGGTGGGTGAACGGGCCGTAGAGACGGTGCAACTGGTAGCGGCGGGCATGAAGGCCGGGCTGACGGTGGCGCAGTTGGCCGAACTGCCGCTCTCGTTTCCTACTTATGTGGAGATTGTGGGCTGGGCGGCTTATGACATTTTGCAGCAGGTGGGCTTAGACCGGCGCGGCGGGCAGTGGGTGGCTCATTTAGGCCGGGGGTGAGGATGCCTCAATCGTGCAGACGGGCAACCATCACATCATAGCGGTAATGGGTGGTGAGCAGGTCGAGCAGGACCGCTTCGGTCAGCGTCTCTTGGGAGTCCTGGTCAAGGCGGCGGCTCCATTTGTGGTAACGGCCGTTGCCCACATACGTTAGCCCCCACTCCTCCTCCTGAAAGCGGGTCACAAACCGCTTCCCCGCCCGCAACTGGGCCACAAACGCCGCCGCTTCTTCATCTTTCATGCAAGCACAATTTCCAATAACGTTAGTGTCACGAAGTTTTTGCCCCCTTCTTAAGACTACAACGGATGGAGAAATAAACGGATAATTTTCCAGAGGGGAATCCGTTCAATTCCTTATCCGCTGTAGTCATGGCGAAAAAGTAATGACATTACCCAATAACCGATTACCGATAACGGATTACCGATAACCGTCTTACCACACCGTCCGCATGGCCCCACCATCCACAATCAACGTCTC
>CAADGU010000120.1 GCA_900696625.1 uncultured Chloroflexota bacterium | reverse complement strand
CTGCCCGCCGCCCTCACCGCCGCCGGCGCTGCCGTCGAACGGCTGGAACTGACCCCACCCTTGCTGGAAGATGCGTTCATTCAATTGCTGCATGAGGCGGTATAATGGGGCACGAGGTGAAAATAATGGAAACAACCATGACAGCAGTGGAATTAACCGGAACGATAGACGAACACCATCAACTTCAGCTTGATGGTGTATTACCAGTGACAGGCCCGGTACGGGTGCGGGTCATTGTTCTGTACCCTTTGCAGGACGATTTTACAGAAACGGAGTGGTTAAGGGGCATCTCCCATAGCCCGTCTTTTCATTTCCTAAAAGACTCCAGAGAAGACATTTATTCTCTGGAAGATGGCCAGCCTTTCACCGATGAAGTATAAGATTGTGCTTGTTCCCTTTCCTTTCGATGATCTTTCGACTACAAAAGTCCGACCGGCTGTTTGTTTGACTGAGCCTGTTGGTGTCCATCGTCATGTGGTGCTGGCCTTTATCACCAGTCAGGTTCTTCCGCAGCCAACGATAACTGATATTGTCATTCAGAGCAGTGACAAGAACTTTGCTCAAACAGGTCTGGCAGTTTCTTCGACCATCCAACTTCACCGTTTGGTCACGGTCACGACGGCCGTGATCAAACGAGAATTGGGCCAACTACCATCCGACATGCAAACACAAGTTAGTGCGAAAATCATGCAGCTTTTTGGACTACCCTGAACTAATGGATGCAGCTATTGTGGTGCAGGATTTGACGAAGCAGTTTGATGGGTTTACGGCCGTAGACCACATCCATTTTGCCGTTGCTCCCGGCGAGGTGTTTGGCTACCTGGGGCCAAATGGTTCGGGCAAGACGACGACGATTCGCATGTTGTTGGGGCTGTTACGGCCGTCGGCGGGCACGGGCCAGGTCTTGGGGCTGGATATTGACCGGGATGCGGAAAAGATACGGCCGCAGGTAGGCTATATGTCCCAAAAATTTGCCCTGTACCACGACCTGGACGCCATACAAAACCTGAATTTCTATGCGGGTGTGTATGGCGTGGCGGATCGCGCCGGACGAGTGCAGGAGGTGCTGGAACTGGTCGGTTTGCAGGCGCAGGCGCAGACGCGGACGGGGCAGCTTTCGGCCGGCTGGCGGCAGCGCCTGGCATTGGGCGCGTCGTTGTTGCACCGGCCGCAACTGATCTTTCTGGATGAACCGACCAGCGGTGTAGACCCGCAGGCGCGGCGGGCGTTTTGGGATCTGGTGTATGACCTGGCGGACCAGGGTGTGACGATTTTTGTGACCACCCATTACATGGATGAGGCAGAGTATTGTGACCGCCTGGGCATTATGTTTCAAGGGCAACTGCTGGCATTAGACAGCCCGGCCAATTTGAAACGCACGGTGTTGACCGGCACGATCTGGGAAGCAACGGTGACGCCACAATTACGGGCGTTGGCCGCATTGGAAAAGCAGCCGGATATACAACGGGTGAGCCTGGCGGGAGATCGGCTGCGGGTGGTGGCAGCGGGACACACGGCCGTCACCCTGCAACAACTTTTGGCGGGGTGGGGGTTTGTGGGCACGGCCGTTTCCCCCGCCGATCCTACGCTAGAGGATGTCTTTATCACCCTGGCAAACCGGTGAAGAATAGATACACAGATTTTACAGATGAGACGGATGTTCACGGATTTTTTTATCCGTGAGCATCCGCTAAATCCGTCTTATCCGTGTATCTATTTCTTAAAGCCGCTGATACAAGACGACGGGGTGGCTGGTTTGCTCGATTTCGTCCAGGTTGGCGGCGACGAGTTCGCCGCGCTGGTAGAGGTATTCCACGTGGGCGCCCGCTTCTTCCAGCGCCAGCAGCACATGGTAGCTTTCCACCTTGCCAAACAGGTCGCGGCTGATGTCGGCGATGGATTTGCGGGCGCGGCAGATGTCCATAATTTTGTCCAGCCGTTCCTGGTGGGCGTGGCGGATGGCCTGGATACGGCCGTACACATCCCGCATCGGTTCCTCATGCCCACCCAACCCCAGGTTGATGCCCGGAATTTGCTCAATTTTGCGCAGGGAATCCAGGTAATGCCCCAGCCCGGTAGATTGGGTAATGCTCTCCGGCGCTTGATGGGGGGTGATGCGCGCCAGAATGTGATCGGCCGTCAGCAGCACATCATCCACCAGCAGGCACACCTGCCCGGAACAATGCCCCGGCGTATGGAACACCTGAATGCCGCTGACCGTTGGCTGCCCCTCTTCCAGTAAAAATTGCACCGGCACAGACTGGTAATACCGCTTGGCAAAGAGGTAGACTTGCATCAACTGTTGCTGGTGTTCCTCGGAAACACCGGCACTTTCCAAAAATTGGGCCACCCGACGTGAGGCAAACACCGCCCGCTCCTCGTGGTTGGACAGTACCCGCCGGTCCAGCACATGCACGCCAATCGGCGCGTCCGTGTGCTGGCGCACAAAGGGCAGTCCACCAAAATGGTCAATATGGCCGTGTGTGATGAGGATGTGACGGATGTCGCTGAGGGAGACGGGGGTGAATTGGCTGGTCACGGCCGTGAAGCCCGCCAATAAATCCGCATTGGCCTGCTCCAACCCGGAGCCACAGTCTACCAAAATCCAGCCCTCGTCCCCGGCAATCAGGTAGATGTTGTTCACCAGATTGGCAAACGACTGCACGGGGAAGGAGTAAATGGCACGGCCGTGCCCGGTGACAAACTGCTGCGCCTCTTTCATGGGGGGATTATAGCGAGAGTGGGGGAGGTGGGCACGGCCTAATGAGCAAGTAGTGCCTGCCTCCCCATTGCGACTTACGGATTTTGTATTTCTGGCAACCAGAAAAAGCCATAAGGGTCAGATGTATTGGAGGTATCGAGGATCAACTGTGCTTCTCCGCCGTTTTGATGAATATGATAAAGACCAGCTTCATCATCCGGGCCATGCGACAGAGGCCATCCCCGACCGTGAAAGAATAAGAGCCACTCGCCATCAGGCGACCATGCAGGAATATGAAATCGTCGGGATTCATCGCTTTGCCACAGTTCACGAAGCTTGCCGCTCTCTATATTCAAAACGTCAAGAGTAGCTGTTTCTTCCACAGCGATAGCCATCGCTAATTGTGAACCATCAGGAGACCATTGCAGACTATAGATTTTGCCCGGTGTGCTTACTATCTCCTCTGTGGATAAATCAATTGGGTTCAAGCTCATCAACCTTGAGCCTTCAGTAGTGTCTTGAACAAAAGCCAATCGTTGGCTGTCAGGTGACCAGGCTAATGAATAGAAAGCGTCAACTTCTGATACAAGATTGGCAGTGGACGTTTCTACGTTAACCAGAAAAACGCGATTTGTAACCGGTTGGCTCAAAACAAGCCACTTGCTATCTGGCGACCAGACCCTTTCAACGCCAAATCCACCAATTTCATTAGTCACTTGTGTGATTTCACCGGTCTGGATGTTGATAATGTTGATCAGGATGGAGTCAAGATTAAGAGCTACCAGACGGCCGTCAGGTGATACATCTGTCCAGGTAATTTGATCTCCTGGGAAAGAGGCGATAAGGTGCGATGCCCCATCAGCCACGTTAATTGACGACAGGCCATACGTAGATTGACCATAAAGAATCCTTTGCCCATCCGCTTCCCATTCTGGGTTAAAGATGATGGGATAATCAGAGGTCACTCGTGACACACTGCTATCTTCTCGAGAATATGAAAAAACATTGGGCCCATCAAAGCCCCGATTGAAACCCTCAAAGCTAACATATCCGTCACCATTTCTGTCTTCTAAACCTGTAAACACAAAGGTTGTTTTGTCTGGGGAAAGCGAAATGTATGGCCAACCAACAATTTCGTTGACAACCAGAGAGATTTCCAGACCGTCATCACCTTCATCAGAAATCAGATAGAGGTTTTGAATTGGGTCAAATACTTCACCACGTGGTAAATGCTTTGGATCCCATAGAAAGTAAATTTCACCAGGAAGCGGGGGTAACGGAGTAGGTGTAACGGTTGGCGTGGCTGAAGGTGGCAGTGTGGGCGTGTGGGTTGGCAGGGGAGCGAAGGTGGCGGTGTGGGTGGATGTGCTGGCGCTGGTGGGGAGTACGGCCGTACCCACCACAACAACCGGCGTATTCGTCACTGGTATGCGGGTGGGCACGGCCGTGACCGTCTCCATTTCCGCCACACACCCCGCCAGCAGCAGTCCGGTCAGGCTCATAATGATCAATCGGCTGAGTTTCATGGTTGTCTCCCTGCGATAGCACGCAATCCCATCAGGCATCTAATAGGCCCTTTACCATTTGCGCGTGAGGCGTGAGGCACTCTGGTCACGCATCACGTGTCACGCAATACGGATGGATTGTATCCCATACCAAAGTGGCGGCAATTTGATTTGCCCGCCACGCCTGCCCGTGATATAGTTCCAGTCCTGGCCCGCCACGCGGGCTACTTTTATGTATTGATAAGAGGTGGCGCGGTCGGAGACCGG
>CAADGU010000119.1 GCA_900696625.1 uncultured Chloroflexota bacterium | reverse complement strand
GCGCTGTACACGGCCGCTGCCGGCCTGTTAACCACCTGCGATATGCTCGTCCTCTCCGCCGGGTCATCGGTGAGTGTACGCGATATGACGGTGCAGGTGATCGAAAAGCTGGGGCAGCCGGGGGTGCTGCTGCACGGCGTGGCTACCCGCCCCGGCAAACCGACCATTGTGGGCGCGGTGGCGGGCAAACCGGTGTTGGGGCTGCCCGGCAATCCGGTATCGGCCATGATTCAGTTTGATATGTTTGGCGTTCCGGCCATTTACCGGCTGCAAGGGGTAAACGAACTGCCGCGCCAGGGGGTGGTGTGGGCCAGACTAAGCCAGAACATTGCCAGCGAAAGCGGCCGTGAGGATTATGTGCCCGCCCGCCTGGAAGATGGCCCGGAAGGGCTGGTGGCGACCCCGGTCTTCGGCAAAAGCAACCTGATTTATACGCTGGTGAATGCCGATGGACTGATTAAAGTACCGCTAAACAAAAACGGCTTACAAGCCGGCGAATGGGTACATGTGCGCATCTTTTGAGGAATTAAGAATTAGGAAGGGTTGGGCATCACCCCCTCACCTGTTCACCCCGCCGGGAGTTCAAAGTAGAATTCACTCCCTTCCCCTTCCACGCTGTGAACGCCGACGCGACCGCCCAGTTTGTCCATAATGCGGCGGACGATGGAAAGCCCCAGGCCAAATCCTTCGGCGCGCACTTCATTCAGACGCACAAATTCGGTGAAGAGGACGGCCTGTTTTTCCGGGGAGAGACCTGGCCCGTTGTCCCGTACCCAGCAGCGCACCATACCGTCTGGCTGTACGGCCGTGCCCAATTCCAACCGGGGTGGCTGCCCGCCATATTTCAGGGCGTTACTCATGTAGTTGACCCATACTTCCTCTACCCAGGGGGCGTAGCCAACGGCCGTCGGCCACACTTCCGGTACCGCTATTTCCCCCCGGTAATTGTCGGTCATCAACACCAGGCGATCTTGTGCTTTGGCGACGATCTCGGCCATGTCCAACGGCCGTAACTGCACATCCTGTTTGCGCACACTGGCCAGCAGCAGTAGTTCATCAATAATGTTCACCCCACGATAGCCGGTATTTTGTATTTTTTTCAGAAACCCCAGCACTTCTTCCGGCACTTCGTCGGCAAATTGCAGCATCACAAAATCAATCAGGCCAATGACCAACGCCAGCGGATTCTTGAGGTCATGGGCGACGGTGTGGGCAAAAGCGTCTAACTCGGCCACCTGCTCGCGCAAATCGCGCTGCAATTTGTAGAGGGTAATGTGGCTGCGCACCCGCGCCAGCACTTCTTCGGCCTGAAACGGTTTGGCCACATAATCAACCGCGCCTAATTGAAAGGATTTCACTTTGTCAAGCACATCATCCAGGGCGCTGATGAAGATGACGGGGATTTCGCGGGTACGTTCGTCCGCTTTCAGGTGGCGGCACACTTCATAGCCGTCCATTTCCGGCATCATAATGTCCAGCAAGATGAGGTCTGGGGGGTGGGATTGGGCCACAGAGAGGGCCATACGGCCGTCACGCGCCGGGCGCACCTGGTAGCCAGCATTACCCAACAGGCTGGCTAACAACCGTAGGTTGGCCGGTGTATCATCCACAATCAAAACAGTGGTCGGAAGGTGGGAGACAGAATGCTCGTTCATAGATAAGGGGTAAGGGGTGATGGGTAATTGGGTAATTGGGTAATTGGGTAATTACCGAATTACTCAATTACTCAATTACTTCTTCCATTCCCAGACGGTTCAGGATTTTACCGTATTCAAAGTCATCAGCCAGCCGTTGCAGTTCGTTAGCCAGAGTCGGGTTATAAGTGGCAACGGCCGTGACCAACACCTCAATTTGCTCCATATTCGCCTGCGACGTTGCCTGCCGGAGTTGAGCCAGCAGCGTTGGCGGCAGGGCTTGCGCATCCGCCTCATCACCATTCGCGTTTACAATGGCGGGCACAACCGTATCCATCTCTGTTGCTTGGGCATAGAGATATTGCACAGCCAGATGCTTTTGAATGGTTTCCAGAATAAAACTCGTCTGCACCGGTTTGCGGATGAAGTCGCTGCAGCCTGCCCCTAAAATCGCCTCGCGTTCGTGGCTAAAGGCGCTGGCAGTAATGGCAATAATGACCGGCTTCTGGTTCTCAGCCTGGCCCAAAATCGTGCGGGTTGCTTCATAACCATCCATTTTGGGCATGTGCATATCCATCAAAATGAGGTGGGGCCGCCACCGGTACCATGCCTCAACTGCCGCTTTCCCATCGGACGCTTCCCGCACCACAAAACCCAACGGCCGTAATAATTCCACCAATACCTGCCGGTTCTCCCAATTATCATCCACCACCAACACGTGTATCTCTGGTTGGTCTGGCGCCAGGCCAATAATTTGCAGAGGCGCAGCCTTGGCCCGTTCGTCCGCTACCGCATCTGGCTTTACGCGAATGGTAAATTCAAAAATTGCACCGTGCCCCGGTTCATCATCAACATTACGGACGGTCATATCACCACCCATCAGCCGGGCAAACTGGCGACTCAGTGTGAGACCCAGACCAGTGCCTTCATTGGATTGGATACCGGCCTTGGCCCGGACAAAGGCCTCAAACACCTTGTCCAGTTCATCCGGCTCAATGCCTGGCCCGGAATCTTCAACGGTAAAGCGCAGCAGGTGGAAGGGCATTTCAGACACGGCCGTGCCTGATTCATACTGCACCTGCAAACACACCTGCCCTTGCACGGTAAATTTCAAGGCATTATTCAGCAAATTGATCAATACCTGCCGCAGTTTCGTCTCGTCGGCAATAATGACCGGCGGCATATCCGGGTCAACATCCATTACCAACTGCACTTTTTTCTCTTTAGCCCGCAGCCGAAACATGCTCTCCAACTCTTCCATCATCGCATACAGGTGGAAGGGTTTTTCATGCAAGGTCATGCGCCCGGCTTCAATTTTGGACATATCAAGCACCTGGTTGATCAATGTCAGCAAATGCTCACCGCTGTGCAAAATAATCTCCAGGTTATTGCGGTCCTTCGGCCCAACCAGGTTACGACGCACCATTAATTGGGCAAAACCCAAAATGGCGTTTAGGGGGGTGCGCAATTCATGGCTCATATTGGCCAGAAAGGCGCTTTTGGCGCGGTTGGCGGCTTCAGCCGCTTCTTTGGCGGCTTGCAGCTCTGCCTGGGCGCGTTTACGCTCTTCAATTTCCTGCTCCATCTGGCGCAGTGTTTTTTCCAGTTGGGCGGTCATGTCATTAAAATGCTCACCCAATGTTTGCAGCTCATCACCCGTATAAATGTAGACGCGCTGACTTAAATCTCCCTGGCGCACATGCTCGGTGGCAACAATCATTTGTTGCAGTGGTTCGGTAATGGATCGGCTGACCAGCAGCGCCAGCACCAGCCCAAATAACGCCACGCCCATCGCCACCACAATGCCCTGCTGACGCACGGCCGTGAGCTTTCTTGCCAGCGGCGCTGTGGGCAGCCCAATGCTAACGGCGCCAATCTTCTCCGCCCCCACAATCACCGGCTCACCGGCAATCAACTGGTCATCTTGCCACACATAAATGGTTTCCGTGCCAGACAGCAGCACTTTGCCAAAGATGTCCGGCTCCCGGTTGAAGCGTGTATCAAGGTCAACAGCGTCGGCAATAATACGGCCGTCGGGGTCATAATAACGGCCGTGTGTCACCACCTGAAACTCCCCCAAATCCCGCATCACGTCAGAGAGATAATCCGCCTCCAGAAAATACAAAGAATCGGCGCCGCTGGCAGCCAATGTGTTCAACAGCAAGTCTGCCTGCTGCTCTAATTCTCGTTGGAAATTCTGGCGTTCCCGGTACACGGTAAGGGTGGTAATAACCGTGACAACCACCACAATGATGAGGGTAATAATGAGGGTAAGTTTGAGGGCTAACGGCCGTTGCCACCTGAATCGTTGACGCATACCAATACTCTAGCAGAAATGGGGCGGCTTTAGTAGAGATTAAGAGATCAGGAGATTGGGAGATTAGGAGATTGAATCTCCTAATCTCCTAATCTGCCAATCTCCGCTATTGCTCCGCCTGCACCAACTCATATAACTCACGCATACGCGCTAATTCCACTTCCGCCCCTTCTTCAAACTCTTCAAACTCTGTCGTCTGGAATTTTTCTAAGGCCGCGCGCCCCTCTTCCGATTGTTCCATTTCCAACAACGCCGTGCGAATGGCCGCCACCAGGGCAGCATTCATACCGGCGCGTACCAACACCATCTGCCGGGGCACATCCTCTGTAGCCGCGATGATTTTCAACTGCGCCTGGGTGTCCTCCGGCAAACGGGAGAAGAACACATTGTCCGTTACACCGGCGGGGACCCGACCGCTGACAACCCACTGCACCGTCGTGTCATCGGCCGTGCTGAAAACATAGCCAATTTCATCAGCCGCCACGTCACTATCCGGGGCAGATTTCAACACCGGGTTCATGCCCAGTTCAACCAGATGGGCTAAGGGGAGCATGTAACCGGAGGTTGAAAAATTCTCCTCAAATGCCACCATTTGCCCCATCAAATCATCCAGGCTGTCTATTTCGCTGTCTTTGGGCACAAAAAAGACGGAATGATATTCCGGTACGCCAAAACGAAACCGCCGCAAAATGGGGGTAGCGCCGGTTTCATCGCTGATCACCAACACCGGATAAGGGCTGTCAAAGTACAGGTCCACCTCACCATCATTTATCCACCGGATCATCGTATCCAGGTCAGGGGCAATTTTGACCGTGCCGCCGGAATAACCCATATCGGCCAACTGCCCCGCCAGGTAATCGGCCAGTGGCTGCGTTCCCCGGATCGTTTCCGCGGCTTCATCCGAAATATCGCCCAAAACGAGTGTGCGTCCGGTGGGCACGGCCGTGGCCGCCTCCGGTGTAGAAGTCGCTTCCGACCCACAAGCCGCCAATACCAGTACAACCAGTATGAACAAAATCATTCTTTGCCACATAACTTAATCTCTACGCCTCCTTTGAAAATTATGAATTATGAAGGATGAACTATGAATTTTTATTCATCGTGGCTTCGACGTGAGCCTCAGCCGGACGGGGGGCTGCTACCCGTGCTGTCTCTTGGGAAAGGATCGTCGCCATTTTGCCATGAAACATCCGTTGCGTGTGTGAAGAAGTACCAAACGCCTCTTATCATATCCCGTTTACCATTTCAGGAACATGGGGGATGTGTCCCATTCGGCAGTGCTGCGGCCGATGTCCTCACCGTGCCACCGAACGAGATTGAAACCACTCCTCATCCATCACGCTTTTGGCGTACAAGGGAGGCCATGTAAATGGGCGCGCCCAACAGCCCGGAGCCGCGTTCCAGAGCAAAAACCAGTAAAGAGAGAGAAACAGCCGCCTCCGGTGACAACCCGGCCGGCGCAAACAACAAGATCGCCAGTTTTTCGCGTACACCCAGGCCGCCAATGGACGGCATCAGGGTTGCCAACGCCATCAGCGGCGTGGTGTAAAAGTAGACAGACACAGAAACGTCGTAGCCGAGTGCTTTGCCCGCGCTCCACCACCAGGCTATCTGCATCAGGTTAAACAGCACCGACACGGCCAACGCCCCGCCAATCGCCCGCCAGCCGCAAGCAGACACGGCCGTTAACACCTGCTCAATCTTGCGCCAATACGGCCGTAGCCTTTTTGGCACCCAGCGCGCCACCTGCCGCACCAGACTACCTTGCAACAGCACCACCCCACCCAACAAACCCACCACACAGATGGCCACAATTTGCGTCAGAAGGGCGGTAGGGAAATAAACAGGGCGCAAAGGCAGCGCCAACAGCGCCAACATGAACAGCGCCAGCAGCCCCGTCAGCCGGTCTACAATGACTGTGCCTGCGGCCACATCGGCCGGTACATCTTGGGCCGCTTCCACCGCCCGCACCACATCCCCTGCCAGACCGGACGGCAGCACAGAATTAAAGAAACCGGCAGCAAAATACAGTTCCACTAACCGGCCAAATCGCACGGCCGCCCCCAGCGCCACCAGCAAAATACGCCAGCGATAGGCCCGCAGCACCACACTGGCATTCACCAGGATAAAGGCAAACAAGACCCAGCCCCACTGCGCCTGCCCTATCCGGGCCACAATATAACGCGCATCCACTTCTCGAAAAACGAGAAGCAGGGCGACGGCCGTGACGCCCAGTTTGATGAGTGTGCCTGCGTGTTTACGCATAAATCGGTAATCGGTAATCGGTAATCGGTAATCGGTGACGAACAAGCCAGCCATTCTACCGTTACCCCCTCACATTGTCACCTTTTCACCTCCTTACCTTGTCACCCCATCACCCTGTCATATAATCCGCTCGATATGGCAACATGGCATAGAATAGCGGCTATCTGCACGGCCGTCCCCCGGCAACTTTTGGCCGTCCCCCTCTTCCTCCTCTTTTTCTGGCTGGCGCTCAACAGCCTGGTGCTGGATAGCCCCACCATGGACGAACAAAACCACCTGGCGCGCGGCATCGCTTTTTTACGCTCCGGCGGCGACCCCCGCCTTAGCCTGGAACACCCACCGCTGATCAATAGTCTTAGCGCCCTGCCGCTGCTCACCCTGCCCACAGTTGTTGTGCCCTTTGCACACCCCAGTTGGGCTGATATGTCCCCGCCAGACATTTACTGGTACGTTTTTGCCGAAGAGTTTCTGTGGCACGCTAACCAGGACGTCACCCGCATGATCTTCTTGGGGCGGCTGCCGGTGGTTTTCCTGACGATGGGACTGGCGCTGGTAGGTTTTCATTTTGCCCGTGAATTATGGGGTAAATGGGCGGGACTGCTGGCGCTGTTTTTGCTGCTGTTTGAGCCAAATATCCTGGCGCACGGCCGTCTCATTACCACCGATCTGGGCGGCGCACTTTTTAGCTTTCTGGCTTTTTACCTGTTGTGGCGGCTGTGGCAAGCGGCGGGATGGAACTGGCGACGCTGGCTGTGGGCAGGGATAGCCATCGGACTGGCCTTTGGCAGTAAACTTTCCACGTTGGGCTTTTTGCCCATTTGGGGTGTGTTGGCCGTTTTGCCCCTATACCCGCCCCAACCCGGCCCCTATTGGCAAATAGCCGGGCGAAGAGTGGTGCAGTTGGCCACGGCCGTGCTGCTCTCTCTGCTCATCACCTGGGCCATCTTTGGTTTTGAATGGGGGCCGTTCCGTTTCCCATCCGAAACGCTGCAATTTTTGAACAGCGCCAGCGGCCCCATGCCCACTTTCTGGGCCGGACTAGACCAGATACTCAACGTCAGCCGGGGTGGGCGGGCCGCTTTCCTCTTAGGCGAATTTTCGGATCAAGGGTTCCTGCTCTATTTTCCCATCGCCTTCCTGGTCAAAACCCCGCTCGCTATCCTCATCACCCTGCCCATTGCCGCCACCGTACTGCTCTGGCAGCGACAAACCCGGCGGCGGGCGCTCTATTTGCTCACCCCCGCCGTTTACTACTTCGTCCTCAGCATGTGGAGCGGCGTCAACATCGGCTACCGCCACCTGCTGCCCATGCTGCCTCTGCTGTTGGTGTTGATTAGTGGGCTGGCGGTTGGCGGCAGGTGGCAAGTGGCAAGTGGCAGGTGGCAAAGAAAACCGATCACCGATCACCGATCACCGATTACCGATTACAGCTCACGGCTTACGAATTACGGGTTACGGATTACCCTCGTCACCCTCCCCCTGCTCCTCCTGCTAGAAACGCTCACGATTCACCCTCACTACCTTAGCTTTTTTAATGTGGCTGTCGGTGGGCCGACCAATGGGCCACGCTTGCTTTCAGACAGCAACGTGGATTGGGGGCAAGATTTACGGCGGCTGCAAATGTGGATGGCCGAAAATGAAGTGGATTCGCTGAAGTTGGGTTGGTTTGGCACGGCCGTGCCCGCTTACTACGGTCTGCAATATGAACCAATGCCCGGCTTCCCTCGCGCCGAATTTTATTCGCTGTGGACTGCACCGCCGTTTAATCCGGCGCAGCCCGAACCGGGCCTCTACGCCATCAGCGCCAGCAGCCTGTGGGAATCCCATTGGGCAAATAAGACCGTTTACCCCTGGTTCCGCGCCCGTGAACCGGATGACCGGGTGGGATATTCGATATGGATTTTTCAGGTAATTGAGTAATTGGGTAATTACGCAATTACCCAATTACTCAATTACCCAATTACTTCTTCACACATGACAAACCGACAATTAGAACGCTGGCTAATGGTGGGCGTCTTGCTGCTGGCAGCGGCATTCCGGCTGGCGGCGCTGCGCGACGTACCGCCGGGCCTGTCGCAGGACGAGGTGTTAGACGCCGGGATGCCCGCTTTTATCCTGGCGGGCAACCATGCCCTCTTTTTCCGCGAGGGGTATGGGCACGAGCCGCTGTATCACTATTGGGGTATCCCTTTTTACCTGGGGTTGGGCGAGAATTATTTGCAGGCGCGGCTGGCCTCTGTCTTTTTAGGCATGTTGTTAGTGGCGGCGACCATGCGTTGGGCCAGGCAGGAGTTTGGGCCGGTCACGGCCGTGACTGCCGGATTGGGTCTGGCGGTCTCCTGGTGGCCGGTTATTTTTAGCCGGGTGGGAATTCGCCCCATCATGGAACCGCTGTTCCTGGTGGGCGCTGCCTGGTTCTGGCCGAAGCGCCCCTGGTTGGCGGGGCTGCTGCTGGGGCTGAGCCTGTACACCTACACCGCTGCCCAGGTGATGCTGCTGTGGCCGGTGCTGCTCTCGGCCGTCCTGCTCATCACACAGCGGCAGCAATGGCGGGCCACACTGAAAAGTGGCGCACAGATGGCGGGCACGGCCATGTTGGTGGCTTTGCCCCTTTACCTGACGTGGTGGGCCGACCCTTCCCTTTTGCAGCGGGTGGATCAATTGGGTGGGCCGCTGGATGCGCTGCGCCAGGGAAACACGCAGCCCATTCTGGCGGCCACGCTGGCAACCCTGGGTGTATTCAGCTTCAGCGGCGACCCCCGTGGCACGTATGGGCTGCCGGGTGTGCCGCTTTTTGATTGGGTCACGGCCGTGTTGTTTTACGCCGGGCTGCTCATCACCATCTGGCGCATCCGCCTGTTCCCATTTGCCCTGCTGCTCACCTGGCTGGCGGTAGGGTTGCTGCCCAGCGCCCTTACCCCGCAAGCCCCCAGCACTATTCGACTGGTTGGCGCGCTGCCGGCGGTGTTTGTGGTGGTGGGTGTGGCGGTAACGGTTATCGGTGATCGGTTATCGGTAATCGGTAAATGGGCATCGGCCACCGATTACCGATTACCGATTACCGTTTACGGTTTACGGCTCATGGTTTACGCCTTACTCATCACCCTACTGTTGTTCAACATAGGCCGTACCATCCAGCATGGCTTCACCCGTTGGCCGCAGGCGGTAGAGACGCGGTTGAACCATTACCAGGCGGTGTTGTTGGACATTGCCCGTTATGAAAAAACGCAGCCGCCAGGCGACATTATCATTGCCGACCCGTTTTTTGAGCAGATTGACGCCGAATCCTGGCAGCGCACGAACGTGCTGCCGCGCACGGCCGTGCCGCCCACCGATGCCCGCTGGATTCAAGCCGGGCCGGGGGCGGCCGGGGCGATGGTGTTTACGGGGAATGGGAACGGCCGTCTCTACGTGCCCGAACATGCTCCCCTATCCTCCAAACTGCGCCAACTACTGCGCCTGCCAGACGCGCCCCTCTACCAAAGCCAACAAACACCCCGATTCGCCGTTTACGACGCGCCCCCCCTGCCCGACCTGCCGCTACTGCCGGAACCGATCACCTTTGGCGACAGGATCACATTAGAGGGATATGAGATACTACCGGCGGATGGCGGGCAAACAATCTACTTGGTCACCCGCTGGCGCGTGGACCAACCACTACCGCCACATCTCACGGCGTTTGTCCATTTGCTCAATAATCAGGGGGAAATTGCGGCCCAACACGATGGCCTCGACGCCGCTGCCACTACCTTGCGCGCCGGTGATCGGCTCGTTCAACTTCATCCACTGGTCATTCCCCCAGAAAATGGGCCGTTCACCTTGCAGATTGGTCTGTACACGCTGCCCGATGGGCAAAGATTAACACACACCGGCAACCCGACGCCCCACACCGGCGGCCCATCCGATGTTTTCATCCTCGCCACCGACCTGCATTTTGACGAGAAATAGCAGTGCAGATATGATCCCTGCGTTTAGGTGATTGGCGATCAAGGCCCTTCATCACCAATCATTTCAAGATAAAATTTTGGAGGTTGAAAACAAGGATATGCAAGATAATACATACAAAGAACGACGACTGGTTTTGGGAATTACGACCGTTACCGCGCTGGGGCTGTTGCTGCTGTTGGTGCAGGCGTTGGTCACGGCCGTTGCCGCCGACAGCGCCCATACCACCCCCCAGACACAACCGGCTGCCCAGGTAATAAGCCCCACCGTCACGTTTGACGAGGCGATGGCGGCCTACATCGCCGGGCACACCATCCAGGCTCCGGTCGGCGAACCAACCTATGGCGCTGCCTGGTCAGGCGAAACAATGCACATCAGCTACCCTGGCGAGACTGTGAGCTACATGCTTGTCCTCAGCAATACCGGCAGCACTACCGACACATTTGACATCACCTACACGGCCAACTGGAATACTACGCCGTCCACCACCACCGTCACGTTGCTCGCCGGCAATGGGGTGGAGATTCAGGTAAATGTCAGTATCCCCGGTTCAGCCAATAACGGAGACAGCGATACGGCCGTAGTCACCGCCACCTCACAAGGCCAGATTACAACTACGGCTGCCATTACCTTAACCACACTGGTGCAGGATAGCGTTGTTTATTTACCCCTCATCGCCAAACCGGTGCCACCGCCGACCGGCGCACCTACGCTGTCCGCCACCCGGCCCAACAGCTCCAATCACTGGCAATTGAACTGGACACTAGAAGGCTACCCTTACCTGAGCGGCTATCAACTGCAAGAATCACAAGACGCCAACTTTGGCTCTGGCGTTACCACCACAGACCTGGGCACCGTCAACACAAAGCTCATTGATACCCACCAACCCGCACCAGACAATGTGTTTCACTACCGCATTCGCGCCTATGG
>CAADGU010000118.1 GCA_900696625.1 uncultured Chloroflexota bacterium | reverse complement strand
GGCGGCGGCCGTATGCCGATTGATGGGATGAGTGACTATATCCCTCTGAACCCGGAAGAAAACAGTGTGACCATCACCTTTACCGGCAACCCGGCGGAGATGGCGCAAATTGTGGGCGCCGACCAACTGGCGCTGGTGGTGCAATGGGGGTATTTTGCGGAGGGGGCAAACGGCCGTGAACTCAAAATTTTGGACATGCAAACCTATCCCCATGCCCTTGACCTGTCTAACCCGAACGAAGTTCGTTTTGAGGTGATTCCCTGAAACAAAAAAGACCCTAAGGGTTTTCTGAAACCCTTGGGGTCTTGTGCGATGTGCCGGACACGGCCGTCGCGGTTACAATACCCTCTTCAATTTACCGAAGGGGGTATTGTTATGTTTGACGTAATCGCTTTTGACGCTGATGACACGTTGTGGCCGAATGAGCATCTCTACATTATGAAGCGGGAGCAGTTCATTGAGATGTTACGGCCGTATGCCGACCCCGACCACATCGGCCAGACCCTTGACCAGACGGAAATTGCCAACCTGCGCTACTACGGCTATGGCATCAAATCCTTCGCGCTTTCGATGGTGGAAACGGCCGTGCATCTGACCAACGGCCGTGTCTCCGGCGACACCATCCAGGCCATTCTGCAGTTCAGCAAAGAGATGCGTGACCATCCGGTGCAGGTGTTTGCGGGGGTCACGGCCGTGCTGGATGAATTGGCGCCAAAGCACCGGCTGATGATCATCACCAAAGGCGACCTGTTTGAGCAAGAGTCAAAAATCGCCCGCTCCGGCATTGCCGACCGCTTCCAGTACATCGAGGTGGTCAGCGAAAAAGAGGCGGAAACGTATGACGCCCTGCTGCACAAATACGGCATCGCCCCCAGCCGTTTCCTCATGGTGGGCAACTCCGTGCGCTCCGACATTCTGCCGGTGGTGGAGATTGGCGGCACGGCCGTACACATTCCCCACACTTCCACCTGGGCACACGAACATGTGCCCCACGCCGACCGCAGCGGCTACACCGAACTGGCGCACATCAGCCAGCTTCCCGGTTGGCTGGCGGCACGAGCAAGAGGGGGGTAGAATCCCGTAAACCGTGATGCGTGATGCGTGACCTGTGAGTCACGCATCACGCATCACGCATGACAAAAATGATAGACACCGAAAATCTCAGCAAACAATTTGGCAGCCACACGGCCGTAGACCGGCTCACTTTACACATTGGCGAAGGCGAAGTCTTTGGCTTCCTCGGCCCCAACGGCGCAGGCAAGACAACCACCGTGCGTATGCTCACCTGCCTCATTGGCCCTACGCAGGGCCGGGCCACCGTCATGGGGTATGAAGTAGGCAAAGACAGCCAATCCATTCGCCGCCATGTGGGCCTGCTCACGGAAACACCGGGCATGTATGATCGCCTCTCCGCCCTCAAAAACCTGACCATCTACGCCGAACTATACGAAGTGCCCGATGTGCCCGGTCAGGTAGAAAAATATCTGCGGCTATTAGGGCTGTGGGAGCGCCGTCAAGACGCTGCCGGCACGTTCAGCAAAGGCATGAAACAAAAGTTGGCCATCGCCCGCGCCCTGCTGCACGAACCAAAAATCCTCTTTCTGGACGAACCCACCGCCGGACTAGACCCAGAAGCGGCCAAACTGGTACGTGACTTCATCCTGGAAGTAAAGGCGCAAGGACGCACCATCTTCCTGACCACCCACAACCTGGACGAAGCCGACCGCCTCTGTGACCGTGTGGCCGTTTTCAACCAACGGCTGCGGGTGATTGACACGCCACAGGGATTACGGCAGGAGATGTACGGCCGTCAGGTCGTGTTTCATCTGGCGGACACGGCCGTGCCCTACCAGCCCACCCTGCAAAACCTGCCTTACATCAACCGGCTGGAAGCCATAGACAACAAACTGGTCGTTGCCCTGGATGACCCCGAAACCCACAACCCCGAACTCATCCGCCTGCTGGTCAGCGCCGGGGCCAACATCCAATTTGTCGGCGAACTACGCCATTCGTTGGAAGATATCTATTTACGTCTGGTAAATGAATCCTGAACCCCGTTCGTAGTAGGCGATTTATCGCCGTTCCATCACCGGACGGCACTAAAGTGCCTGCTACAAACCCGGTAAAACCATGAAAAAAATCCGCACCATCATTGGCAAAGAATGGGCCGAAGTATTCAAGAACCGGCTCGTTCTCTTCTCCGTCATCTTCCTGCCGCTCATGCTCACCATCCTGCCCCTGGCCACCATTTGGGGCATGAGCCGCTTTCCCGCCAGCGCCAGCAGCAGCGTCTCCACCGAAGAGATAGAGTTTTTTGGCGACCTGTGCGTGGGCCTCACCGAAAACGAATGTGTCATGGTCTACACCCTCAGCCTGTACACGTTGCTCTTTATGATCTTGCCGGTGATGATTCCCGTCACCATCGCCGCCTACAGCATCGTCGGCGAAAAGGCCACCCGCAGCCTGGAGCCCTTGTTAGCCACCCCCATCACCGACATTGAACTGCTGACGGGCAAAGCGATTGCCGCAATTGTGCCCGCTATCCTGGCTACCTGGCTGGCCTATTTCGTTTACGCCATTGGCGCCGTCATCATGTTGGGCGCCGAACTGGCGCTGGCTTACGTGTTTGCGCCCGTCTGGGTGCTGGCAATTTTTGTAGTCGGGCCATTGATGACCTTCCTCTCCGTCAGTATCGCCATCATGGTTTCCGCCCGCGTCACCGACCCGCGTGTGGCCGAGCAGTTGTCCGGTCTGGTGGTGCTGCCCATTATCCTGCTGCTGGTGGGCCAATCCGTCGGTTGGGTTGTGGTCAGCCGGGACATGATTTACCTTATCGGCGTCATCGTCTTGATCCTCGATGTAGTTTTGGGGTTCATCACCGTCAAATCTTTCCAGCGGGAAACGATTTTGACACAGTGGAAGTAAAAAACGGAGATTGGAGATCAGAGATTGAAGATTGGGGAATGTCTTTACTTTTTCGCCATGACTACAGCGGATAAAGAATTGAACGGATTCCCTTCTGGAAAATTATCCGTTTATTTCTCCATCCGTTGTAGTCTTAAGAAGGTGGCGAAAACTTCGTGACACTAACGAGATTGGGAAATCTCCGATCTCTAATCTCTCAGGGAACCACTTTTGCACGCAAACAACTCGATCAACCTCGCCGGTCTCAAAATCGGCCATGCAGCTGATGAACAGTTCAACACCGGTTGCACTGTGTTTTTGTGTCCACCAGAAACGGTGGGCGGGGTGGATGCGAGGGGGCCGGCTCCGGGCAGCCGGGAGTTGACGCTGTTGGAACTGGACAAGCCCATCCAGACTGTTCATGCTGTATTGTTAACCGGCGGCAGCGCCTTTGGCCTGGCGGCAGCCGATGGCGTGATGCGTTACCTGGGCGAACGAGACATCGGTCATTGGACGCCCATCCGTCGCATTCCCATTGTTCCCGCAGCGGTGGTGTATGACCTCTTTTTCAGCCAGGGCCAGCGGATGCCGGATGCCAAGATGGGCTACCAGGCGTGTCTGAACGCCAGCGAGACGGCATTTGCCCAGGGCAACGTGGGCGCGGGCATGGGTGTGACGGTGGGCAAATGGGGCGGCCGCGAAGGGTTTATGAAAGGAGGTTTTGGGTTGGCCTGCGTGGAGCAAGAGGGGATGGTCGTCGGCGCAGCAGCCGTGGTCAATGCCATAGGCGATGTGGTCAATGAAGATGGTTCTGTGTTGGCCGGGGCGCGCCACCCGGACGGCGGCTGGCTGGTAGCGGAAAAGCCGTATCGCCCCTTTGCTGCCCGCCCTCCGGCGCAATTGACGAATACAACGCTGGTGGTGGTGTGGACAAATGCGCGGCTGACGAAGGTGGAGGCCAACCGGCTGGCACAGCGGGCGCATGACGGCCTGGCGATTGCCATTCGGCCGGTGCATACCACCCACGATGGGGACACGGCCTTTGCCCTGGCCACAGGGCAGGTGGAGGCGAACTTTGATCTGGTGGC